>DASZYU010000210.1:0-63831 GCA_035545215.1 Puia sp.
CCGTGCTCGTCGAGGTGCGCGTCGTGTTTGGTTACCACTTCAGAATGCCCATGTACCGTTGCTTCGTTGCTCATGAGAAAAAAAATTTATCTGGATACTGTAGATTTTGTTGAATCCGCCTGACCGGCGGTCGCCGGGGCCTTATCCCCCATCACCTGCGCATAGTTAGGCTTTTGCTTCGCCAGCCAAAGCTTGAATTCGTCGGCGCTCACCACTTTTACGATACCGCGCATCGTATAATGGCCCTTCCCGCACATCTGGTCACAGGAAATCTCGTAATCGAAATCGGGATTGTTCAGCTTTTTCTTCATCTGGTCGGTCGTGAATTTCGGCGTGAACCACAGGGTGGTCGGCGTACCGGGCACGGCGTCCATCTTCTGGCGGAAATACACCAGGCCGACGTCATGGATCACGTCCCTCGAACCGATGATCAGCTTGACCGGACGGTTCACGATACAATACATGGTATTGTTGACCACGACGTCGTCATGCGTCGCGGCGTCGTCCCAGAGCAGGCCCAACTGGTTGTTGTCCTTGTCGCTGATCTGCTGATAGTATTTCTTTCCGAAGGTCTGGTCCTTGCCGGCGTACCGGAAGATCCATCCGAACTGTTTGCCCGTCACTTCTACCTGCAGCGCGTCGGCGGGAGCGTCGCCCGTGATCCGGAACCAGTAGAAAAGACCGAATCCCACCAGCACTGTCAGCGCAATGGCGGGGATCACGGTCCAGATGACTTCCAGCTTGTTCGAATGCGGGAAGTAATAGGCTTTTCTCTTTTCGGAATACTGGTATTTGAAGGCGAACCAGAAGAGCAGTATCTGCGTGAGCAGGAAGACGACCCCGGTTATGACGACCGTGATATAGAGCATCGTGTCGATCTCCTCTCCGTGTACGGAGGCGGATTCTCCCAGGATCTTCCCCTTGAACAGCTCGTTGCACCAGTACACCCCGATGAGGCCCAGGACCAGGAAGACGATCATCAGGAATCCGTTGATCCGGTTGTGCTGTTCGAAATTCTTCTTTTCACCTCTCAGCACTCCCACATACTCACTGGCCTTGGCAATCTGAAAGGTGATCAGGAAACCTAATAACAGGATCAGTATCAGAAAAAAAGTTGACATGATGGTTTAAAACGTTTAAGTATGATGGATAATACTTTCTTTGGTAAAAGGATGATTCTTTGCCAGCAACGGGAACTTGCTCAGAACTCGCCCGGTCTGCCACATGATCAATCCTACGAAACCCAGCGCAATGCCGAAATCGAAGAGGTTCATTGGCACGTGGTCAGGGGAAATATGCTGGCCCGGGAACACCATCTGATAATAGTCCAGCCAGTGACCAAAGAGCAAAAGTACGGACATAAAAGTTACCGTGCCCCAGTTCCGTTTCGAGCTCCTCGTCATATAGATCAGCAGAGGGCATACGAAATTGATTATCAGGTTCAAATAGAATATGCCTTCGTAGGCGCCTTCGAAACGCGGTTTGAAGTAGATCGTTTCTTCCGAAATGTTGGCGTACCAGATGAGCATAAACTGGTCAAACCACAGGTAGGTCCAGAAGATGGAGAACGCGAACTGGAATTTCCCGAGGTCGTGCAGGTGCTCCTGGTTGACATATTCCAGGTAGCCCTGGTTCTTCAGGTAGATGACGAAGATGGTCAACAGCGCCAGACCGGCGACAAAGCTGCTGCCGAAATTGTACCAGCTGTACATCGTCGAATACCAGTGCGCGTTGATGCTCATCAGCCAGATCCACGGGGTAATGGCCGCGACCGTCAGCGCATACCAGACAATATACAATGCCGACCAGACCGTATTCTTGAAAATGTATTTTCTCCCTTCCTCGACGTTCAGCGGCGTATTGTCGATACTCCGGGATACCTGGCGCAGCTTCCACCCCAGGAAGGTCCATAGCCCGATCGTCAGGATCGTCCACGTCGTGAAAAAGCCAGGGCTGAGGAAGCCGCTTTTCCCGCTCAGCGCTTTGTCCTTTGCGACTACGCTATTATCCAGCCATTCGTAAATATTGGTATGACCGCCGAACACCAGGATCATCAGGACGACGAACGTGATGGCGCCGATCGGAACGACACAAGCGGCGAGCGCTTCCGTCACGCGGCGGAATGTCATCTGGAAACCGGCCAGTGCAAGCGTCGTGGCGGCGAAAAAGAACATGACCGCATTCACAGCGAGCAGCCAGAAAACACAGTTATGGAGGATCGTAGCCCAGAAGCGGGTACCCTGGTCATGACCGCCATACAGGATAAAACCGACGATCAGGGATAACACACCCACAGCCGACAGTCCGAGCGTCCATTGTTTATAGCGGGCGGGTATTACAAAATGCTCTTTGATCGATGACATTCTCAGAATATTTTAAGAAATGATTATTTTTTTGCGGCCGTGCTGTCCGTTCCCGACGACCCCGATGACGATGCGCTGCCTGCCGCCGCACCGCCGCTCTTGCTTGCAGCCTGTTTCGACTTGATATACGCGATCACCATCCAACGCTGTTTCGTGTTGAGCTGCGAAGCATAGCTGCCCATTTTATTTTTCCCATAGGTGGCCGAATAGAACATCTGTCCTTCCGGCATATCCATATACTGCGCTTTCCCGATGAATTGTGCGGGAGCAGCCGGGAAGGGGCCGTCGCCTCCGCGGTACAGCGGTCCGTTACCATCCAGTTTCGCACCGTGACAGATCGCGCAATTGACCAGGTAAAGCCGCTCGGCTTCCACCGTATCCATCGATGTCAGCGGGTTCTTCACCTGCCGGGAGGCTACATAGTTCGTGGAATCGCCGGGCGCATCCTTTGGGATCAGGAAAGGGAACAGTTCGCCCCGCTTGATCGTCCCCGGAACCGGTGTATTGCTGAAATGGATGCCCTTCTTCAACAGCTCGGCCTTTTGCTCTTCGGTGGTCGCATACGTTTCATAGGCCCGGCTGTAACCCATGTCGGGCATGTATACTCTCCCGGGGTCGCGCTGAACATCGCTGCAACCTGTGAAAACGGCCGCCGCAGTGACAAGGATAAATGATGAGACGACTATTTTTTTCATGCTAATGCGGTTCCTTTGTGTTCAAATGGGGTTTTGTCTTTGTCATAACGACCGAGCCACCAGCCCGTTTCCGCCACCTGGGTATTGATGCCTGTAGCGCCTACCCCGGCGAGGAACGCTTTTATCTGTTCTTCGTTGCTTTTTTCCGTGCATTCGATGACCATCGTGAACTGGTCGTCGGTAGACCGCAGGTTGAAATGGTGTTTCCGGACAAAGGGCGCCATCTGGTTCAGCCAAAGAAAGGTGAGGAACATGCCGACCGCCGAGAAGAGTACGGTCAGTTCGAACGTAATGGGTATCCAGGCGGGCAGATCGAAATGCGTTTTACCGCCGATGTTGACCGGCCAGTCGACGTTGAATACCCAGCCGATGCCGACGAGCGCGGTGGTCGTCCCGGTGATGCCGTAAATAAAACCGGCTGTATGCAAACTCGTATCCCTGAGGCCCAACGCGTGATCCATACCATGGATAGGCATCGGGGTATAGACGTCATGGATCTTGTACCCGGCCGCACGGACCTTCTTTATCGCCGGGAAGAGCACTTCCTCGTCCGTAAAAATGCCAACAACAAACTTTTTAACTGCCATATCTATTGCGTTTTATACCCTAATGGGCATGTGCATATTCATGAGCGAATTCATCGACCTGTTCGCGTTCTATCCTATTCACCTTATCCGATTCTTTGAACGACTTACCCGATTTCTTCAGGATATGCTTGATCTCGGCCACCGCGATGACCGGGAAGAATTTCGAGAACAGGAAATAACAGGTAAAGAACAATCCGCACGTACCGATGAAGAAGCCGACCTCCCAGATGCTCGGTGCATAATACGTGGCCCAGCTGCTCGGCAGGTAGTCGCGGTAGATCGACAACACGATGATCACGAACCGTTCGAACCACATCCCCACGTTCACGAGGATGGACATGAAGAACGTGACGGTCAGGTTCCTCCGCATCTTCCGGAACCAGAAGATCTGCGGGGAAAGCACGTTACAGCTCATCATGATATAGTAAGCCCAGCCATAAGGGCTGAAGATATTGACGCGGCTTTGAGCGAACGCCCAGCTCTCGAATTTGTTCTGGCTGTACCAGGAAACGAACAGCTCGGTCAGATAGGCGATGCCCACAATCGAACCCGTAAGCACGATCACCTTGTTCATCGCTTCGATGTGTTCGAGCGTGATGTATTCCTGCAACCGCAGCACCTTCCGGCTGACGACCAGCAGGGTCTGCACCATCGCAAAACCCGAGAAGATGGCGCCCGCAACGAAGTAGGGAGGGAATATGGTCGTATGCCATCCCGGGATGACCGAGGTCGCGAAGTCGAACGACACGATCGTATGCACGGAAAGCACCAGCGGCGTGCTCAGACCGGCCAGTACCAGCGCCAGCGCTTCCTGCCGCTGCCAGTTCTTGGTACCACCCGCCCAGCCGAAAGAAAGCACCCCATACATGAACTTGCGCCATTTCAGCCTGGCCCTGTCCCGGACCGTAGCGATATCGGGGATCAGACCGGAATACCAGAACAATACCGATACCGTAAAATAGGTCGAGATCGCGAATACGTCCCACATCAGCGGAGAGTTGAAATTCGGCCAGACGGGACCGCGCGTATTCGGATAAGGCATGATGAAGAAACACAGCCATACACGGCCCATATGCCAGACGGGGAATTGCCCCGCGCACATCACCGCGAAGATCGTCATGGCTTCAGCGGCCCGGTTCACACCCGTCCGCCAGCCCTGGCGGAACAGCAGAAGGATCGCAGAGATCAGCGTCCCGGCGTGACCGATACCGACCCACCAGACGAAGTTGGTGATATCCCAGCCCCAACCGACGGTGCGATGCAGGTTCCACTGGCCGACGCCATAGATCACCTGTTCGGCGACGGACCAGACACCGAACAGCAGACAAGCCACACTGATCAGGAAACCCGTCCACCAGAGGCGGGAGGGCGGCGCTTCAATGGGCCGTATAATATCTTCCGTCACCTGGTGGTAATCCTTTGTTCCATCTACCAGCGGGGCTCTTGTCTGTGATTCATACCGTAATTCTGACATAGTCTATTGAGCTTTTTGCTATTGTTATATGTACGCGAACAGGTCCTCTTCCCTAATTTAGCCCAATTCGCGCAGAGGGCTTATGTCTGGCCATTGACCAGGCCGCTTCCGGCGGCTTTGATTTTACGGCCGTTTCGGCGGTCCCGTTTACCCGCGCGGCGCTACGATTCCTTCTCTACCCTCGTTTCTTCTTCCGGTCCCTCGGCCCCGAAAGCGGCTTCCGAATGACGGACCTTTGCCAGGTAGCTGATATTGGGTAAGGTATGCAGCTCCTCGATCACATGATACAGGCGTTTGGAGTTGTTCGCCCGGGTCGTGCTGATACGGCTTTTCTTATCATTCACATTTCCGAAAACGATCGCTTCGGTCGGACAGGCCTGCTGACAGGCGGTCTGTACGTCGACCATATCTTCCAGCACGCGATTTTCCTTCTTCGCCTTCAGCTTGCCTTCCTGCAAACGTTGTACGCAGAAGCTGCATTTTTCCATGACGCCGCGGCTGCGCGTCACCACATCGGGGTTCAGCACCATACGGGTCAGATCATCGTTCATCTGGAAAACGGCGGGATCGAGCACGCCCACGACCTTCTGGTCCTGGTTGTTGGGGAAGCTGTCGGAACCGTTATAGTCGGCCCAGTTGAACCGGCGCACTTTATAGGGACAGTTGTTCTCGCAATACCGGGTCCCGATGCAACGGTTGTAGGCCATCTGATTGAGCCCTTCGGAGCTGTGGTTGGTAGCATCCACGGGGCACACATTTTCGCAGGGCGCGTTGTCGCAATGCTGGCACAGCATCGGCTGGTAGACGACCTGGACGTCCTCGGGGGTATCGAATTTGCTGCCGGGAGGCATCGAGTAGTACCGGTCGATCCGGATCCAGTGCATATCGTGGAAACGCAGGACTTCGTTCTTGCCGACGACCGAGACGTTGTTCTCCGCATGACAGGCGACCACGCAGGCGGCGCAGCCGATACAGGAGTTGAGGTCGATGGACATGCCCCAGTGGATGCCGGGTTTGTCGTAGACGTTGTAAAGCGTTCCCTGTTCCTCGAAATGCTCGACGCCGCCGAAGGGCTTCAGCTCTTCTTCACGCTGATCGAGCACATAACCGGGATCCTTCTTGAATTTATCCAGCGTAATATCCTTGATCACTTCCGTACGGCCTTCATAAGTGCCATGTGTTTGCACCTGCGCCAGCTGGAACATGTCGCCGGTCTTGTCGAAATCCGCGCCGGTGACGTACCAATCGACGGTAGTCCCGTTGAAACTCCGCATCGGGAAGGCATTGAAGCCCACACCGGCTGCGGCTTTCCCGATATTTTGGGCCGTATCCTCCAGTTTGCCGCTTGCGCTGCTCCGGCCGAATCCGACGGCGATGCCCAGGACTTCGTTATGGGTGCCGGGGATGATGATCGCGGGTATATTCTTTTCCGTTCCGTTCAGCTTCAGCTTGATGATCTGCTTGTCCATGTACACCTCGTAATGGTCTGCCTCACGGCGATCGGAAACGTCGATGTTGAATTTTTCTTTGGCGAGCTTGGGGGAAAGGATCGCATAGTTGTCCCAGGAAATGCGGGTAACCGGATCGGGCAGCTCGAGCAGCCAGGGGTTGTTGGCCTGCGCGCCGACGCCCATTGCGACGCTTTGATAGAAAACGATTTCCAAGGGCCCCGCGGATTTGATCCCTGCTATCGCCGTGGCTGCTTCGGCCACCCTGGCATTGGAATAGGCACCTCCGCCGCCGGCAGCTGCCGTGGTGGGTTCGATCACCCCGTCCTGGAGGGCCTTTTCATAGGCTTCGACGCCGCCGAGTTTTGCGGTCCAGTATTGTTTGAAATAAGCTTCATAAGTCGTGTTGTTGCCCGTCCATTTCAACAGCGACTCTTCGAACGGCCGCGTTTTGAACAACGGCGCGATCGTCGGCTGCAGGAAGGAGTAATAGCCCGGCTTGGGCTCGGTGTCTCCCCAGCTTTCCAGGAAGTGCGGGGCGGGCAGGACCAACTTGCACAGTTCCGTCGTCTCATCCAGGCGGTCATTGAAGGAGATCGAGGCTTTGACCTTCTTCAGTCCGGCTTTGAACTTCTCCGCATCATAGTAATCGTAGGCCGGATTGACGCCATAGACGAGCAGAGCGCCTACCTTGCCGTCGTTCAGATCGGCAACGAGCGCATTCATATCGCTGTCGATGCCCTGACGGGTTTGCAGCGGCGATGACCAGTCGACGGTGGTACCGCTTGCGCCGATCGCCTCATTGATCGCGTTGACGATCGTCTGTACATGGACGTCGTTGCTGCCGCTGACGACGAGGCCCCTGCCCTTGTTGTCCTGCAAGTCCTTGGCGGCGCTTTTGATACCGGCTTTCAGTTTGTCGGGCAAAGCGGGAGCGGTGACAGGACCTCCCAGCTCGGCCAGCAGGGCCAGCGCAACGGCGCCCGTCTCGCTCGGTTTATGCGTGTACCGTTCGTCAGCGCTTCCGCCCGTCATCGAAAGAAGGCTTTCAAACTGGTAATGTTTGCTCATCGCCGGGTTATTCTCGTCGATCTTCCGGCCCTTCGAATAGTGACGGGCGAATTCGACGGGACTCAGCCAGGTACCGAGGAAATCGGCGCCCAGGCTCACGATCACGTCTGCTTTGTCGAACCGGTAGGAAGGTATGGCCCTTTTTCCATGGCTGGCTTCCGCCGCGAGCAGGATCCCGCTGTACGAATCGGCATCGTATTGTACGTGGCGGCTGCCGGGATTCTTTGCGAGGAATTCGGAGATGACCTGTTTGGTTGTGGGAGAAGTGATCGTTCCGGTCAGCAGTACGAGCGGAGAACCGGCGGCCAGCGCAGCGGCGGCCAGTTTGTCGAAAGCTTCGAAGGTGCTTACCTCCTGCGCCTTGCCATCGACGATCTGTACGGGATAACGCAGACGGGCGGTGTCGTAAAGATCGAGCACGGCAGCCTGTACCCTGGCCGAAGTACCGCCCGACGTCAGCGAGGACATCGTATTGCCTTCCAGCTTGATCGGACGCCCGTCGCGAACCTTGGCCACCAGCGGGACGACATCTCCGCCGATCGTGTACGTGGTCGCGTAGAAATCGGCGACACCCGGTATCATATTTTCCGGCTTGTTGAGGTAGGGGACGACGTGGCGGACCGGCATTTCGCAGCTGGCGGCGAGAGTGGCGGCAGCCGTGCTGAAACCCAGGTACTTGAGAAAGTCTCTGCGGGGGTGTTTCGCATCCAACAGACCCTTTCCATCCAGACCGTCCAATGGCAGGCTTTCCCTAAATTCACCTTCGCTTGACTTCTGAAACGCCTCGCTGTTGTTGCGCTCTCCGAAACTTTGCCAATATTTTTTGTCGCTCATATTGTAGAGAAATTAGACTTTTATGTGTTCCGCGCGGGCGGAGGAAGGATTACCGATTAATAATGGCATTTCTGGCACTCGGTACCGCCGATGTTCTCGACGGTCACGGAATCCATTCGGCCGGTCCGCAAATCCTTGTGGAACCGCTCGTAAATGCTGTAAAATTTATTGCCGTTCCCGGAGCTGTCGGGGAAGTTGACCTTGGTCGTACGATGGCAATTAATGCACCAGCCCATGCTCAAGGGAGCAAACTGTTTTACCTCATCCATTTCCTGGATCGGTCCGTGGCAGGTCTGGCATTGTACCTGTCCGGCTTTTGTATGTTGAGCGTGGCTGAAGAATACGTGATCGGGAAGGTTATGGATCTTGACCCATTCCACCGGTTTGGCGTCCTCTGAATTGTATTTACCGGTCTTCGGATCGTACCCTGTATAGCTGTAAAGTTTCTGGATCTCCTGCGTACCGTCGACCTCGCTGCCATCCTCGCGATAGAGTTTTGGGCCTTTGCTGTAGTCGTTGATCGCGGCGTGACAGTTCATACAGACGTTCAGCGGGGGTACCGTGGCATGTTTGCTGTCCATCGCGTTGCTGTGACAGTACAGACAGCTGATCTGGTTGATGCCGGCGTGAACCCTGTGCGAATAAAAGATCGGCTGCACGGGCTGATAACCCTGCTGACGGCCCAGCCCGATCGCGCCCTCGACGACCCAATACCCGCCCAGGACGAACAGGATCAGGACGACAGCGGCAATGTATACTTTATTGCGGTAGAAGGGGATAGGTTCCGACGCGGGGATGCCCTCCTTATCGTCGGACAACTTTTTCAAACTGCTGTTCACCTGCAACAATACGATCATGATCACCGCCAGGATCAGCGTCAGGATACCATATAATAGGGTGTTGTCGCTTTCGGGGGTCTGCTGGGGGGGAGCGTTGTTGTCGTTCCCGGGTCCCTTGGTTTCAGGCAATTCCACGTATTTCAGGATCGCGTCGATGTCCGCGTCGGTCAGCGCCGGAAAAACGTTCATCGGCGTCTTACCGAACTCATTGAACTTATCGGTGAAATACTTGTTACCCGACGCGAGCACCTTGGTGTTGTTGCGGATCCATTCATGCAGCAATTTCCGGTCCGGCACCCGTTCGGTCACCCCATGAAGCGCCGGTCCGACGATCTGTTTGTAGGGATTATGACATGAAGCGCAATTTGATTGGAATAAAGCCTTACCATCCTGAGCAAAAAGAGAATTTCCTAAAAGGACCAGAGCGAGGGGAAGGATACTGAATAATAACTTTCTTACTGATCTATGAGTGGTCATATATACAATTAGTTGTAGATGTGGAAAAATCTACCAGTAAAAGCCCATCCTACACATTAACAGGTTGCAAAAATAAGTCAGGATTTTAACAATCTATCAACATGCGAAAATTTTTTTTTCCTTTGCTGGGCGTGGGTCTCAACGAATTACGACAAATCGCGCTGACGCTCTGTCATAGGATTGTCAGGGAATTTGGCGCTTCAAATCGGTGGAAATTACCTTTATTATTGCGGCTGCGACTGTCATCAATTCCGATCTCCGGCCGTATTTTTAGCGCATGAACCAGTTGGCCATCTTCGCATCCGGGGCAGGCACCAATACGGCCCGCATCATCGACCATTTCCGCCATCACCCTTCCGTTCGGGTGAGCCTGATCGTCAGCAATAAACCCGACGCCGGCGTGCTGAAGATCGCCCGGGACGAAAGGCTTCCCGCCCTGGTGATCGAAAAAGAACGCTTTTTCAGAGGCGACGCCTATGTGGACGAGCTGCAAAAACACGCCATCGACCTCATTGTCCTGGCAGGATTCTTATGGAAGATACCGGCGGCGCTGATCCGCGCCTATCCGGGAAAGATCGTGAATATCCACCCCGCTCTTTTGCCGAAATTCGGCGGAAAAGGCATGTATGGCCGGCATGTGCACGAGGCCGTACTGGCGGCATCTGAAAAGGAAACGGGGATCACGATCCATTATGTGGACGAACAGTATGACCATGGAGCGCCGATCTTCCAGGCCCGGGTGGTGGTGGAAACGGACGATACCCCCGAAACGCTGGCAAAGAAGGTCCATCTGCTGGAATATGAACACTTCCCGAGGATCATCGAGGACGTGATCCGCCATCTGCAAAATCCAAGTTAAAAATTTCCACCCTTCCGCCCATTTGTCCGGTTTTGGTAGTAATATCACGGGGCGGTCGCGGGGGTATCACATAAAATTTACATTCTTTGGCCTTTTCTACCCATAAGTTCTTACTGCCGTTCGTCTTATTCATCTCTTTGCTTTTTGGCGGCAGGGTCAGCGGGCAACAGGCTACCGTTCACGGCACTGTATATAATATGTACCATACGCACCCGCTCGACGGGGTCAGCGTCATGAGCACTTCGGGGCGGGGCACCACGACGGACTCGAATGGCAACTACCTCATCGTGGTCCCGGTAAAGGACTCCATCTGGTTCTCGTACCTGGGGCGGACCACCGTCCGGTACCCGGTCTCTACCATCAATTATTATTCTGGTTTCGATATCGCCCTGCACGTGGATCCGGTGGAATTGAAAGAAGTCCGGGTAATGCCGCGCGACTACCGGGCCGACTCGATCCAGAACCGGCGGGACTATGCCAAAATATTCGATTATCATAAGCCGGGTGTCCGGATCACGGACGGCAGCGGCGGCCTGGGCGCGGGCGTAGACCTGAATGCGCTCATCGAAATGTTCAACAAAAGGGAGATCCACCGGACGCAGGCCTTCCAGCGACGGCTCATCGAAGAAGAACACGACAAATATGTCGACCACCGGTTCAACCGTTCGATCGTATTGCGGATCACGCGCCTCGAAGGCGACCAGCTGGACAGCTTTATGGTGAGATATCGCCCCTCGTATGAATTTTGCGTGCGCGCCACCGATTACGATCTTTTCGACTATATCAAGCTCGCTTTCTCGGAATATAAAAAGGACAGGAAAGACCGCCCCTGACGCGGCAGCGGCGAAGGACTATTCGTCCAGATGCCCGTATTTTCCCTTGCTGAATTCGCTCATGGCCTCCGCCAGTTGCTCGTGCGTGTTCATCAGGAACGGTCCATAGGCAGCCAATGGCTCGTTGATCGGCTCGCCGCTCAGCACGAGCAGAATCGCGTCTTCTTCCGCCTCGAGCGCAATACTCTCTCCTTCGTTGGAAAACAGCGCAAAATGATCCAGCGGAAGATGGTCCGACCCGTTGATCGTAGCCGACCCTTCGACGGCCAGAATGCCGGTATTGTAGTTCGCCGGCAGATCGAATGTCAGTACCGTCCCCTTGCAAAGCTTCAGATCATAGACCTCGACGGGCGTGAACGTCGAAGCGGGGCCCCTGACCCCTTTGAAATTGCCCGCAATCACCTCGACCGTTCCGCCATCTGCCGGTAAAGGGTACCTGCCGAGGCTTTCGTGCGTGATCGACTGGTATTTGGGCGGCGTCAGTTTGTCTTTCGCCGGCAGGTTCACCCAAAGCTGGACCATCTGGAACGGCCCCCCGGTCCGGCTGTATTCCCGCTCGTGGTACTCCTTGTGCAACAGACCGGAACCGGCCGTCATCCATTGAACGTCGCCCTCCCGGATCACGCCCTTGCCTCCCGCGCTGTCCTCGTGCGCCACCCTGCCGTGATAGGCGATCGTGACCGTTTCGAAACCTTTGTGCGGATGAGCACCGACACCCCTGGGTGTTTCCGACGGCGAAAATTCCATTTTCGACACATAGTCCAGCAGAAAAAAGGGGCTCATCCGGCGCTTGTCCATGGTATAGCCGCCCGGGAAGAAATTATGCACCCTGAACCCGTCGCCCACCATGTGGGCCGGAGGCGGAGCCAGCACCTGTTGTAGCTTTTTGACTGCCATAGCGAGGGGATAACAAACAATCCCGGCCGAAGGTTGCAACGCCCGAAACCACGACTGCCGCGAATGCAGAAACCACGATTGTCGCGGTTGCGGAAACCACGACCGCACCTATATTTGTCCAAAAACTGTATGGACCAGCAAACCCTTGGCATCGGCACACGCCTGCAGCATACCCAGTACGGGCCCGGCGTGATCGTAGGGATAAAATACGCCGTCTACCTCATCTCCTTTATCCATCATGGTCTCAAAGAGATCGGCAAAGACGATCCGCACCTTGACCAGATCATACCCGAGAACGCGACCGTCGCGGTCGAAACGCAATCGGAAGCCGAACGCTCGCTCCTCGGCATCCTCCGGTTATGGGGCGGTCTCACCGAGATCGTTCCGATGGGGGACAGATGGAAAGGAGGAACAATGATCCTGCAGGCAGGTGACAAATCGATCAAACCGAAGGAGGTCCCGATCGAAGTCTTCTTTCATAAGATCGTCATGGCGCGGGACCGGCTCCGCGTGCTCGAACAACAGATCAATGCGCACAAGGGCCTCAGCGACGAGGAGAAGATCAATCTTCAGCAATACATCACGCGCATCTACGGCTCCTTCACCACGTTCAACGTGTTGTTCAGGAACAAAGAGCAAAATTTTGTGGGAGAATCTTCTTCGCAGGGCTGAAAATAAAAAACCTCCCTTTGAGGGGGGAGGTCGCCCTAATCAGTTCCATAACCATTAAACCTTATCCTATTTGTAATAAAGTTAACTAAACTTTTATTCATTTTCCAAGAATTGTGGAAGAATGGTGCAAAACTTCCGATCCATGGTCCTGCTTAGTAGCGCATCAATTTTTGCACGTATTCGTGAAGGCGGTGGCTGGCCAGAAAATTTTGCTCGAGGACCCCGTTGAAGGGAACCGGTGTATCGAGCGAAGCGCACCTTAATACTGGCGCATCCAGCCCCTCGAAGCAGTATTCCGCTATCCATGCCGCTATTTCTGCACCGATGCCACCCGTGAGGGTGTCTTCGTGCAAGACCAACACCCTTCCGGTGCGCTCCACTGCAAGCCGGATCGAGGCGTAATCGAGCGGCAGCAGCGTGCGCAGATCCAGGATGCTGATGGAATACCCGGGGTGGTCCGCCGCATATTCCAGGGCCCAATGGACCCCGGCCCCGTACGTGATGATCGAAAGATCCTCTCCGTCCTGAACGGTCCGGCTCTTGCCGATCGGGATCGTGTAGTAATCCTCCGGCACGGGTCCGCTGACGCTGCGGTAAAGCGCTTTGTGTTCGAAGTACATCACGGGGTTGGGGTCCTCGATCGCGGCAATGAGCAATCCCTTCGCGTCCACCGGCGTCGACGGATACACGATCTTCAATCCCGGCGTATGAAAAAACCATGCTTCATTGCTTTGCGAATGAAAAGGACCTGCCCCGACGCCGGCGCCCGTCGGCATCCGGATCACAACATCCGCCTGTTGGCCCCACCGGTAATGGATCTTCGCCAGGTTATTGACGATCTGGTTGAATCCCGCCGTCGCGAAATCGGCGAACTGCATTTCCATGACGCTCTTGAATCCCTCGAGGCTCAGCCCGAGCGTGCAGCCTACTATCGCGCTTTCGCAGAGCGGCGTATTCCGCACCCGCCTTTTCCCATATTTCTCCACGAGGCCCTCGGTGATCTTGAACGCGCCACCGTATTCGGCGATGTCCTGTCCCATCAGGATGAGATTGTCATGCCCGCGCATCGCCTGGTCGAGTCCTTCTTTAATGGCGTCGATCATCCGCTTTTGAGGTCCGGGGACCGGCGCTTCCTCTTCTTCCCAGGCCGGCGTCTGCCGGTAGCTTCCGGCCGGCGCATAGACATCGTCCATCTCCTGCCCGGTATCGGCGACGATGGTGATGGGTCCCGAAGCTTTATTCAGCTCGGCTTCGATATGACCGCGTATCTCTTCGCGGATCTGTTCGGTCGTCGCATCGTCCAGCACACCCTGTTCGCGCAGCCAGACCTCGTAATTGACCACGGGGTCCTTCTTACCCCAGTCTTCCAGCAATTCGGGCGGTACATATTTAACGCCGCTGGCCTCCTCATGGCCCCGCATCCGAAAGGTCATGCATTCCACGAGATAGGGGCGTTGATACCGGATACAGTAATCGCGGACGCCGCGCAGCGTGTCGTTCACCGTAAGGATATTGTTGCCGTCGATACGCACGCCCTGCATGCCATATCCTTCGGCTTTATAAACGAGTGTCTCACAACGATACTGCTCGCTGACAGGCGTGCTGAGACCATATCCGTTGTTCTCGATGAGGAAGATCACCGGGAGGTCCCACACCGATGCGACGTTCAATGCTTCATGAAAATCGCCTTCGCTCGTACCTCCGTCGCCCGTAAAGACGAGTGATGCGGCCGACCTGTCCTGTAATTTATAGGCCAGCGCAATCCCGTCCGCGATGGCCAGCTGCGGGCCGAGATGAGAGATCATGCCGCAGATGGCGTGTTCCCGGCTACCAAAATGAAAACTTCTTTCCCTGCCTTTGCTATAGCCGTCGGCGCTGCCCTGCCACTGCAGGAACAGCCTCGAAAGCGGCATTCCCCGGCTGGTAAACACGCCGAGGTTGCGGTGCAGCGGCAGGATCCACTCGTCCGGCTCCATGGCCAGTGTAGCGCCTACGGCGATCGCTTCCTGCCCGATCCCGCTGAACCATTTGCTGATCCTGCCCTGCCGCAATAAGACGAGCATCTTCTCTTCGATCATCCGGGGCAGCAGAATGCTTTTATAGAGACGGATCAATTCTTCGTTACTACGGTCTTTTCTTTCAAAATACATACGATCTGATTTGCATGCCGAGTCTGAATTACTGAAAACTACCTGCCTGTGTCCTCTCCGTGTTTATCCTTTTTGTACAGCAGCGAGGTCAGCAGGGACAACAACAGGCTGAACAAAAGCGCCCACCAAAAACTGTCCACCACGAACCCGCGAACAAAATCGCTGGCCAATAGCACAATAACGGCATTGATGACAAAAAGGAAGAACCCGAGGGTGACGATCGTTATCGGCAAAGTAAGGATGATGAGAATGGGTTTCAGCAAGATGTTCAGGACCGCCAGTACCAGCGAAAGCACGATCGCCGTCCAGAAAGTATCGATATGAATGCCCGGCAACACGGAAGAAAGCGCAAAAGCAACCACCGCCGTGATGATGATGCGGAGCAGGAAATTCATGCGGTTCTTTTGTCCAAGTTACGGCAATCTGATTATTCGGCCAACGCCGGAAAGCGGCCGGCGCCTACACCACCACCAGTTCGTAGAAAGCTTCGGGCTCGAGATACTTAACGGCCATGGTCCGCAGCTCTTCCGGCGTAATGGTTTTGATGATCCGGACGCCCTCTTTGAAATAATCGCCGTCCAGTCCGTTCAGCAGGATATTCTTCCACCGCCCGGCTACGTGAAAAGGACCGTCGAGATCGCCAAGGATGCTGCCGATCGTAAAATTGCGCGCCATCTGCAGCTCTTCCTCATCGATGAGTTCGGTCCGCAGCAGCTCCATCTCTTTGTACACCTCCCGGATGGCGGGAACGCATACGTCCTTGCCGGCTTCCGTGCTGATCATCAGCGCGCTGGTCTGGATGTTGTTCGCCAGCCAGCTGTGTATGCCATAGGTGTACCCCTTGTCCTCCCGGATATTCGCCATCAGCCGTGAGCCGAAATACCCGCCGAACACATTGTTCAGGACCTGCACTTTTTGGAAATCGGGATGATGGCGGTTGGGAAAATTCCGTGCGATCCGGATCGATCCCTGCACGCCATTGGGGTCGTTGACGACGTTGTACTTCCTGCCGGTTGCCGGCGTGATCGCAGGCGCCGGCAGTGCCGCATAGGGTAGAGGCGGCCGCAGGGGAAGCGCGCCGAAGCTGGTCTCCAGCCGCCCGATAAGATCCGCCGGCAATTTACCGGCGGCCAGGATACGACAGGCGCCATGCCGGTAAAAACGGTCGAAGAACCCCGCGAGATCTTCCCGCTCCAACGCCTGGTAATTTTCCAGCTGCGAATATTTCCCATAAGGATGCTGTTCGCCGTAGAGGTAGGCATCGATCAGCCGGGTCGCAACGAAATCGCTTTTTTTCAGGCTGACCTGCAGGCGCTGCTGACTGTTGCGTTTATAGATCTCCACCTCCTCGCCCGGATAGACGGAATCCGAGAGCAGTTCGGCCACCACCGGAAGGAGTTCGCCGGAATACTTGTTGAGACAGTGTAGCGTCAGCTCTGCGGTCTCATGATGAGAAACGCGGTTCAGATAGGCGCCGTAATATTCAAAGTGCTCGTTGATCCCGAATGCGGTCCGCGCGGACGTCCCGTTCTTGAGCAGGCTGTTGGCTGCAGCGGCCACTCCTTTTTTCTCCTCCCACGAGTTGCCGGCGTCGAAGATCCAGCTGACCATCATTGCCTCGACATTGCCCAGGTCGATGGCGTATACTTCCACCCCGTTCGACAGGACATGCTTCCGGAAGGGCGGAAGGTTGAGCTCGAATTCTATTGCATCTTTTATAGGCGGCGCTATGGCCCTGTTCAATGTAGCGGTCGTTCGTACTTCCATGCTGTTCATTTTTCATCGGACGCTTCCTGCGTCCTGTAATAAAGCGTATTGCTGTTCAGCGGGTCGAAGATCCGGCGGCTCGTTTCCAGCATGGCTTCCGCCGTGACGGCCCGATACTTTTCCAGCTCGGTATTCATCATGTTGACGTCGCCCAGCAATTCGTAAATCGCCAGGCTGTTGGCGCGGTTCATTACGCTCATGTCTTCGAATACGATCGCCGATTCCGTCTTGTTCTTCACCTTCTCCAGTTCTTTCACGCCAACCGGTTCGCTCTTCAGGCGGTCGAGCTCGTCTTCCACGGCCCGGTCGGCCTCTTCCATACTCACTCCTCTGATCAACTTGCCCTCGATCACGACCAGGCCCGGGTCAACGGAACCGGTATGATAACAATCGATCTGGCTGAACAGCTTTTTTTCCTTGATCAGCGATTGGTGCAAACGCGAGGACGCCCCGCCGCCCAACACTTCGGTGAGCAGATCGGCCACATAGTAACCCGGCTGCGTACGCGAGGCCATCGGATAGCATTTATACAGGGCGTCCAGCGGAACGGGTGCCTTTACCGTGAGTCGCCGCTCTTCGCGTTGCGGCGGTTCCTGCGGCAGATTGCGCTGGTACCGTTCACCCGCGGGTATATCTCCGAACCATTTCTGCGCCAGGCCCCGTACCTGTTCGGTTTTCACTTTACCCGCCACGACCAATATCGCATTGATCGGCCGGTAATATTTAAAGAAGAACCGTTTCACGTCCTCGAGCCGCGCCTGCTCGATATGACCCAGCTCGCTGCCAATGGTCATCCACCGATAGGGATGCTGTTTATATACCAGCTCGCGCAGCTTGAACCAGACATCCCCGTATGGTTTATTGAGATAATGCTCCTTGAACTCTTCCATGACAACCTTGCGCTGCACTTCCAGGCTCTTCTCGCTAAAGGCCAGCGATAGCATCCTGTCACTCTCGAGCCAGAAAGCGGTTTCGATGTTCTCTGCGGGCAGCTGAATATAGTAATTCGTGAAGTCGTTGGTCGTATACGCGTTGTTCTCACCGCCGGCCAGTTGCAAAGGCGTTTCGAAATCTTCGATGTTGACGGAGCCGCCGAACATGAGGTGTTCGAAGAGATGTGCGAACCCTGTCCGTTTCGGATCCTCATCCCGGGCGCCTACATCATAGAGCACGTTAACGACGACCATCGGGGTGGATGCGTCTTCATGTACGAGAACCCTTAATCCATTGTCCAGCTGGAACCTTTCATAGTTGATCATAAATAGCCTCTTTTCGCCGCGCGCCGCCTCGATGCCGGCGTCTTCCGCGCGGTGCCCCCCGGGGGGAGGTGCAATTTAATGAAAATCTAGCGGATGCTTTTGACCTGGAGGACCATCTGTTCCAGCGCATTCCCGCGCTTGACGATGACCTTGACCTTTTCTCCGGTGCTTTGAAGCAGATTTTTGTAGGTCTGTATATTGTTGCTGAAATTGTTGCCTACGGCAATGATGACATCATCCTCCTTCAGGCCCGCTTTTTCAGCCGGAGAGCCTTTCATGACGTCCCCCACCCGGATCTCCCCGTCCACCCAATAGATACCCAAACCGGTATACGAATAGTCGAAGGGGTCGCGGTAATGCGAGTTCGGCATCAGGTAGATGATCCGCCGGTCGTAGTTGAAGATGACGTTGAACCGTCTCAGGATATCGTTCCCCATCAGACCGCCCAGGTTCGGGTAGCTGGTTACATTGTATTGATCGTCAAAGATATATATTGGAACATGTCGAAACCGGTAAGGCCCCACCCGCACCTCTTTCAGCGTGGTCATCCGCATGACGGCCTTGCCGCCCAGCCCCTGCGCCTGGGTATAATACGATTTGCGGCTGGCGTCCAGGAGATTACTGTCTGTCACGAAATCCGAAGAAAGCAGCGTGCACAATCCCGCGCCGGTATCGAAATAAAATCTGCTGAACACCTTCCTGGCATCCATCACCCCCGCGCTGATGATCGGCAGGCTGGCGATCACCGGTCGCAGCATATAGCCTCCCCTCGGATACCGGAACGAGCCGCGTGAATACACATAGACGCGCAGCGAATCGTAGTCGACGTCTACGATATAGCGGGAAAAAAAGCTGTACCCGATGATCCCATCGATCTTGGCTCCGTACACCTGGGTGAGGATGTCGTAGTCGCTGACATGGAAGTTCAGGCTATCGACCGATAGGTCGGGAAGGTGCAGTGTTCGGTTATACAGGAACCGCACCTGGCGGATCCCCGCTATCCCCAAAATAGTCTTGTCCGAGGGCTGCGGCTGTAATTTCATTTGCTCGCAGGTGCCCGAATCCAGCGAGATGCCGCCGCTGCCCGTGTCGAGGATGAAATTGAGGCTATCGGGAAAATTATCCAGCCGGGCTTTGACCAGGATGACCCCGCCCGTAAACACCGTGAACGGGAAGCTGGTGATCAGTTTTGCAGCCGGCTGAACGAAGGTTTCCTGTGCGGACAACGTTTGATTCACCAGGATAAGTGCCATCAGCAATACCAGGATGGGCCGGCTCCGGCGACAAAAGACCCTTCGGCGCACGGATTGGCGTTTTTGGTTAAGCATTGTCTGGCTTTGGTCCTTAAATATATCCCTTATTTTGCTTGCATCAAAGTACATTTGTGGTTGAAAGGCGTGCCATCTCCACCGCCGGCCAATAAACGTTCGTTATGGATCTAGCAGCATTGTACGATAAAGCGCTTCGCAAAGAGTTCCTCGACATCGAAGAAGGAATTACGCTTTTCCGCGAGGCGCCGATGACCGAATTGATGGCGGTGGCCGACCGGTTGCGCAGATCGGCAGTTCCGCATGGAAAGGTGACGTGGCAGATCGACAGGAACGTCAATACCACCAATGTCTGCATCGCCAACTGCAAGTTCTGCAATTTTTACCGGGTGCCGGGTCACGCCGACGCCTATATCACGGACATCGACACCTACAAAAAAAAGATCGAAGAGACCTTCCGCTGGGGCGGCGACCAGCTCCTCCTGCAGGGCGGCCACCATCCTGAGCTGGGGCTGAACTTCTATACGAGCTTGTTCAGACAACTCAAGGAGTTGTACCCGTCGCTGAAATTGCACACGCTCGGACCGCCCGAGGTAGCGCACATCTGCCGGCAGGAAAAAATGACCCCCCGCGATGTGTTGGCCGCGCTTCGCGAGGCCGGCATGGACTCCTTGCCCGGCGCCGGGGCCGAGATCCTCGTGGACCGCGTACGCCGGCTGATCAGCAAGGGAAAATGCGGCGCGCAGGAGTGGCTGGACATCATGCACGAAGCCCACAAACAATTTATCACCACGTCGGCCACGATGATGTTCGGTCATGTGGAGACGTTGCACGAAAGGATGGAACACCTGGTCAGGATCCGCGAGGTCCAATCCCGCAAGCCGGAAGACGCAAAGGGTTTCCTGGCCTTTATTCCCTGGACCTTCCAGGACGTCGATACGTTGCTGACACGGATCAGGGGCGTTCACAACCTGACCACACCGGAGGAGTATATACGCATGATCGCCATCAGCCGCATCATGCTGCCGAATATAAAGAACATACAGGCCTCCTGGCTGACCGTAGGCAAACAGACCGCGCAATTATGCCTGCATGCCGGCGCCAATGACTTCGGCAGCATCATGCTGGAAGAAAATGTCGTCAGCGCGGCCGGCGCTCCGCATCGTTTCACGGCAAAGGGTATCCAGGCAGCCATCCGCGAAGCGGGATTCGAACCGCAGCTGCGCAATCAGCAGTACGAATGGCGTTCGCTCCCCGCCGTTATGGAAGAACAGGTTATAAACTATTAATAGCCAGCATCTAAGTATTTACCCCGATTTTTTTGTAGTTCCGGAAACTTAATCGGACGATTTTTCGTTCCTATTAAAGTGACCCTTTGCATTATTGCATTACTCATTATTCATGAAAAGCCCGTTTCGCAAACTAGTCCGAATTTCGGTAGTCTTATTGGTATTGGTGCTTCTTTTCAATTTCTTCGGATATTATATTAATCGTATAAGGTCCCTGGAAAACAAGGAATTAATCGTCGCCATCAACCGGTCGGGCCACCTGCAGACCCTTAGTCAGCGCATTGCGAAGGAGTCCATCCTGTTATTGAACAGCGCCGATCAGCGGGCGGCAGCCGCGGTCAGGGACAGTCTCGGCCGGCTGGTACCCATTTTCCGCGAAAGCCAGGCGGCGCTCCAGCAACAGGCCAGCGCCACGCCTTCCCCGGTCCCCCAGCAGATCTTCCAGATAAAACTATTGCTTTCGACCTCGCAGCCTTTTTTCGAGGCCATTACCGCCATCAGCCAGGAACTCGCCCAATCGGATTCGATGTTGCTGGCGATGAACAGGAAGCTTTATTTGCGCAACCTGCTGTACAACGAAGAACGGTACAGCTCGCTGATGGCGGAGATCAATCAGCACTATTCGGCGCTGGTCGCGGAAACGAACGGTGAGGTC
Source organism: Puia sp. (assembly GCA_035545215.1). Lineage (GTDB taxonomy): Bacteria > Bacteroidota > Bacteroidia > Chitinophagales > Chitinophagaceae > Puia. Next base: position 21,438 of record DASZYU010000210.1, read on the forward strand.
GCCACCATCGACACCGGCAAGTTGATCTCGCTGGTCATTGCGATCGTCGGCCTCATCATCCTCGTGCTCGAGCCGGCCTTCAAGAAAGGGGAGAAGAACTACAAAGAGCTCCAGAAAGCAAGGAACGAGCTGTTGCATGAAAGCAAATTCCTGGCATCCATCCTCCGGTCCCAAACCAACTATGTGATCCGGATCAACCGGAGCGGGCATTTCACCTACGCCAATCCGGCCTTCCTGAAAACTTTCGGCTATACCGAAGAGGAGATCCAGCACATCCTTTTCTATACGACCATCTTCCCAAAAGACATGACCCGCTGTCAGCAGGTGGCCAACGAGTGCTGGAACAACCCGGGGAAGGTCTCCCGGTTGCTCATCCGCAAACCCATCGGCCGCAGCCGGGAATTCATCTGGACGGAATGGGAGTTCCTCGCGCTTTCCGACGACACCGGGCAGGTCAACGAGATACAGGGCATCGGTCTGAATGTGTCCGAAAAACTGCAGATGGAAAAGGGAAAAGAGGAGGCGATCCGGACGCTGTCCTATGCCATGACCTATGCCAAGATGGGGTCCTGGAAACTGGATTTCATGAGCAGCGAGCTATGGCTCAGCAAGGAGTTCAAGGCCCTGCTGGCCATGGACGAGGAAGACTCCGACAAGATCCCCATGGACAATTTCCTCCACTTGTATGTCGTCCCGGAAGATTTCAACCTGGTCGCCGAAGAATTTGCCAAAGCCATTCAGCACAAGGAGAACACCGGTTATGAAACCTCCTTCTCCTGCCGGATCATTACGAAGCAGGGGTGGATGCGCTATCTCTCGGTAAAAGGCAAGGTCGTGGACGAACAGATGGAGTTCGGGATCGCGCAGGATATCACGTTCCAGAAAGAAGCCGAAAATGCCCTGCTGAACAGCGAGCAAAAATTCCGGCTGCTTGCCGAGAACTCGGAAGACATCATCAGCGTCCATGCCATCGACGGTACGATCTGGTATCTCTCGCCATCCGTCACCACGGTCCTCGGCTACGAGGTCGACGACATCATCGGCAGATCGTTCGAACAATATGTCCACCCGGAGGACCGGTGCAAATTCCTGCCGGCCGACCAGGTCCCTGCCTTCTCGGATAAGGGTCACGCCGTCGAGAACAGCATCATCGTCCGCTATCGCATCCTCCGCAAGGATGGCACGTATATCTGGCTGGAAAGCATCATCAAGCCGATCGTCGACGAGGCCGAGCTCGTCAAACTCATCTGTACGTCCCGCAACATCACGGACCAGATGATCGCCCAGGAAAAGCTGAAAAAGAAAGACCATCTCCTGCACGCGGTGGCCCAGGCAACGCATTCACTGCTGATCAACACCGATCTCAACCAGGCCATCGACGAATCGATCCAGGTACTGGGCAGCACAGCCATGGTTAGCCGCGTCTACCTGTTCCAGAACCAGTTCGATACGAAGACCGGCGTCTGGTCGACCACCGAAACGCACGAATGGACCGAACGGCCCGCCGATCTCCGGCTGCATCAGCCGCAGGTCCGCGACGTACCTTTCACGAGGATCATGAAGATCGTCGAACCCCTGATGGAACGGCTCCCGTTCGTCAGCTACAAGAGCACCGAAGACGACCCGCAACTGCAGGCCATCCTCCACAGGACGGGTGTTTTGTCGAGCGTGGCGCTGCCCATCTACCTGAAGAACGGCATGTTCTGGGGCTTTGTCGGGTTCGACGAGATGAAGGAAGAGAGGGAATGGTACGAGGCCGAATTCGCCATCCTCCGGTCCTATGCGTCTTCGCTTGGCGCGGCTATCGAACGCAAGCGGATAGAGCTCGAGTTGGTGCAGGCCAAAGAGATCGCCGAATCCGCCAGCCATGCGAAGAGCGAATTCATGGCCAATATGAGCCACGAGCTGCGGACGCCCATGAACGGTATCATCGGCTTCACCGACCTGGTGCTGACGACTGAGCTGCAGAAGGCGCAGCGCGACTATCTCCAGAATGTCAAAAAATCCGCTTATGGCCTCCTCGAGATCATCAACGATATCCTCGACTTCTCGAAGATCGAGGCGGGCAAGCTGTTGATCGATCATGTCGGCTTCAAACTGGACGAGCTCATCGAGGAAACCATCGACATGCTCACGCTGAAGGCCTTCGAGAAGAAGCTCGAGATGCTTTACCGCGTCGACCCGACCATCCCTTCTCAGTTCCTCGGCGACCCGGTGCGCATCCGTCAGATCGTTGTCAATCTGCTGGGGAATGCCATCAAGTTCACCTCGGAAGGAGAGATCTTCGTCTCCATCAAAAAGAACAGCGATGTCTATGAGTCATCTGGAAAATCGTTTATCCGGCTGGCCATCGAGGTGAAGGACACGGGCATCGGCATCCGGCAGGAGAAACAACAAAAGATATTCGAAAGCTTCACACAGGCGGATACGTCCACTACGCGCAAATACGGCGGCACGGGGCTCGGTCTGACGATCTCCCGCAGCCTGGCCGAGCTGATGGGGGGGACCCTCACTGTGCAAAGCGAGCCGGGGAAGGGCAGCATTTTTACGCTGCACCTCGTGCTGGAGATCGCCAATCAGCAACCGGAAGTGATGCTGCCGCAGAAGGCGCTGTTGAACAAAGTGCTCATCGTCGACGACAATCAAAGCAATCTCCATCTCATGCGCGAGATCTTCGGTTATTTCCATATCGAAGCGGAACTCGCCTCTGGCGCCGAAGAGGCCATCGCCAAAATGAAGACCGCGCGTCAGCAGAACGATCCCTTCAATCTCGTGCTCACCGATCACCTGATGCCCGGCGTCGACGGGATCGCGATGGTAAAGGAAATGAAACGGTTGTTCCCGGGCAGTAATATGCCCTACATCCTCATGCTCTCCTCTTTGGAAAAGAACATCTATCAGCATGAGGCGGCCAGGGCGGGCATCAATAAGTTCCTTTCCAAGCCTGTGAAGATGCACGAGCTGTATGGAGCCCTGCTCTCACTGTTCGAAATGAATCTCCAGCAGGACGGACAGCATTTCCCGATGCCAGGCAACAGTATCGAAAAGATCACCGAGCCGACCAGCATCATGGTGGCCGACGACGATCCCATCAACATGTTGCTCATCTCCGAGGTGCTGCGGCGGATGGGCTTCGAAGTCATCCAGGTCAGCAACGGCGTAGAAGCGCTCGAACGCCTGCCGCATTGCGATCCGGTCCTGATCTTCATGGACGTAAACATGCCCGAAATGGACGGCTACAGCACGACGCGCGAGATCCGGAAAATGCCCGAACCCTGGTGCAACCTGCCGATCATCGCCCTGACGGCGGATGCCATGAAAGGCGACCGCGAAAAATGTCTGGAAGCCGGCATGAACAAATACATTTCCAAACCGTTCCGGCTCGAAGAGATCGATGAGGTACTTCGGAGCTACCTGCTGGTGGTGTAAATGCGCAGGTCATTATCGGTAACACGGATGCGGAGCACCCAGTCTTTATCTTCCTGGTCCAGCGTCAATTCCACGCGTACGCGCTTCATCTGCCCGACGGCCGGCAACAGCGAGAACGATACCTGCGTATATTTCCTGTCCTCCGCGGGGGTCTCGTATTCGCCGCTCAGGATAAACGTCTTTTGTCCGTCCGTGGAGATGATGCTGTTGCTCAGCTGCGCATAGATCTCCGAATACCGCGCCCTGGCGGCCTTGAAGTCCGTGGTTTCGACAATGGTACAGCTCCAGTCCGAACCCTCCGGACCGGCGCTGCCGACGGTCACCGTGCTGGACGCGGAGCCGGGCAGCTGGATCGTGGACCGGTACCGGACGGATTGTACCGCCTGGCCGATCCGTTCGCCCCTGAGATGATAAAAATGATTGGGATAATCCTGGATGACCTTCTCCAGTATCACCTGGGTCTTATTGGAAAAGACCCCCTGCGCGGAAAGGGAAGCTGAGAGAACGACCGGCGCCATAACGAGTATTGCGCGTCTCATAAGAAAGGATTTCCAGAAAGATACAACGCTTTCGATGGCCGCGCAATAGAAAAACTACGTCCGGGTTTTAACATCTCTTTCACAATAAACCGGCAGTCCGGACGTTATGCCCTAAATCCTTTAAAATCCATCTGAAACCAAACTCCTGAACGATGAAGAACGAACAGTTGCAGCACGAAGTTCGCAAGGCCCGCATCTACAAGGGCATTTATCGTCCCTCTTCCAATCCGGCGCGTCTCTTGTCCACGCTGGTCTCTATCATCCTCCACGGGCATTCGCAGGTAGGCGGGTCCGGTTTTGGCCGGGAACGCCGCAGCTGAGGCTAACACGACCGGCCCCGAGACCGGGATGTCATCGCTCCGTCGCCGGATCGCATGCGGGGACCAAATGCATTGCCGCCGCTGCCGGGCGCTTTCGAGTTACGCGGATATCGGGCACACTTCCGCCGATCATTCGCGGAATCCGCCGTCGCGGAATCCGCCGCCGCCTCCACCGCCGCGGAACCGGCCGGGGAAGAAGCCGGGCATCCTGCGCTGGTTGCTGCCCGCAAAATTGCCGAGGTTCCAGGTAAAGGTGAGCATCGCGTACCTTGACAGCACATTCGTACGTGTGTACGAAACGGCGCCTGCCGTACCTACCGTCTTCGATACCGAGGTGTTCCGGTTCAGGACGTCGAATACCGTCAACCGCAGCTCGCCATTCTTCTTTTTGAACAGTTGTTTAGCGATGCTCGGCGTCAACAACGGGATACTGGCATTGAAGGTCTTCGAATTGGTATAAGTGTACGTATAGTCGAAGTTGGCGGCGATCAGCCAGCCATTATTCGTGTAGGCGGTGAATTCCGCGCCGAGCGTCTCGGTAAAATAATTCAGGTTGTTGCTGCTGCTGACGCCCCTTCCGCCTGTCTTAGCCGTATCCGCCCGGGAATTGTTCACCCCGACACCCGGGTTCCTGTTTATCGTATAGCCGGTCGTGGAGCTGAAATTCATGTCGAAATTCTTTTTGATATTCGTCGTCCACCGGACCGTCTCGTTCAGCCCTGTGTTCTTCGTGTATTGATGCGCAAACTGCCCATGAACGAACGACAGCGAATCCTGGGCAAGCAGGGTCTGGCTTTGCGCATACGATACGTTGGTCATGAAATTCAGGTTCGACTTCGGGCGTTTCAGCGGAAAACCATAATTGAAGAACCCGTTGATATTATAGGTGCCGTTCAGGTTGACATACGTGCTGGTCTTCCCCCCGAGGGCATTCGTATACTGTGCGGACTGGATATCGTTGACGATCGTGCTGGCGTTGACGGTTGCAAAGAAAACGCGCTGCGTGCCGGGGTCGAAGTTGGCGTACAGGACGCGCAGCGTATGCGTGAACTGCGGTTTCAGACCCGGGTTGCCCTCCTGGAAACTGATGCTGTCCGAGGTCGTGGTCAGGGGTTGCAGCTGCGCAGGGGTTGGCGTGCCCGTCCGTCCCGAATAGTTGACCCGGAGATGCTGCGTATTCGAGAACTGGTACGACAGGTTCATCGTCGGGGTCACGTTCACGTAGCTGTGCTTTACGACGATGCCCTTGGTCGTATTGTCGCTGTTAAAGGTGGTCCATTGGACGCCCGAGCCCGCCGACATATTGAACTTGTTGCCCCGCTGGATGCGCCAGGCCAACGATAACTGGTCGGAATTCGAGGTGAATTTATAAGAATTGCTGAAAAGGCTGTCGAAACGCGTGTACGCGTTGGTCGCGTCCTGGAAATCGTAGGTCCGGTTGATCGTATTGCTGTTGGTATAGGAGTGATTGTAATTCAGCTGGAGGATCTGGTTTTTGGCGATAGGCTCGGTGTAGGACAGGCTAGGCGTGATGGACCACGAATGCAACGAATCGTAATAGAATTGGTTCAGCGTATCGACGGAATTACGGACATAGATATCGTTGATCGAATAATTGGTTCCCGTGCCATTGTTCGTATTGGCCGTCGTATTCACATCCAGCGAAATGGTCCGGTAGGGTTTGGCAAACCGGTGCCGGAACTGCAGGTTCGTACCATTGACATTGAACCCGGTATTCTCGCTATACGTGTTGCTCTGGCTGCTGTTGATCGGGGTAAGGTGATTATCGGTCTCCTCGCTGAACGTCGTCGCCCTCGGCGTGCTCTTCTGGAAAGTGAAATTGGGACGGAAGATCAGCGAATTGTTGGTGTCAAACCGGCTCTCGATGTTGAGGTAGATCTGGTGGTTCTCGATCCGGTTGAGGCTGGTATTGTGGCCATTGGTGACGAACGCCGAGTCAATCCCCTGGTTGTTCTGGACGGGAGTGATGCTGCTGTCCACCTGCTGCAGCGAGACGTGCTGGAAATTGTAGAAATAGCTGCCGTAGACATCGGTAGAATGGTTCGGATCGGTGCCGAAGGTATTCCGGTAGTTCGCGCCTCCCGCCCACACGGTCGTGATGCCGTTCGACTGAAAGCTGGTGCTGGCCTGCGCCCCGCCTCCGCCGCCGCGGCGTCCTCCAAACCCTCCGCCATTGCCCCCGAAGATGTCGCGCGGAGTGAAATTCTGCTTGTTGATATCGTTACCCTGCCCGAGCAGGGACAGCTGTTGATTCCCGTCGAACCGGTGCATGCTGAGGCTGAGATCATAGTTCTCATCCGTCCCGTCGCCTGCCACCGTCTTGCCGAAATACCCCTTCCGGGCGTTCTTCTTTGTAACGATGTTGATTGTCTTGACCCGGTTGCCGTCATCGAAACCGGTGAATTTGCTTTGGTCGCTGAGATCGTCGAAGATCTGGATCTTGTCGATGATATCGGGGGGCAGGTTGCGCGTCGCCGCTTTCGGGTCATCGCTGAAAAACCGCTTTCCGTCGACCAGGACGCGTTGCACCTTCTCGCCCTGCGCCGAGATATTGCCGCTGTGATCGACTGTCACGCCCGGCAGCTTGTTGAGCAGGTCTTCCGCTACTGCGTTAGGTTTTACGGCAAAACTACCGGCATTGTATTCCAGCGAATCATGATGAACGGCCATCGGCGGGCGTTGAATGACCACCGCCGTGAGCATTTTATCGGCGCGCTGGAGATAGAGCGTTCCGAGATCGATCACAGCGCCGCTGTCCGAGATCGAGAACCGTTTGTCGATCGGCTGATAGCCTTCATAGGTGATCAGCAGCCGGTATTGACCCCTCCGGATCCCTCGCATGCTGAATGCGCCTTTTTTGTCGGACACCGTAAATTCCGCATCCGTCGAGTCCCCTGCAAGCGGGGTGACAGAAATCGTGGCATTGTACATCGGCTGACGGCCTTCGGTACTGTCAATCAGGACCCCTTTCACCGAGCCTCTTATATTAGACTGTGAGAATAAGTGAGTTGTGAAGAACAGCAAACTTGAAAGCAACAAGATCGTAAACTTTTTCATAGCCGGGCTTTGATGAATACCATAACAAACCGACTGCTAAAATACTCCGTGCCCGATTGCATTCATATCGGCAAAGTACCAGTGGCAAAAAGAGAGGCCGGTAGGGTGAAAGGCCAAGCGGCCATGGAAGGATTATCGGTAAACAGGCTAGGAAAACAGGTATTCCACATCCGCCCTGGTAAGGGTCTTTACGAATCCGTCGTCATCCGCGATCAGGTCCCTGGCCAAAATACGCTTCTTTTCCTGTAACTGGAGGATCTTGTCTTCGATCGTGTCCTTACAGATCATCCGGTACGCAAAGATGTTCTTCGTCTGACCGATACGGTGCGTCCGGTCGATGGCCTGTTGTTCCACCGCGGGATTCCACCAGGGATCCACGATATAAACATAGTCGGCCGCTGTGAGGTTGAGGCCGACGCCGCCTGCCTTTAACGAGATGAGGAAAACGCGGCAGCTGTCGTCATTCTGGAAGCTCTGGATGGCCCGCTCGCGCTCCTGCGCCGAAGTGCTTCCGTCAAAATACTCGAATTTGATGTCCAGCTCTTTCAGCCTTTCGCGGATGAGCGCCAGCATGCCGAGAAACTGCGAAAAGATCAGCGCTTTGTGATCCCCGATATTTTCCGTGATCTCGCGCGCCAGTTCATCGAGTTTGATCGAATGATTCGGATATTTATCCGATTCGTTGAGTATGGCGGGCGAGTCGCAAATCTGCCGCAGCTTCATCAGCCCCTGCAGGATGGTCAGCTGCGACCGTTGGATGCCCTGTGTCTCGATCGTGCCCATGATCTTATCCCGGTAGTCGTTGCGATAGGCTTCGTAAACCTTTCTTTGTTCGTCTTCCATCTCGCAGAAAAGGATGGTCTCCGTCTTCTCCGGAAGGTCCTTTGCCACCTGTTCCTTGGTCCTGCGAAGGATGAATGGGTACAACAGTTTGCGTAGGTGATCTTTGCGGTCCTGCTCGCCGAATTTGTCGATCGGGACGGCGAATTCCTGCCGGAAGAATTCCAGGCTACCGAGCATTCCAGGGTTCAGGAAATTCATCTGCGCGAAGATGTCGAACGTATTGTTTTGCAGCGGCGTTCCGCTCATACAAAGCCGGTGCCGGGCCTGCAGCAGACAGGCCGCCTTCGTCACTTTGCTGCTGGGGTTCTTTATCGCCTGCGATTCATCGAGGATCGCATAATCGAAGTGGATTTCGAGCAACAGCTTGATATCGCTTCGGAGCGTTCCGTAGGTGGTGATAATGATATTGTATTCCGACAGCGTTTCCTTGTTGCGCGTCCGGTCGCCGCCGTGATGGATATGATAGGTCAGCGCCGGCGTGAACTTACGGATCTCATTCTCCCAGTTGAACATCAGCGTCGTAGGACAAACCACCAGCGCGTTCAGTCTCCCGTTCTCGTCTTTGAAATGCTGGAGGAAGGACAACGCCTGTATCGTCTTGCCCAGGCCCATGTCGTCCGCGAGGATCCCGCCCCAGTTGACTTCCTGCAGGTAGTTGAGCCAGTGAAACCCATGGGTCTGGTAGGGCCGCAGGATGGGCGATAAATGGGCAGGAGGCGCCAGTTCCCGGATGCGGTTGAACTCCCTCAGCTGTTCGTATTTCTCCTCGAGGCGGATGATCAGCTCTTCTTCATTGCGGTTGTCATAGAGCTCGTCGATGACGCTCATATGGTACTTCGACAGGCGCAGTTGATTGCTTTTGCCCTCCCCGACGCGGAAAAGGAGCGAATATTTCTTGATCCATTCCTCCGGCAAAACCCCGAGCGTCCCGTCATGCAGGGGAACGAACTGCTGCCGGTTGCCCAAGGCCTTTTTGACGTCCGCGATCGTCACCTTCTGATCGCCGAAAACGATGTCGACACGGGCATCGAACCAATCGGTGTTGCTGCTGATATGGATCTTGGTTTGCGGTTTGGCCGTGTTGAAACGGAAATTCTTAAGGGCATCGAAGCCATAGACCGGAACCTTCATTTCCTCCATGGCGTCCACGAAAAGGAAGAACCAATTGTTTTTCAGGACGTCCGCACCTTTCAGGGCCAGATTATACGATCCTTCGGGATGGATGAACCCGGAGTGGAGCGATTCCAGCTTCCGGAAGAACTGCAGCTCGGCTTCCTTGTTGCGGTGCACGAGCAGCACCTTGTCGCCGTCCGGCACGACGATCTCGTCCTTTCCTCCCGGACGGGTCTCAAAACCTTTATAAGAGTACAGCGGCTGGAACACCAGGTAATCGCCCTTCTCCTGCAACAGCAGTTTCCGTTCCGGGTCGCCTCCTCTTATCTCGCGGACCAGGCCCTGGCCGAAATCCACGGTGTATTCCATCGTCAGCGGCAACACAAAATCGCGCAGATGCGCCGGCCATCCGGCCCTCGGAATGAAATGGCTTTCGCTGCCCGCGAACCGTTCTACCAGCGCAACGTCCTCCGGGCGGTTCCAGAGGTAGAGGTTGTTGTTGTAAAAGAACAACAACGGGCTCCTGCATTCATTCCTCGTGATGTCGACCGGCTGCCCATTGATCTTGACGAAGCAGCTCACTTCATAACCGTCCTTGGCTTGCGACACGGCAAACTGCGGCGTGATCACATCGCCCGACAGACCCACCGGCTGCAGATTGACCGTCTTGAAAGCCTTATGACCGTTGAGATAGAAAACGAAGGGATTGGCGGCAAGCTCGGCAAACAGTTTCTTGAGCTTGGGATGCAGGTATTCCACCATCAGCTTTTTCGTCTCCTCGGGGAGGGAATCCTCTTCCTGGTGGATGATATTCTCCCAGATGCCGCTGAACGGAGAGTTCCGGTTCAGGTATTTGTTGATCTCGCCTTCCTGCACCTTCCGAAGCGAGGGGATCAGTTGCCTGTCGGACTCGTTAAAGGGGTCGTTGGGAATGAACTTGGAAAGGTCCAGTTTCCCGGCCTTCGACGAATACCCGGTCTGTTCTTCGTTGCTCTCCCCCGCGACGGCGTCTAGCGCAAAACCCGGGAAACCGTCGCAATTGAAATTGAAGACGATGCCGAGCCGTTGTGCATAGCCCAGCGTCTTCTCCTCTTCGACGGTTGCGACGGGCGCTTCGACCTCCGCGGGCCGCGGGCGATTCCCCGCCACCGGAGCGACGCGTTTGATCGTCGTATCCAGCACGCGAAGAAAAGGCTTACCTTCTTTATAGCTGAACTCGAATTTGCCCTGCAGGTCATCGGCAAGCGAATAGCCATAGGCTTCCAGCAGCTTGTTCTTTTCCTTATCCCAGTTGCGGATGGTGTCGAAATAATAGGCGCCGTGGGCATGCAGCAGTTGCAGCAGCACGATCACCTTCGGCAGTGACAGCGGATGAATGGTGTCGGGATAGTCGCTGCTCGTATCGAAATTCCGTTCTTCGTTTTTCCGGAGCACCACCTGGTAGACCTGGCCTTCGATCTCGACGGAGGCTTTGACCATTTCGTCCCTCGCATATTCGATGCGGGCGCGTTGCGTCAGGAGATATTTCTCGGCGTCGGCAAGCGTCTGCTGAGAACACAGCAACCGGATGGTCTTCAGATCGATGAATTTCATCTTGATCACCGTATGCCGCTGATCGTATTGCACTTCCTCGGCCTTCAGCATATTCCGGTCCAGCAGCTCTTGCAGCTGGATGAGCGCGCCTGCTTCATGACGACAGATATCGCCCAGATTGTAGGGGCAACTGCACCGGATGGAGAGGGTTTTCGGATCCTTGAATTTTTGCACATACACCTTATAATAGGTCGTATAGCTGTCGTCCTTAACCCGGAAGGTAACGGACTCGAACAGCTCGTCATATTCGATCAGCTCAACATAGCCAATGGCATGGATCTTTTTTCCCCGGCGAATCACTTCATCGGTTCCATTGGTGTAAACATACTTAATAAGGTGCGGTAACGCCATATGCTTTTTATTCCGAAAAGGCCAATCTGCAAAACTAAAGGAAAAAAGGTGAGTGTAGAAAATTAAATCCATCTTACCTTTGGAACACCCGCGCGGGTTCGCTTTGTACTACAGATCGTTATGTTAAACAGCCGTTATGATCTTCCGTATTAACTTATTGTCTCCTATCCTTGTCCTGCCCTTGCTGATGACCTTGCCCACCTCCCCAGCCTCCGCCCAACGACAAAAAAAGACCGACAAACTGCTGTTCACCAACCTGGATACGCATGTCCGCTATTTATCGAATGAAAAACTGGAAGGCCGCAGAACGGGAACCCCGGGAGAAAAGCAGGCCAGCGACTATATCGCCGTAGCACTTAGCAACGCGGGGCTGGTGCCCAAAGGCGACAAGAACGGCTGGCTTCAGGCGTTCAATATCGATCAGGGACGCGTGGTCAGCCCGGACGCATTTTTTATCGTCAACGATCACCCGTTGCTGCTGAACAAGGAGTATTTCCCCCTGGCGTTCAGTGCAGTAGGCTCGGTATCGGGCTCTCCGGCGATCGCCCTGCAGGAAAGCGGGGTGCCCTGGTTCCTCGACCTGCGCGATCTGCTTGAATCCGATGGTGGCGCCCGTGTCAGCCTTCCTGCAGCCATTCGCGAAAAGGCCGCTGAATTTGCTAAAAAAGGAGCGACGGCGCTGATCGTTTATAATTCCTCAAAAATGCAGGATAACCTGTGCTTCGACCCGAACGACAGGACGGAACGCGCAACGATCCCGATCCTGTATATCACGGCCGCTGCCAAACGAAAATATTTGAAGGATGAATCCGCGTCGGTGGACCTCCGCATCAAAACAGGGTTTTCGGAAAAGAAATGCACCGGCCACAATATAGTGGGGTATGTCGACAATGGGTCCAGCTCCACGGTCGTGATCGGCGCACACTACGATCATTGGACGGAGGCTGCCGACAGCGTCAGCTCCCGCAATACACCCCGGGGTGATAATGTATGCGGAGTTGCCGCGATGATCGAGCTGGCGCGTCTTCTTGCGTCTTCCAGGTTGAAGGGCAACAATTACCTGTTCGTCGCTTTTTCCGGCGGCGAGCAAGGGTCGGCGGGATCGGCGTTCCTTGCCGGGCATCTGCCGTTCGACCCCCGGCGGCTGAATTATATGCTCGACCTGGACGCGCCCGACCCGGCGAATGGCAATGCCGGGCCGCTCGTCGTGGGAGGATGTGCTTCTTCCCCGGCCTGGGCGGGCGCCGCCCGCGAAATCAGGGAGAAACCGGCTTTCTCTGTCCGGCTGGACAGCGGCTATGCCGGACCCGGCGATCAGACAGCATTCTATTCGAAGGGTGTACCCGTTCTCGTTTTTTACATCGGCGGCGACTGGACGGAGCATAAACCGGAGGTAGTGAAATATCTATTCGATATGGTAAAAGCCGTTGACCGCCACGGACGGTTGGCCTATACAAAGACCGGATCATGAAGCTCAAGCTGAACGTAGAGGACATGACGGGAGAGTTCTTCGAAGACACCCGTTTGCTCGGCCTGGTGGCCCCGGTAAAGGACTACCAGTTCTGCTGGCAGCTGAACAACCGCCTCCGTTTCGATTTCCGGATCAATAACGACATCGAGATCCAGCTGACCAAGCGGCAGCGAAAATATTTTTTCGGTGTTTATGAATATCGCGAAGACGGCCATTCGCTGCAACATTTTTTATACAACAACCAATTCGACGGCGAATACCTGTTGCCCGAATTCAAACACCTCGATTTCCTGTGGCTGTTGAAAGGAGATACGGTAGCCGATGAAAAGCTGGCGCTGCTGGTGGCTTCGATCCGTACCGTACCCGGCGTGCAGCTGGTAACCGAACTGGCCCCCGATAAGATCAGGAACAAGGGACACCTCATCTTTTGATGACCGGCGGTCCGGCGGCCTGTCTTTTGCGGCCGTGTCTTGCGGCCGGCCGGTACGGGCGGGCAAACGGGCCGGAAGCCGCGTGAACCATCACCAAACGTGCCCGAGACCTGTCAGCCTCATCACCAAAACGGGCGGGCCCGTTCAAATCGAAAAATATATGTGGGAAGAAAAAAACAACACGCTCTACCGAAAATTTCAATTCAAGGATTTTTCCCAGGCCTTTGCCTTTATGACGCGGGTGGCGCTCGAGGCCGAAAAAATGGATCATCACCCCGACTGGAGCAATGTCTACAATACCGTTGAGATCAGGCTGTCTACGCACAGCGCGGGGGACATCGTCACCGATAAGGACCGGCGACTGGCGCAAAAGATAGATGGGTTGGTCCAACCCTGAGCGGCTGCAGACCGAAATTCATTGACGATCAGCCATTCATGCTGGCGAGGAATTCTTCGTTGCTCTTGGTGCCGCGCATGCGTTTCAGCAATTCATTCATGGCTTCTTCCGGATTCATGTCGTTCAGGTATACGCGAAGCAGGTTCATGCGCTGCAGCACATCTCTTTCGAGCAGGAGATCGTCGCGCCGGGTGGAAGAGGCGACCAGGTCGATTGCCGGGTAAATGCGGCGGTTGGAAAGACGCCGGTCGAGTTGCAATTCCATGTTACCGGTACCCTTGAACTCTTCAAAGATCACTTCGTCCATTTTCGAACCCGTATCGATCAGCGCGGTGGCGAGGATGGTCAGTGAGCCGCCGTTCTCGATCTTACGCGCGGCGCCAAAGAATTGCTTGGGTTTCTGCATGGCGTTGGCTTCCACGCCGCCGGACAGCACCTTTCCGGAGGCCGGCGCGACCGTGTTGTGCGCACGGGCGAGACGCGTGATCGAATCGAGCAGGATCACCACGTCATGGCCGCATTCCACCAGGCGCTTGGCCTTTTGCAAGGCGATCGTAGATACTTTCACGTGTTTTTCGGCGGGTTCGTCGAAGGTGGAGGCGATGACCTCGGCCTTTACGCTCCGTTCCATATCGGTCACTTCCTCGGGGCGTTCATCGACGAGGACGATCATCAGATAGCATTCGGAGTGGTTGGCGGCGATCGCGTTGGCGACGGCCTTGAGCAACATCGTTTTACCGGTCTTGGGCTGGGCGACGATGAGACCGCGCTGGCCCTTGCCGATCGGCGTGAACAGGTCGATGATGCGGGTCGAATAATCGTTCGGCGCAGTGAACAGGTTCAGTTTCTCGAAAGGGAACAAGGGCGTCAGGTAGTCGAAAGGCACGCGGTCGCGCACTTCTTCCGGCCCCTTGTTGTTGATCGTTTCTACTTTCAGCAAAGCAAAATATTTCTCTCCTTCTTTCGGAGGCCGAACCGACCCGAGGACGGTATCGCCGGTTTTCAGACCGAACAGTTTGATCTGCGAGGGGCTGACATAGATGTCGTCGGGAGATGAAAGATAGTTGTAATCGCTGCTCCGCAGGAAGCCATATCCATCGGGCATCATTTCGAGAACACCCTCGGCGGAGATCACTCCGTCGAACTCGATATTGAATACCTCGTTACGCCGTTGCGCATATATCCGGCTTTGCGCGTCTCCGCCCCGGCTGCCTTCTCCGATCGCTTCGCCGCTATCCTGCTCTTCGGGCATAACCAGGCTTTCGTCCTGGTTCGGTTGGTCTTCTCCTTCTTCGCGGTTGGTGTCGTCCCCACGACCAGCGACATCCCGGCCGGCTCCGCCCGACCATTGCGACATTTCTGCCCGCGAAGCGTCTCCGCGTTGCGAATCGCCGCGCTGACCTTCTCCTCTCGAGAGATCGCGTCCGCCGCCACCGCGCTGCTGCGCTTCTCCGCCGTGCACGGCGTCACGACGTGCACCATCCCGATGAGGAGCTTCGCGATGCTGCGCAGGATGACCTTTCGCAGCGGGGGCCTTCGGTGCAGCCATCACCTCGGCAGGTTCTTCCTCTTCCTTCTTGCGCGGCTTTTTCATCATCGGCTTTTCTTCCTTCTTGCGCGTCTCTTTTTTCGGTTCGGTCTTTTTGGGCTTGTCGTCGCCGCTTTCCACGATGGCTTCTTCGGTGCTGTTGCCGGTCGAAGCTTTTATGATCCGTTTCCGTTTGGGCTTGTCGTCGGCCGACTCGGATTTCCCTTCGCTTGCCACAACGGCCTGTTTATCCAGGATTTTATAAACGAGCTCCTGCTTATCCAGCTTCCTGGCGCCTGCGATCTTCAGTTGTTCCGCAATATCGAGGAGTTCCGGAACGAGCATGTCGTTCAATTGGAGAATATCGTACATAAAATAACTTGAGAGTTGAAGAGCATTCTCAAACAGTAGGACTGTCTAGTGAAAATGTTTGAAATGAATATTGATTATATGAACAGAAAGATTAATACTGATAAGCTGTGAGCGTTGCGAAAGGGAAACTGATCAGCTTAATTCCACTGCAATTTTAGCATAAAAATGCATAATTCAAAAAAAAAATTTTAAACGGCCTGAGTTTCAGTCGATTTTCGGCAATTTTGCACCACGAAAAATCATACAGAAAATCATGTTCAACTCAAGAGTGAAAGTGAAAACGCTGCTTTCCGCCGCCGCGGACGGACAGGATGTCACGGTGATGGGATGGGTGAGGAGCTTCCGCAATAAACAGTTCATCGCGCTGAACGACGGCTCGACCAACACCAATCTGCAGATCGTTGCGGAACTTGGCGTTTTCGACGAAGCGCTGCTTAAAAAAATAACGCCCGGCGCCTCGCTCAAAGTAAGCGGACAGCTGGTTGCCTCGCTGGGAAAGGGTCAGGCTGTGGAGGTAAAAGCCCGTACGATCGAGGTGCTTGGCGAATGCGACCCCGATACTTATCCCCTTCAGCTGAAGAACAGACCGAGCCTCGAATACCTGCGCGACATCGCCCATCTCCGTTTCCGCACCAATACATTTGCGGCCGTGTTCCGTATCCGTCATTCGCTTTCCTTCGCGATCCACCGCTTCTTCAACGAACGGGGATTCGTTTACCTGCACACCCCGATCATCACGGCCTCCGATGCGGAAGGGGCGGGAGAAATGTTCCGCGTGAGCACGCTGCCTTTTGATGGAACACCCCGGAAAGCGGACGGGTCCGTGGATTACAGCGAAGACTTCTTCGGCCGCGCGACCAATCTTACCGTCAGCGGGCAGCTCGAAGGCGAGCTCGGCGCAATGGCGCTCAGCGAGATCTACACCTTCGGGCCGACGTTCCGCGCGGAGAATTCCAATACCGCCCGGCACCTGGCCGAGTTCTGGATGATCGAACCCGAAATGGCCTTTTACGATCTGGAGGATAACATGGACCTGGCCGAATCGTTCATCCAATACCTCATCCGCTATGTGATGGAGAACAACCGGGAAGACCTCGATTTCCTGGCGCAGCGGCAGGCGGAAGAAGAAAAACAAAAACCGCAGGCCGAAAGGACCGAGTTCGGGCTGATCGAAAAGCTGGAGTTCGTCCTGAACAACCGGTTCGAGCGGATCACCTACACCGAGGCCATCGATATCCTGTTGCAGTCGCCCGCGTACAAGAAGAAGAAATTCCAGTACGATGTCAAATGGGGCATCGATATGCAGAGCGAGCACGAACGGTATCTCGTGGAAAAACATTTTAAAAAACCCGTGATCGTCACCGGGTATCCCGCCGCAATCAAGGCGTTTTACATGCGTCGGAATGAGGACGGGAGGACCGTTGCCGCCATGGACATCCTCGTCCCCGGTATCGGCGAGCTGGTCGGTGGCTCGCAACGCGAGGAGCGCCTCGACAAACTCGAAGAGAGGATGCGGGAAATGCATATCCCGGTCGAAGAAATGTGGTGGTATCTCGATACGCGTCGCTTCGGTACGGTCCCTCACGCAGGTTTCGGCCTGGGTTTCGAACGCATGATGCTCTTCGTCACGGGCATGTCGAACATCCGGGATGTGATCGCTTTTCCGCGCGCCCCCAAGAATGCCGAGTTTTAGGGGGTCCCCGCGAATGCCGGGTGCCAGGAAAATGCTATATTTATCAAAACGCTGAACAATGGCCATTCCAGTCGTCGACCTTGCTCAATTCTCGGGCACTCCCGGTCAAAAAGCCGCTTTTGTTTCCGAATTGGGTAAGGCATATGAAGAGGTGGGTTTCGTCGCCGTGAGGAATCACGGCATCCCCGCCAGGACCATCGAAGGGTTGTATTCGAATACGAAGGCTTTTTTTGCGCTTCCGCCCGACATCAAAAGAAAATATGAGATCCCGGGACTCGCCGGCCAGCGGGGCTATACTTCGTTTGGAAAGGAGCACGCCAAGGGCAGTGCAGCGCCCGATCTGAAAGAATTCTTCCAGTTCGGCCAGACGGTAGACGACAACGACCCGGTAAAAGCCGAATACCCGGATAATGTGCAGGTCAAAGAGTTGCCGGAATTCAACCCGCTGTTCGTCCAGGCTTACCGCTCGTTCGAGCGATCGGGCACCGCATTGCTTCAGGCGATCGCGCTCTATCTCGGTCTCAATGAACACTATTTCGACGGATTCATCCACAACGGCAATTCGATCCTGCGCGCCATTCACTACCCGCCGATCAGAGAAGAACCGCAATCGGCTATACGGGCCGAACAACATGAAGACATCAACCTGATCACCCTTCTCGTGGGAGCAAGTGCCGACGGGCTCGAGATCCTGTCCAAACAAAACGAATGGGTGCCCGTGACCTCGCTACCTGACCAGATCGTCGTGAACGTGGGCGATATGCTCCAACGGCTGACCAATAACAAATTGAAATCCACCACGCACCGCGTGGTCAACCCGCCGAGAGCGCTTTGGGGTACTTCCCGGTTCTCGATCCCTTTCTTCCTGCATCCCAAAAGCAGCATGAGCCTTGCCTGCCTGCCCTCCACCATCGACGACCGTCACCCGAAAGCCTATCCCGACGCAACCGCCGGGGAATACCTCGACGAGCGCCTGCGCGAGATCGGTTTGAAAAAATAGGGATCGATCCGGACCGTTCGGCCCGAAAAGCCATGTCTGCCAGGGCCTGGGACGCGACGCCCGTTCAAACAGCCCGGCTACTCGTCCTGCGCCGTGCGCACAACCCGCAAACGCTTCTGAAAACCCGAAAATAAAGGCCTCCGTGGGCATTTTTCGCGCCGTTTACCCCGAATTGCGGCCTTTTGTCCTTTCCCGGAAAAATTTTTTTCTACCCCGCCTGTTCGCGGAAAGGCCCGTCCGTACTGTATTTCAGGCCGGGCAAGTCTTCCTGACCATGAAAAATACCTACTTTAAAATAGTACTGTGTGTTGCATAGTACTAAAAAAGCACCTATCTTTGGATTGTTAAGGATATTAAGCTGCCCAAACCGGACAATCCGTCGGCTCCGGCCCGGGTGGAAAACATAAAATCTCAGCGTATGAATATCGAGAATACCCAGAGTCAGATGCGCAAAGGGATATTGGAATTCTGCATCCTTTCCGTGATCAGGCGCGGCGAGGCCTACCCATCGGACATCGTGGAAGAGATGAAGAAGGCCAATCTGAACATCCTGGAAGGCACCCTCTACCCTTTGCTGACCCGGCTGAAAAATGCCGATATGCTTACCTACCGTTGGGTGGAAAGCAATTCCGGTCCGCCCCGTAAATATTTTTCACTCACTCCAAAAGGGGAGACCTTCTACGGTGAACTGGAGGCGACCTGGAACGAACTGGCCAACGCCGTTCACGCCCTAACCAATAATACCCAATAGTACCCTTTGAATGTACGACAAACACCATTTCAACCTCCAAATACACTTACAATGAAAAAGATCATCAATATAAACTTCCATAGCCGGGTCATTCCGATCGAAGAATCCGCCTATGAAATCCTGCAGCGGTACATCGAAAGTCTGCGCCGGTACTTTGCCCGCGAGGAAGGGAGGGACGAGATCATCGGCGATATCGAGAACCGGTTTGCCGAACTGTTCTCGGATACCCTGAAAAAAGGCGCTCCCTGCATTACGGACGCGGATGTCGAGGCCAATATCGCCAGCATGGGCCGCCCCGAAGAATTCGAGGGCGAAGAAAATGCCGGCGCCGCCATGGCAGGATCCGCCGCCCCGGGCAGCAGCCAGGCTTCGGCCGGCGGTCCGAATCCCAATTGGGAATTTTCGGGCAACGAGCCCCGCAGACTCTATCGCGCGGACAATGACAAGATCCTCGGCGGCGTATGCGCAGGTCTGGCCAATTACCTGCGTCTCGACCCGGCCATCGTCCGGATCATTTTTGTACTCATGCTTTTCAGCTGGGGCTTTGGATTCCTCCTCTACCTGATCCTCTGGGTGATCCTGCCTACCCGCTCGCTGCCCGCAGCCGTTCGCAAACGGCTGTACCGCAACCCTGACAACCGGGTGATCGCGGGCGTCGCCAGCGGTCTGGCCGCCTATTTCCATATCGAGGTCTGGATCCCGCGCATCATCTTCCTGCTCCCGCTGGTGCTGGGGATCGTCTCTTCGATGATCCGCAACATTTGGTGGCCGTGGCATCGTTTCACCGGTCCGTATTTCTTCACGGGCGGTTTCGGCGGTACGCTGTTCGTGACCTATATCGTCCTCTGGATCGTTTT
The DNA here is from genome assembly GCA_035545215.1 of Puia sp. Taxonomy (GTDB): domain Bacteria; phylum Bacteroidota; class Bacteroidia; order Chitinophagales; family Chitinophagaceae; genus Puia. The sequence continues at coordinate 41,204 of DASZYU010000210.1, forward strand.
GCCGGAGGCGAATTCAGCCTCTGAAAAACTCGAAATGCGGGGTGAGAAAGTAGACCTCGAATCCATCAAGAACACGATCAAAAGCGATCTCGAAAGCTTCAAAGGAAGGGCAAAAGAAATGAGCAGCGAAGTGAACGAACGGTTCCAGCAGATGGGCAGGGAAATGAAACAAAACACCCAGAACTGGGCCGCCGAGGCGGGTCCCGCCATCCGGCATACCAGCAGCGGTTTCGGACACGCCGTAGGGGTGCTCTTCAAAGCCTTTTTCCTCTTTATCGCAGGGTGTATCGCCTTCGCCCTCATCATGGCGCTGACAGCATTGGTCTTCCGCGGCGACGGAGTGCTCCACGTGAAGAATTATATCCTGGAGGGCTTCTGGCAGAACTTCCTCGCCTGGGCCGGTTTCTTTCTCTTCCTGGTCATCCCCGTGATCGCTTTGCTGACCTGGCTGATCCGACGCATTTCCGGAACCCGCACGCGGAGACACTACCTGGGCTACGCCTTCATGACATTGTGGGTCATCGGCCTGTTTTGCCTCATTATCCTGGGCGGTATGGTCATGAATAATTTCCAGTCCCGTCAGCACGCGGAAGAAGCGGTCTCGATCACCCAGCCTTCCCGTGGCAAACTGCTCGTTCTCGCCAACCGGTCGGAGAATCGCTATGGAGACACCGACGAGTGGTTCGACGTCGACTGGGGCCGTCACAATGCCTTTTATATCCTGAACGACGACAGCGTCCTATTGCGGACCGTGAAGGTCAATGTGCTGAAGAGCGATGATTCGGCCTATCATGTCCGGCTGATCAAACTGAGCCATGGCAAAAGCGGGGCGAATGCGCGTCAGCTCGCCGGCGAGATCCGGTTCCCCATCACGCAATCCGACAGCGTCCTGACCCTCCCCGAAGGTTTCACCATCACTCCGGGCGAAAAATTCCGCAATCAGCAGGTGCTGGTGGAGATCTATGTCCCGCTTGGCAAACGCATTCAGCTCGGCTCCGCCGTAAAGGACTACAACTGGTTCAACATCGATCCCCGCCGCCGGCACATTTCCTGGAACGACGGGCGCCGCTATTACGAATGGGACGAAGATTTTGACGATCTCGGCAATTCCTATTACTGGAACAGCAACGTGGAATACCTGATGACGCCGAACGGCCTTACGCGGACCGATGAGAACACGTACGAGATGAACCGGAACAAGGATCGCCGTCCCGGCCGGACGAACAACGACAATTCCGATGAGAACAACGACGAAAAGCCGGGATACAGCGCTCCGAAGAACGGTAAGCACGACAGCGGCGGTTACCGGTACAGGGGCCCCGGGTCGCAACCCCAGAAAAAAGCCGCCGATACGACGGCTGCCAAACGAACCGCAATGGTCGCCAAACCCGCCGACTGCAACAGCTGCCTGCTTTCTGACCTCAATAAGATATGACCGGCACAGGCTGGAAACCGTTTCGTCCATGAGTTTCGTTGGTTGAAGTTGGAACATAGCCGCCTGGCATCTGCCGGGGGGCTTTTTTACTTATCTTCGCGCCGTCCAAATTTCGTAATATTGCCCCCGCCGAAAAGACCAATCAATGAAGCACACTCCTTTTACGACGATCCATATTGGGCTCGGAGCCAAAATGGCGGAATTCGCAGGCTATAACATGCCCATCAGCTACAGCGGCATCAACGACGAACACCTTGCGGTCCGCTCGAATGCCGGCGTCTTCGATGTCAGCCATATGGGAGAGTTCATCATTAAAGGAGAAAACGCGCTCGCGCTGATCCAGCGCGTGACGACCAACGACGCGTCGAAGCTGACGGCGGGTAAGGCCCAATACAGTGCCCTGACGAATGACCGGGGAGGGATCGTCGACGACCTGATCGTCTATTGCCTGGAACCGAACAAAGCCTATATGCTGGTCGTCAACGCGTCCAACATCGAAAAGGACTGGAATTGGATCTCCGGACATAACACCGGAAAGGCCGAGATGCACAATATTTCCGACAAGACCTGTTTGCTCGCGATCCAGGGACCGAATGCCACCCGGATCGTGCAGCCACTAACCGATATCGATATCCTGAACCTCCCTTATTATACCTTCGCAAAGGGGAAATTCGCCGGTGTCGACAATGTGCTGATCAGCGCCACGGGGTATACGGGCGCGGGCGGGATCGAGATCTATTTCGAAGACAAAGGGGACAACGCACAACGCGTCTGGAACAAACTGTTCGAAACCGGCGGCCCGCAAGGGCTGAAACCGATCGGTCTCGGCGCCAGGGATACGCTCCGCCTTGAAATGGGTTACTGTTTGTACGGCAACGACATCGACGACACGACGACGCCGCTCGAGGCCGGTTTGGGCTGGATCACGAAATTCACGAAAGATTTCACTGCCCGAGGCATCCTCGAAAAACAAAAATCGGAGGGTCCGGGCCAACGCCTGGTCGGATTCGTCATGGAAGAAAAGGGCATCCCGCGTCATGACTACGAGATAAAGGACGCCTCCGGCGCGACCGTCGGCCGGGTAACATCCGGCACGCAAAGCCCTACGCTGGGAAAAGCGATCGGTATGGGTTACGTGCTTCCTCCGTTTTCGAACCTGGACAGCAAGATCTGCATCAAGGTAAGAGACAAGCTTTTGCAGGCGCGGGTCGTAAAGTTTCCCTTTACCTGAACAAGCCGGGGCCGGCGTTTTCAGCTTTGGAATGATTTTTTCTTGCAATCAAGGCATCCAACACCTTATTAATGCCTACCATTCATCTGACGACGTTCATCTCCGCCCCTGCCGACCGGGTCTTCGACCTTGCCAGAAGCATCGATCTGCACCGAAAATCCATGGCGCATACGGACGAGCAGCCGATCGCCGGGGTCACCGCCGGTCTGATCGGTCTGGATGAAACCGTCACCTGGAAGGCGAAACACCTCCTGAAGACCCGGATTCTCAAATCCAGGATCAGCGCGATGAACCGGCCGTTCTCGTTTACGGATGAAATGGTGACCGGCGATTTCAAATCGCTTCGTCACGAGCACCACTTCAAGAAGATCGAGAATGGGACGTTGATGATCGACCTGATGCATTTCGAAACGCCGTACGGCGGTCTCGGACGACTCATCAACAATCTTTTTTTGACCGGTTATCTCAGACGACTGCTGGAACTGCGCAATCACCAGTTGAAGGATTATGCGGAATCGGAAAAATGGAAATTCATTCTTGAGAAATAGCGACCCTCCCCCCTCTACATTGCCGCGAACGCCCTATCTTTACGTCCCCGCAAGCGACGATCTTGCGTTCGCAATCTCTGTCCTCCATTTATCCCTTTATGACAACTTCGAAACCTGATCTATATACGGCATTATCCCCGGCGCTGCTGCATTTATATGATGTAAACCATGCTATCGTAGTCATCGTCGATGTGCTTCGCGCTACCTCCACCATCGCCACCGCGTTGTACAACGGTGCGAAATGCGTCATACCCGTCGACAGCGTTGCCAAATGTATCGAGCTCGGCCGTCAGATCGACGGCATCACGGCAGGCGAACGCGATGGCATGATCGCAGAAGGCCTCCGGCACGGCAATTCGCCATTTGAATATTCGCGTGGATTCGTAGGCGGTAAGACGCTCGTGCTGACGACCACCAACGGCACCAAGTTGCTGCACATGGCACTCGACCGCGGAGCCAGCCAGATCGTAACCGGTTCCTTCCCCAACCTCAACGCCGTGTGCCGGTACCTTATCGCGCAAAGCCAACCGGTAGTCCTGGGTTGTGCGGCCTGGAAGGACCGCGTCAACCTGGAAGACATGCTCTTCTGCGGAGCCGTCATCCACGAGGTGAAATCCCATTTTTCGATCAATTGCGATTCCTCACAGATCGCCGAAACCGTTTACCTGGATGCAAAAAGCGACCTGTTCGGCTTTATGAAGGCGAAAAATGCGTCGCACTACCACCGGCTCTCGGGCTACGGCCTGGAAAAAGATATTCAGTACTGCCTGACGCCGAATATCGCCGATGTTCTCCCGCTGTACGAGAACGGCAAATTGATCGTGCTTTAGCCCCGGCCGGCCATCGGCTCCTCCGCCGGCGCTTCGTTCCCGATTTCGTAAACAGCGACCCGGCGTTACCTGTACCTTTGCCCCGGCGTGAAAAAAAGCGTTCTACATATCGCCCTGGTAGGCAATCCGAACAGTGGGAAAAGCTCTCTTTTCAATGCGCTTACCGGTCTCAATCAGAAAGTCGGCAATTTCCCGGGCGTCACGGTTGATAAGAAAACCGGCATGACCCAGCTGGGAACCGGGCTGGATGCCAACATCATCGATCTTCCCGGCACCTACAGCCTTTATCCAAAACGCGGAGACGAGTGGGTCACCTACAAAGTCCTGCTCGACCAGGACCCGGGAGGCATTCGCGCCGATATGGTGATCCTTCTCGTGGACGCCAGCAACCTCAAGCGAAACCTTCTTTTCTGCTCGCAGATCATCGATCTCAGGATACCGGTTGTCGTCGCGCTCAGCATGATGGACCTTGCGGCAAAAAAAGGGATCGAGATCGATGTGGAGGGCCTCGAACGCGAACTGGGGATACCCGTCGTCGCCGTCAATCCGCGCAAGAACAAAGGCATTGCCCAGCTGAAAAAGATTGTCGAGCTGCGCGCCAGGCAGCTGACGCTCGCTCCTCCCCGCGCCTTCATACCCGCGCAGCCCATGGCGGCCGGGGCTGTCCAGGATGTCCGCAAGCTGTTTCCCGAGATCGGCGATTATACAGCCATCCATTACCTGATCAATCACGAACATTTCAATCTGCCGGAAGACACCCAGCGCCGCATCGAAGCGATCGAAACCGCACATGCCTTCAACCATACCCGGATCCAGGCAGACGAGATCCTCCAGCGCTATGGCCGGATCAAACAGGTCATGCAGCATACGGTATCGGAACCCGATCCGCTCGAAAAAACGCTCTTTACCGAACGGCTCGACAAACTCTTCCTCGACCGCACCTGGGGATACATAATACTCCTGGGCGTACTTTTCCTGCTTTTCCAAAGCGTATTCTGGATCGCTCAATACCCGATGGATGCCATCGACTGGTCGTTCTCTCAAATCGGTGGCTGGTTAGGGCATACCCTGCCCGACTCCTGGTGGAGCGATCTGCTGGTCAATGGCCTGCTCGCGGGTCTTAGCGGCATCCTCGTATTCGTGCCGCAGATCATGATCCTGTTCGGGCTCGTCACCATCCTGGAAGATACCGGTTACATGGCCCGCATCAGCTTTTTGAGCGACAAACTGATGAGGAAGGTGGGTCTCAACGGGAAAAGTGTCATGCCGATGATCAGCGGTTTTGCCTGTGCGGTCCCCGCGATCATGAGCGCCAGAAGTATCGAGAACAGGAAAGAAAGACTGCTGACCATCCTGATCACCCCGTTGATGAGCTGCAGCGCGAGGTTGCCGGTCTATACCATGCTGATCGCGCTGGTCATTCCGCGCAAGGAAGTCCTGGGCATCTTCAGTCTGCAGGGACTCGTGATGATGGGTTTATACATGCTGGGCCTCGTCATGGCGATGATCGTCAGCTATGTCGCCAAGTGGTTTATCCGGCTGAAGGAAAAAAGCTTTTTTATCCTCGAGCTGCCGATCTACCGCGCCCCGCGTTGGAACAACGTCATCGTGACCATGATCAATAAAGCCCGGATCTTCGTTACCGATGCCGGAAAGGTGATCATGATCATCAGTCTCATCCTGTGGGCGCTGAGCTCTTTCGGGCCCGCCCGCCGCTCGCAAGTAGCTGCCCGTTACGACAGCGAGATCCGTCAACATCCCGGCCGGGCCGCCTCCCTGGGTCGCGAAAAACAGGGTGCTTTGCTCGAGAACTCCTATGCGGGTATCCTGGGGAAAGTCGTCGCACCGGTCATCCGGCCGCTCGGCTATGACTGGAAGATCGGGATTGCATTGATCACTTCCTTTGCGGCCCGCGAGGTCTTTGTCGGCACGATGGCCACGCTCTACAGCGTGGAAGGCGGGAAGGACGCCGATCAGCAGACACTGCGCCAGCGCATGCAGTCGGCGAGGCGGGAGGACGGCACCCCCGTGTACACGCTGGCCACCGGCGTCAGCCTGATGATCTTCTACGTACTGGCGATGCAATGTATGAGCACGCTGGCGGTGGTCCGCCGTGAAACACGCAGCTGGAAATGGCCGGCGATACAGGTCATCTATATGACCGGGCTCGCCTATTTTATGAGCCTGATCGTTTACCAGCTGTTGAGATGATCGTCCGCTTTCCTCACAATACCCCCAGCTGCCGCAACTCCTCTTTGAATAATTCGGGCGTCCGGAATTGGATACCGGTGAATCCCAGGTCGCGCGCCGGCAGCACATTGCGTATATTGTCGTCTACGTAGATGGCTTTCGCCGGATCGATGCCGAACCGTTCGATCAGCAAGCGGTAGATCTCCGGGAAGGGTTTGCGAATCTTCTCTTCCCCCGACACGAGTCGCCCGTCGAACCAATGCAGGAAATCATACAGCTCGAGCGCAAGCGGAAACGTCTCGGCGCTCCAGTTTGTCAACGCGTACAATTTCAATCTGCCGCGGGCTTTCAGCTCGCGGAAGATCTCGACGGTCTCATGGATCGGGCCCCCCAGCATCTCCGTCCACCGGCTATAGTAGGCCCGGATGGAAGCTTCGTGTTCCGGATATCTTTCCACCAGCCATTCGGTCCCTTCCTGCAGGCTCCTGCCCGCATCCTGCTGCTCGTTCCAGTCCGGAGTGGCGATATTTGAGAGGAACCAGCGGCGTTCCTTTTCATCGGGGATGAGCTTGTTGTAGAGATACTCGGGGTTCCAGTCGATGAGGACGCCGCCGAGGTCGAACACCAGTGTATTGATCATCATGCGTTATATTTTTATCAGCCGTTGCGCCGCCCGATCCAGCGTTTCTTCCTTCTTGGCAAAACAAAAGCGGATGACCCGGTTATCCTGATTATCCTGGTAAAACACCGAAACCGGTATCGCCGCAACGCCGTATTCCCGGGTGATGCGGAGGACGAAATCCTTGTCGGGTTCATCACTAATCCGGTCGTACCGGTAGAGCTGGAAAAAGCTGCCGTAGGACGGCAGCGCCTCGAACCGCGAGGATTCCATCAGCCGGGCGAAATAGTCCCGTTTCCGCTGCATGAAACCGCTGAGCCCGAGGTAGGTATCTTTCCTCTTCAGGTATTCCGCGAGCGCGATCTGCGACGGAGCATGACAACTGAAACAGTTGAACTGATGCACTTTCCGGAACTCGTGCATGAGCGACGGCGAGGCCACGCTGTATCCCAGCTTCCAACCTGTGCAGTGGTAAACTTTTCCGAACGAGAACGATACGAAACTCCGTTCCAAAAGCCGTGGATAGCGGAGGATGGAGGTGTGCGCCAGCCCGTCGAAGACAAGATGTTCATAGACCTCGTCCGAGTGGATCAGGATATCCGTGCCTTCGACGATCTCCTCCAGCTGGCGCATGTCGTCCGGACGGAGGATGGAGCCGGTCGGATTGTGCGGGGTATTCAGGAGGATCATCCGCGTGCGCGGCGTTATCTTCCGTCGCACTTCGTCCCAGTCGATGCTGTAGTCGGGGAAACGAAGGTCGATCCGCACGGGAACGGCCCCGTTGATCTCGATGTTGGGGATATAGCTGTCATAGGCCGGTTCGAATACGATGACCTCGTCGCCTTGCGTCAGAACGGTCGTCAGCGCGGTATAGATGGCATAGGTCCCGCCCGGGGTGACGGTGATCTGAGTGGCGGGGTCGACGACCGTTCCATACAGACCGGCGATCTTTTCGGCCAGCACCTCTCTCAGCGACGCCAACCCATGCATGTGCGCATATTGGTTGTACCCATCGCGCATCGCGCGGTCGACCAGCGCGATCAGCTCTTCGCTCATCGGGTAGTCGGGGAATCCCTGACCCAGGTTCACTGCGCCGAGCTCGGTCGCCAGCGAGCTCATGACCGTAAAGATCGTTGTGCCCACCCTGGGCAGCTTGCTTTTCCCCCGGCCGGCCGGCCCAGCTTTTCCCACCTCGGGCGAGTTGCTTTTCATTTGATGCTTATGTTTTCCGTTCGGACCAGCGGCTCTCCATGGATACGCAGATAGACCTGGGCCACCGTCACGACATCCTTCTGGCAATAAGTCACGATGCGGGCAAGATCGCTCTGGCCCCAGTAGATCTCTCCTACCTGGCTGCCGTCGATATCGTCCTTCGGCGTGGGGACACCCAGCGAATGGGCCAGCAGGTTCAGCGATACAAAGTTCTTATACTCTCCGAACCTCCACAACTCCATCGTGTCGATATGCGGCACTTCCCAGGGTTTTTTTCCGGCCAGGTTCAGCACCGAAGGGATATTCACGCCGTGAATGACCATCCTCCGGCAGAGGTAGGGGAAGTCGAAATCCTTGCCGTTGTGCGCGCAAAGGAATTTCTGTCCTTCGGAGCCCCATTTATGCAGCAACTCGTAGAACTGTTGCAGCAGCATTTTCTCATTATCTCCATAAAAGGATTTCAGCGAAAGCCGCCGGTCCGCGGGCGGGCCCGAAAGGATGCCACAGCTGATACAGATGACCTTTCCGAATTCCGCATAGATGGCGGCCCTGCCATAAACTTCTTCGGGTGTGACCGGCGTCTTGTCGCGATTGAGCCCTTCCGCCTTAAGACGCCAGAGGGCCTGCCAATCCGCCGGGACTTGGCTGAAATCGGGATACTGCGAGACGGTTTCGATATCCAGGAAAAGGATGTTGTGTAATGGATAGGGTGACATACGTGCGATCAGTCGGACGCCGTTTGGAGCGTCTCCTTAAAGATACTGATCTCCTTTGTTCCGCTTGACTTCCGCGACATATTCTTTGATCTCCTGCTCCTTGTCCCGGTGGCAGATCAACAGGACGTCCGGCGTGTCGACGACGATGAACTTGTCCAGCCCCTGCAGGACCACCAGTTTATTGTTTGGCGCATGCACCATGCTTCGGCTGGCGTCGATCACGATGACATTGTCGCCGGCGACCGCATTTTCGAGATGGTCCTTTTTCAGGTTTTCGTATGCGCTGTTCCAGGTACCCAGGTCGCTCCATCCAAAGGAAGAGGGGATCACATAGACGTTATCCGCTTTCTCCATGATGCCGAAATCGATCGAGATATTGGTACACAAGGGATAGATGGTCTGAAGGGCCGCCTTCTCGCCGGCCGTATTGAATTTGTCCTTTTCGGCGGCAAATACGTCGTACATCTCGGGGAGGTATTTCTCGAAGGCGTTGATGATATTCTTCACCTGCCAGACGAAGATCCCCGCATTCCAGAGAAAATCGCCGCTGGCCAGAAAGGTCTTTGCCAGTTCGAGGTTCGGTTTCTCGGTGAAGGTCTTGACCTTATAGACATTGTCCGACACCGAATGCTGTTCGTACTGGATGTACCCGTACCCTGTGTTGGGGTAGGTCGGTTTGATGCCGAGGGTAATGAATGCATTGTGTTTGCCGACAAAGCTGAGGGCTTCCAGGCAGACCTTGGTGAATGCCGTTTTGTCCAGGATGAGATGATCCGCCGGGGCGACGATCAGCGACGCCTTGGGATCCGATTGGTGCAGCTTGAAAGAGATATAGGCGATACAGGGCGCCGTATTCTTCCTCGACGGTTCACCCAGGATGTTCGCGACCGGCAGCTGGGGCAGCTGTTCCCTGACAATCGCGGCGTATTCCTGTGAAGTGACCACGAAGATGTTTTCAGCGGGGATAAACGTGGAAAAGCGGTCGAACGTCCATTGGATCAGGGTGCGGCCGGTATTCAGGATGTCGAGGAACTGCTTGGGAAAATCCTGCCGGCTCATCGGCCAGAAACGGCTGCCGATACCCCCGGCCATGATGACTACATAGTGATGTCTGTTCATACGTTCTTTTATATTATTCCTTCCCGGATAAGATTGTTCAGATCGATAAAACCGAGATATTGCCGGCCGCCGATGACGACCAGCCGGGTAATGTCATGGATACGCATCAGGTCCAACGCTTCGACGGCCAGCGCCTCTGCCTCCACTGTTTTCGGGCTCCTCGTCATGATATCGCCAGCCGTCAACCCATCCCGCACCCCCTCCTTTTCCAACAGGCGGCGGAGATCGCCGTCGGTGATGATACCCAGCAGGGTCCCTTCCTCGTCCGTCACGGCAGCCGCTCCCAGGCGCTTCGAAGTGATCTCGATTATGACATCCCGAAGCTTGGTTTGCATCGCAACCCGTGGCCGCTCGTTGTGGATATACACGTCCTGCACCCGCAAATACAGCCTTTTTCCCAATGTGCCGCCCGGGTGGAACCGGGCAAAGTCCTCGCTGTCGAAACCGCGCATCTCCATCAGGGTAACGGCAAGCGCATCTCCCATGACCAGTTGGGCGGTCGTGCTGCTTGTCGGTGCGAGATTGTTCGTGCAGGCCTCCTGCGAAACCGTAGTGTTCAGGACAATATCGGATTGTTTGGCGAGTACCGACTGCAAATTCCCTACCATACCAATGAGCGGGTTGCCGAATCCCCGGATAAGGGGCAAGAGCATTTTAATTTCGGGGCTTTCCCCGCTCTTGCTCAGGATCAGCACGACATCCTGCTCCTGGACCATTCCCAGGTCGCCGTGGATCGCATCCGCGGCGTGCAGAAATACCGCGGGAGTACCGGTGGAATTAAAAGTGGCGACCAGTTTTTGCGCGATGATAGCGGTCTTGCCGATGCCGCTGACCACTACCCGGCCTTTACAGGAGAAGATCAGTTGCACCGCCTTTTCGAACTGCTCGTCCACCAGCCGCTCCATAGCGGCAACGGCTTCCGCTTCCATCCGGATGATCCGTTGCCCTATGCCGATGATGTTCTTGCCCCTGTTCATAATAAGCCGCAAACCTACGCTAAAATGTTTAATCGCCCCCCGCGCGATGGACCGCCGGACCCGGCAGGTTCAGGTGTCGCACCGAACCAGGATCGGAGCGCGAGCAGACGTACTCCAAAATGTTTCCCACGCCTCCGCACCCGGCAATCTACTGAAAAACAGAAACATAGCTTCCCGCTATTGCCCTCATCTACATATTTCCCTTTACGTATATTAAAGGTATGCGGTCGAATTTTAACACAATTCGCGACCGCCGTGGCGGCTTTTTGCATAACTTCGCCATCCTTAAATTTTAGCCAGGTACGATCGCACGCCGACCAGTCCCTGTTTAGGGCTCCTTTGACGACAACCTGTGAGGAAGAAAAATATTGAGCATGGCTACAACCGAACCAAAAAAGACCGCGAGCAGAAAAACCAGGGCCCGAAAACCCGCCAAAGCATCAACCGAAACGCCCAACACTTTATTGGGGCATTTGCGCGAACAGTTTGGTTTTGACTCTTTCAAAGACAGCCAGGACAAGATCATCCAAAGCCTGTTATCCGGGAAAGATACCTTTGTCATCATGCCGACCGGGGGGGGCAAGAGCCTCTGCTACCAGCTGCCCGCCGTCATCAGCGAAGGCGTCGCCATTATCGTCAGCCCGCTGATCGCGTTGATGAAGAACCAGGTAGACCTCGTTCGAAGCTATAGCAGCAAGGACAACGTCGCGCATTTTCTCAATTCGACATTGAGCAAAAAACAGATCAGGGAGGTGCATGAAGACCTTCTCGACGGACATACCAAGATGCTGTATGTGGCGCCCGAGACGCTGACGAAACAGGAGAATATGGAATTCTTCAGCGACCTGAAGATCTCCTTTTTTGCCGTCGACGAAGCGCATTGTATCTCTGAATGGGGACACGATTTCCGGCCCGAATACCGCAGGCTGCGAGAAATGATGGACCAGATCAATCCGGATGTTCCCGTCATCGCGTTGACGGCCACGGCCACTCCGAAGGTCAAAAGCGATATCATCAAGAATCTCGGGCTCCGCGATCCCAACATATTCATCTCGTCTTTCAACCGGAAAAATCTGTATTACGAGATCCAGCCCAAGATCAAAAAGGACCAGACGATCAAAAGCATCGTCCGGTACATCGTCCAGCAAAAGGGGAAGAGCGGCATCATCTATACGCTGAACCGGAAAACGACGGAAGAGCTTGCCGATATGCTGGTCGCCAATGACATCAAGGCGGTAGCGTACCATGCCGGGCTCGACAGCAAGCTGCGGGCCGAGCGCCAGGACCTTTTCCTGAACGAGGACGTGCAGGTGATCGTCGCCACCATCGCATTCGGGATGGGCATCGACAAACCGGACATCCGCTTCGTCATCCATTTCAACATTCCCAAATCGATCGAAAACTATTACCAGGAAACCGGCCGCGCGGGACGCGACGGTCTGGAAGGCAACTGTATCCTGTATTACTCACATAAGGATGTGGCGAAGCTGGAACACCTGATGAAAGACAAGCCGCTGAGCGAACGCGAGGTCGGGGCCCAGCTCATCAATGAGATGGTAGGTTTTGCCGAGACCGGCGTTTGCCGCCGCAAAGTGCTGATGAGCTATTTCGGCGAGGAGTATACGACCGCCAACTGCGGCGAATGCGACAACTGCCGGAACCCGAAAGACAAGACCGAGGCTCGGGACAATGCCGTCAAGGTCCTCAGGACGATCAAGGCGCTGGACGAGCGTTTTGCCACGGGCTATGTCGTCAGCATCCTGCTCGGCAAGCTGACCCCGCAGATCCAGATGTTCCGGCACGAAGGCATCGCCGAGTTCGGCATCGGAAGGGAAGAGCCCGAGCACCTTTGGAATTCGCTCATTCGGCAACTCCTGCTCGAAGACCTGCTAAAAAAGGACATCGAGGAATACGGCGTGCTGAAGCTCACCAAAAAAGGCGAGGACTTCCTCCGCAAACCGCGCTCGTTCAAGATCGTGCTGAACAACCTTTTCGAAGAGGCCAATGCGGACGACGAAGAGGACAATACCGAGACCGGCGGCACTTCGTCCACGGACGAAAAGCTGTTCGCGCTCCTCAAAGACCTTCGCCAGAAAGAGGCGAAGAAAAAAGCGCTCCCGCCGTTCGTCATCTTCCTCGAGACGTCCTTGCAGGACATGGCCACGCTGTATCCGACGACCACGCAGGAACTGGAGCGGTGCCAGGGCGTCAGCAAGGGCAAGGCGCTTCGGTACGGCAAACCGTTCATCGAGCTCGTCTCGCGTTATGTCGCCGAAAACGATATCCAGAAGCCCGACGACTTCGTCATGAAGAGCGTTGTCAATAAGAGCGTCAATAAAGTCTATATCATCCAGCAGGTGGACAAAAAGATCCCGCTCGAGACCATTGCGAAGAATAAAGACCTGCGGCTCGATGCATTGCTCGAGGACATGGAAACGATCGCCGCCAGCGGAACGAAGCTCAACCTCGACTATGCCGTCGACGAGATGCTCGACGAATACGAGCAGGACGAGATCATCGATTATTTCAAAAGCTGCGAGACGAGCAGCCTCCAGGTCGCCCAGCAGGAGCTCTCCGAAGGCAACTTCACGTGGGAGCAGCTGAAGATCATGCGGATCAAGTTCCTCAGCGAATACGGGATGTAGGGCCCGGGCTTGTCCCACGGTCTCGGACCGGTGCCGGGCGATGGATGTTCCGGTCGGCGATGGGCATTCCGGATTTCTCGTCAGTCACGTCGGCAGCCTTGCAATCGGCGGCCCGGCACATCAGAATTTTGTGGATTTCCCGTGCATTTTTTTCCAAAATCGCCCCGGAAAGCCTATTTTTGCCTCCCCGATCGAAAACCGGTTTCAGCCGGCGGCCGGCGGGTACACGGATGGTGCGGTAGCTCAGTCGGTAGAGCAAAGGACTGAAAATCCTTGTGTCGGCGGTTCGATCCCGCCCCACACCACGAAGAAGTCGAGCGATTACGACGGAAATGTTGTAGTCGCTTTTTTCTTTGCTGCAAACCTCAAAGGGATTTCCGACAACAACAAGCAAGTATAATTGCCGCTCCGTCAAGGCGATCTGATCGAAGCTTTCAAATACCAGATCATCGCATCGGCATAGCCTGCGACTTCCTGTTCATCCGGCGTGTCGAATTGCCTGATTGACAGATTTCCTAAGGGCCGTCCGACTTCGTGATCCGTGAGCCCGGCCCCCTCAATGCGGGTGGACGATCCGATGCTTTCAATCGTCGCCGCCCGTTTCAAACTGGACAGTTGATCCGGGATCAATTGCCCCAACGCCTGCCAAGCCCCCTTAAATTCACCGATTTCGGCGATAAGGCAGAGCGACCGAGTTCGGTCACCAGGAGTTGCGGGCCATTCTTTTGAACGTAGATTGTTGGCCTGGGACCATGCAGGATTACATTAAACAGGAGGCCATGCGGCCGAAAAGCAAGAGACTTCTGCCTGTGCCCGCTCGCCGAAAGGAGGCGACCTGTATAAATTTAAAGCAATGAAGAGAAACTCTCTGTATTTTTATCTGCATGAAGAGCCTTGTCTTGCTCCTGCTTTGCCTGATGGCCCGGTCACAAAAACAAGCTGCGGACCCGCCTCCTCATTTCATCGCGATGGAATACAAGGGAATGTCCAATTGCATCTACAAGGTGTATGTAACGGACAGCCTGATCCTTGGGGCAAGGGTCAACGGATACATCTCCGTGCAGAACGGTTTCGGTATCGGTAAGACGGTTCCGCGGGACAGGATGCACGATCCCGAGGCCTATGTAGACAGGACGATGGACAGGTATGACCTGCTGCTTTCGGATCATGACGCATTCCTGAGCGCGGACAAGGACAATTTTATCATTCAGAAATCCGAGATCAAACGGGTTTACCACGATCCCAAAAAGAAATGGGGCATGGGCTACTATCCGCATGCCGGAAAGATCGAAATACAGGCTGCCAAAACGCGCATGAACCGCCACGGCAACAGAGAGCTGATCCTCGTTGGCGATCAGGATCCCGACCGCATTTTGAGCTTGTTCAATAGCCGGTGAATCGCCGGCGGCAGCAGGCTGGTCAGCGATGCCTACAGCAACGGCAGACAACCGGATGCCTATATGTGCCGCCGCTTATTGGAGCTTGGTGATAGCAGCGCGACGTGACGCAAATAGGAACACCGGTCATGCGCCGGCCAGCACATAATTGGTGCTTCTGCCGCCCGCGGCCTCTTTCACCAGGACGCCCAGACGAACCAGCTCATTGATATCGCGGACCGCGGTGTCTGACGAGGTGGCCGTCAGCCGCGCCCAGCGCGAAGACGTGAGCTTACCGTCGATGCCGTCGAGCAGGAGCGCGAGCACTTGCCGCTGACGCTCGTTCAGCTCATTGCCGGCATGCTGCTCCCAGAACGCCGCCTTCCGCAGCACGGGAGAAAGATGGTTGTCGGCTGCCGCGACGGCAGTCCCCAGGCGATGGAGGAACCATTCGAGGAAGCGCGTGATATCCTGTGGTCCTTTGTGCGTATCGCTTTTCCGCGTCTCTGCCATAAAACGCGCATAAACATCGCGTTCCTGCCAGAATGCGTCGGAAAGACTAAAATACCGGGCTCCGTTGCGCTCGCATCGGGCAAGTTGCATGTCGGCGATCGCACGCGCGATCCGGCCGTTGCCCCCATCGAAAGGATGCAGCGTCGAAAACCACCAGTGCGCGACCGCCGCCTTTATCACGGGATCGGTATCTCCGGAGTTATTGAACCAGTGTAAAAAGGCGCGAAACCTTGCGGGCGCGCCTTGCACTTCGGGCCGCTGGAAATGGACCATCCTGTTGTGGCGCTTGTGCTTCACCGGCATAACCCACTGGTGCCAGTCCGCCAGCCGCCGTTCGGTCAGCGGATCCCCGCATTGCGCAAGGACATCCGCGATCATTCCCGCAGCAGCAGCCGCATCGATGCCGGCGGGCACGGCCCGCGGCAACCTGACGTTCAAGCGGGACGCAAGCGAAGAACGGACCTGGGCCGCCGACAACCGCTCGCCTTCCAATTCGGCAGAACGAACGACCTCGATCGTCAATGCCTCCAGCAGCGCCTCTTTCCGCAGACCCGAGCCGATCCCTTCCATCCGACCTGCGAGCAGGCCCTGACGGTATCGCGCTTCCGCAAGGATCGGCATCAACACGTCGCTATCCCAATAAAAATCCGGTCTATCTTTTTGTTTATCAATATATACGGACATTCGCCGCAATTTATGCGGTAAAAATAAGCGGAATTTTCCGCGTCTGCAAGCCCCATCCATCGCAGGGTCCGCGGCGATAAGAATTAGCCAAAAAGGAGGTAACTTCCGCCGCCAAAACGAACCGATCATGATCACCTCGACTTTAGATCAGCTGCACTGGTATTCGATCATCAGCCCGAATTTCGAAAAAGCGATCCGTTACGCCCTGGCAACGGATTTCACGAGCCTGGATACGGGAAGATACCCGATCGACGGAGAGGACGTCTTTGCTATCGTCAACGAATATGCGACAAAACCGGTCGCGGAATGCGATCCGGAGAGCCATCTCGAATACGCGGATATCCAGATCATGCTATCCGGTTCCGAACGGTTCGGCTATCTGCCTTTGACAGGACAGTCGCCGTCGACCGCCTATGACCCGGCAAGAGACGTCGCCTTCTATACCATCCCTGAAGAGGAGCTGAACTATATCACGCTGCGGCGCGGCGAGTTTATCATCTTCTTTCCTTCCGATATCCACCAGCCGGAGGTGTATTTGTCGCAGCCTCTCGTCGTTAAGAAGGTCGTGCTGAAAGTCGCGCTCCGGCCCATGGCGGACCTGTCGCAGACTTCGGTGGAATAAGCCCGCTGCAAAGCCCGGGGTAACTGCCCGCGATCAGCCCGGTCGCGAAGACCATCTTCAACAGCGACCGCACGGCGGTCTTCCAATAACTTTTCGGCATCTCATTTTGCTTTTCTGAGATACACGGTCCCGAACGTCGTCTGCATCATGATCTCCGGGCCGCCGCCGTTGATCTTCCCAAAGACCCAGTCGTCGATCCTGATCTCGTGATAGTGCGCTTCGTTCTTTGTCTCGATCTTCGGCTGCGACTTATCGACATCGATATTGAAATCGGTATACATCTCCCCGTGACCCGATTTGAGTTTCAGGTTGGCCTTGCTGTCCGCCGGAAGCGCGACGTCGACCTTGCCGTTCAGCGATGAGAACGCCATCGCAGCCCTGGGGTCAACCGACCGGAAGGTGACGACAACATCCCCGTTCACCGTGTTCGCGACGACCGACCCGGAGATGTCCTTTGCCGTTATACTTCCGTTGACATTCTCAAGTTCGATCTTCCCGCTGACGCCGCTGACGCTGATGTTCCCGCCATTGACTGTGCTGAGATCGATGATTTCGGCGTTTTGCGGGACTTTGATCAACAAGGCCGTGATCTTGTTTTGCTCGTCCCCGGTGTGGACTTCCACCTTATTGTCATGCTCTTCGGCACGTATGTCGAGTGCGCCTACCGTACCGATCCGCTTCATTCCCCGGGGTGCTTCGTCTTCGTCTCCGTCTTTTGACGAATCGATGAATACGCTGACGACGACGTCCTTTCCTTCGTATCCGACGACCGTGATGGACCCGCTGACCAAACCCGCCTTCAGCGTTACCGGTTTGCCCGGATCGGTCAACGGCACGACCATTTCCGGGGAGTGCTGCGGCTGGGCCGACAAGCGGCTCATCGTCATCGTCAATAGAAACAACCAGAGTGCTCTGTTTACTGCTTTCATATTTTATGCTTGTCTTTTAATGTAGATATTTCCATTCAGTGTTTCGAATTTGAATAATCTTCCGCCTTCACCGATACGGATCTGCTTGTCTACGGTGAGCCGGTATTCCGTGCCTGACCCGGTCTTCCGTGCATTTTTGGTCACTTTGACCGGCAGTACTTCCCATTTGGGAAAATCGGTATAAAAAGAACCGTTCATGCTCTTGAATTGCAGATCGGCGGACAAGCCCGGCGGGTAGGTGACCGACAACTTCCCGTTCAAGGTATAATATTCGGAATCCCCGGTCGGAACATTCAGATAGCTGACCGTCAGATCGCCGTTGATCGTGCGCGCCCACGTATCTCCCCTGGCGTCCCGGATGGTGATCTTCCCGTTGACGTTGTTGACCCGCAATGACCCCGACACCTCGTTGACCGTGACGTCTCCGTTGTTGACCGTAGATACATCGAGGCTCATGCTGTAGGGTACCTTGACCTTGAAGACCAATTCATAGTCGTAGTCGATCCTCCTGTCGTTCCAGCGCCCGTTGCAATTCCGGCATGGCCGTGAGTCGAAAGGCTCAGCAATATAGACGGTGATGCTGTCACTTGTTTGGTCGAATCCCAACCGAAATTCCTTTTTGCCGGTTTCCAGCGCCGAGGCATTGTCCGCCAACAGCCGTTCGTCGATCTCTACCAGCACCTTATCGCCGGAATAACCCTCGATATCCAGCGAGCCGTTGAGGTTATACAACGCAAGAACGCTCCCCGCCGCCTTTTGCAGCGTGAACTGCTTGCTGATATGTTGTTTGTACTCCTGCTTTTGCGCCCTGGCTTCTGACCGGAAAAAGCAGACGATTCCCAGACCCGCCATCAGCGGGTAAAATAGTCTTTTCATATAGTCTTGTTTTTATGTAAGTCCGTCGATGGTTTGCTCGATCCTGGCCCTCACCATCGTATTGAGCTCTTTCTGCTGAAGCAGTTTCTTAAACGGCGCGACCGCCCTTTTCTCCTGAAGCCTCAGCATCACATCCGCCAGCGCGGCCTGGACCAATGGCGACTGCTGCTGCAGGATGGATTGCACCAACCCTTCGCGGATCCGCGGATCGCGCGCAAAATGCGTCAACGCTTCGAGCGTCGTCAACCGGACATTCACGTTCGGGTCATTGTTCAGCGTTGCAAGCAGTGCGGTTGCGATCTTCGGATCGACATGCCGGATATCACTGGTATAACTGACGGCCCTGATCCTTTCCGACGCGGCCGGATTCTGCAAAAGCGAAAGCATCATCATTTCGCGCATCTCGTGGACCTGAGCGGTCAGCGCTTGCAGCTGCCGGCTTTCTTCGCCCGGTCGCTGGTCGCGAACGGCGGTCGATCCAACGTTCCGGGCGGTTGGCGAGGACAAGCCGACGGTGGTTTTCATGGGCGCGGTAACAGACGTCGTCTTCGCGACTGCCGCCGGTCCGGCCACCGTTGCGGCTCCTACGTTTGCAGTAGCGCCCGTCCCTGAAGTCCTTCGCGGCCGGTCGACAAGCATTCCCAACGCGATGCCAACGAGCAGCAACAGCACGCCGAATGCCCCCGCCACCCAGGGCCGGTACCGGAACATTTGCCACAGCCCCGCCACGCCCGCCGTCGTTCTTCGCCATTTGCCTTCCTCCTCCTTATAGTTCCCGAGCATCGCGTTGAACCGGAGCTGCATTTCCCGGGAAGGCTCGGGCACGGGCATCAGACCCATCAGGGCCCATAGCTCACGGCTGCCTTCCATCTCCCGGCGGCAATCTTCGCAAGCCGAGAGTTGCGCTTCCAGGCTGGCCCTTTCGACGTCGGTCAACCGGTCATTCCACCAGCGCTCGAGCAATTCCTTATGATGTTGACATGACATACTATTGTATTTCCGTTTGCTGTTCCAGGTAGAGCGCTTTCAGCTGATTGATCGCCCGGTAAATCCGCACTTTTACGGCCGCCACGCTGATATCGAGTATCCCCGCGATCTCCGAGCCCTTCAATTCCTGGAACCTGCTGAGCACCAGGATCTCCCGGCTCTGCGGACTCAGCGAAGCCATCGCTTTTTGAAGCGCGTGCACGGCCAGTCTCTTCTCCACCCGCTCGATCAACGGCATATCTGCCGCGAGCCGTTCCTCCCATTCCGAAATATCGACGACCGTTCCCGCCCGCCGCGCACCTTTATAGTGATCGCTCAATACATTCCTCGCAACATGATACATCCACGTCTTAAACTCTCCTTCGCCGGTGAATGTGTGCCGTGACCTGAGCAACCGGTAAAAGACCGTCTGCACCATATCCTCGCCGGACTCCCGTTGTCCGGTCATGCGGAATAGAAATCCGTACAGGGGTCGATGGTATCGCTGGAACAGCAAGGCCATCTTATCCAGATCCCCGGATTTGACTTTGAGCATGAGAGCATTGTCCGATAAAATATTCAAGTCGCTCGATTGTTCGGTTGTCGTTGGTCAGATGGAAACCGCAAGGCCGTGAAAAGGTTACCTAAAACCCAAGATTTATTTTATCTCCGGCAAAAATTCTATCTTCCCTTGAAATAACGACTAACGCCATGAGAACGCTCCTGATCGCACTGCTAGCCGCCACGATCGCGCAACCCGGTTTTTCACAGGCACCCGCCGGTCCCCTATCCCTGATACCCGAGCCTGTCAGCCAGCAGCTCACTCCTGGTCGATTCACGCTTCCCGCCTCGATAACGATCGAAGCGCCGAACGACGCCGCACTGGCGCATACCGTCGAAGACCTTCAGACCAGGTTGAGCGTTCCGACAGGTTTTAACGTCACCGTCACCCACAAACATACGGCTTCGGCAACCATTCAACTGTTCCTTAACCGGACGGCCAATCCCACGCTCGGGTCCGAAGGCTATACCCTTACCGCCACGCCGTCTTCGGTTACCATCAGCGCCAACAAGCCGGCGGGCATATTCTATGGCATCCAGACGTTTTATCAGTTGCTCCCGAAAGAGATCGAAAGCCGGCTGCTGATCAGGAATGTGGACTGGTCGAGTCCCTGCATCACCATCACCGACTACCCCCGTTTCGGATGGCGCGGGCTCATGCTGGATGTCGCACGCCACTTCTTCACCAAACAGGAGGTGAAGGATTTCATCGACGAAATGGTCAGGTATAAATTCAATCTGCTGCACATGCATCTCACCGATGACGAAGGCTGGCGGGTAGAGATCAAGGGTCTTCCCCGTCTCACCCAGGTAGGCGCGTGGAACGCGCGCAGGGTTGGGACATTCGGCACTTTCCCCGATCCCGCGCCCGATGAGCCGCGCGATTACGGCGGCTTTTATACTGCCGGCGATATCCGCGAGCTGGTGCAATATGCCAAAGACCACTTTGTCGATATCCTTCCGGAGGTAGATATCCCCGGTCACAGTCTTGCGGCCATCGTTTCTTATCCCGATCTCTCGTGTACCGAAGGCGCGGATAAATACCATGTCCGTTCCGGCGAAAAGATAATGAACTGGTACCGCGGCGGGTTCTCCGCGATCTACGACAATACGCTTTGTCCCGCCAACGAAAAGGTCTATCCCTTCCTCGATACCGTGTTTACAACGATCGCGGCGCTGTTCCCCTTCGGCTATATCCATGTCGGCGGCGACGAATGCGCGAAGAATTTCTGGGAAAAAAGCGACGCGATCAAACGGCTCATGCAACGCGAGCACCTGAAAAATATGGAGGAGGTGCAAAGCTATTTCGAGAAACGCGTAGAAAAGATCGTCGAATCCAAAGGGAAAAAGGTCATCGGGTGGGACGAAATCCTCGAAGGCGGTCTGGCGCCAAACGCCGCCGTCATGAGCTGGCGCGGTATCAGCGGCGGCATCGCGGCCGCCAAAATGGGACATTCCGTGGTCATGAGCCCGACCACCTTTTTCTACCTCGATTATATGCAGGGGGACGCCGCGATCGAGCCGCCCGTTTATGCCACGCTACGGCTGAAAACCACCTATTCGTACGAGCCCGTGCCCGACAGCGTCGATCCGAAATTCATTCTCGGCGGACAGGCCAATCTGTGGACCGAACAGGTGTACAATACCCGGCACATGCAGTACATGCTCTGGCCGCGCAGCATGGCCGTTGCCGAATGCCTCTGGTCGCCGAAAGAGAAAAAGAACTGGGACGATTTCGCCGCCAGGGTGGAGGCGGGTTTCGGCCGCCTGGACGTCGAACAGGTGAAATATTCCACCTCTATGTTCGATGCCATCATAACGCCCAAAAAGGACCTGAACGCCTATGACTCGATCACGGTCGACCTTGCAACCGAAGTCAGTGGCCTGGACATCTATTACAGTTTTGACAATTCCAATCCCGATAATTTCTACCCGAAGTATACCGGCACGCTATCGATCCCCCGCGATGCCTCCTGGCTCAAGGTAGTCACATACCGGAACGGACATCCCATCGGCCGCCAGATCAATGTGACCATCGGCGATCTGCAGCGACGCGCCGGTATCATGACCCCAAAACCAACGCCTGTTGCGGACTAGTTTTTTGTAGCCAGGCTGTACCAGGGGATGCCCAGTCTGCCGGGATAAAGAAGGATATAGACGCTGTCGTTCGTGTTGACCGCATTGTACATGGCCCGGCTTACGTCTACCTCGTTTTCCCCGGTGTATTTCGCCCAGGGCGTCACTTCGAGGTAATAGGAAGTCGATTTGCTGCCGCTGCTGATGCGTTTATTCATCACCTGCACCTGCCAAACCCGTGCATTCGAACCGTCGTATTCGCAATTGGCGAAAAGCAGCGCCGCGTACCAATAAGCAACCGCCAGCACAGGGATACATGCCCGGATAAGGACCTTACTCTTCTCGGAGGCGATGGTCTCGCGGAAGAGCCCGAAGGCGAGCATCGTCAACACAAGGGCCCCGACAACCAGCTGCTGCCACGCGGAAGGCGGAAAACCATAAAGATCGTATCTGCGCAGGACGATGAGGATGGCGCCGAAAACCGGAAAAATCATCAGCACCGC
>DASZYU010000211.1:0-3159 GCA_035545215.1 Puia sp.
TGTTCGGGACGATGCATGTCCTTTGCGCCAGGGACGCTTTGCTCAGCGACAGCCTGCGTTCGGCGATCAGGAACGTCGACGAGATCTGGTTCGAGATCGACCTCAGCGATATGGCCGGCATGTTCAGCAGTTTGCAATACATGCGGATGAACGACGGTAAGAAACTATTCGACCTCCTGAAGCCCGACGAATACGCCCGGGTCAAACAATATTTTGCACAGCATGCATCGATGCTGCCCTTCAGCATGCTGGAGCGGTTCAAACCCATGCTGATCAGCGGGCTCATCGAGGAGCAGGAACTGGATTGCGAGACGACGGACGGGATGGAGCTGACGATCATGAAGGAATCGCGCAACTGGAACAAACCCATCAACGGGCTCGAAACCGCGCAATTCCAGGCCGGTCTCTTCGACAGCATCCCTTATGAAGAGCAGGCGAAAGAGCTGGTCAAGTCGATCGACAGCCTGGACGAGAACAAGAAGACGACGCGCCAGTTGGTGAACCTGTATAACAAACAGGACCTCGATGGCATCGATGAACTCAGCCGCAAGGATGACTCGGGCATGAGCAATTATATGGACCTGCTGCTCTACGGGCGCAACAGGAAATGGGCTAAAAAACTGGATAGCCTCCTGCGGAAAAAGTCCATGCTGATCGCTGTCGGCGCGGCACACCTGCCGGGAGAAGGGGGTGTGATCGACCTGTTGCGCAAAGAAGGCTATACCTTGCAGCCGGTGGAGAACAAGGTATCGAACGGGCAGCAGGCCGCGGCAACGCCCGACTCTTCGTCCCGTGCGGTCACACCCGTTCGAACGCGTTGAAGAAGAAATCTCCTTCGATGCGTGCATTCTCATCGCTGTCGCTGCCATGGATCGCATTCTCGCCCACGGATGCGGCGTACAGCTTACGAATGGTCCCTTCGTCGGCCTTCGACGGATCGGTCGCTCCGATCAGCTTTCTGAAATCGGCCACGGCATTGTCTTTTTCGAGGATGGCGGCGACGATGGGGCCGCTGCTCATGAATTCGACGAGCTCGCCGTAGAAAGGACGGGCCCTGTGAACGGCATAGAATTCGCCTGCCGTCGATTGCGTAAGACGGGTAAGTTTCAACGCTACTATACGAAAGCCGCTTTTAAGGATCTTATCGATGATCGCGCCGGCGTGACCTTTGGAAAAAGCGTCCGGTTTGATCATGGTGAATGTGCGATTGCTCATATTCCGTTCTTTTGACTGGTGAAAGTATCTTTTTTGGGTGGCAAAGCTAGGTAATGTTTGGGAAATAGTGCACCTTTGCAAGCATTTTGAGACCAATCGCCGAAATATATCCCCTGCTCCGGGAACCCCGCCGGGTCGTGATCATCATGCATCAAAAGCCGGATGCGGACGCGATGGGTTCCACGCTGGGTCTTTCGCATTTTCTGCGTTCGCTGAATCACCGGACGACCGTCATATCGCCAACCAATTGGGCGGAGTGGCTCAAATGGATGCCCGGATGCTCCGAGGTCATCGATTACGAGTTCTCGACAGAGAAAGCGGTGACGGCGCTGGAAGAAGCGGAATGGGTGTTCTGTCTCGATTTCAACACGCTTAGCCGGACGCGTCATATGGCGGCGCGGCTCAGAAAGCTGGCGGCGCCAAAACTCCTGGTCGATCACCACCAGCAACCTGAAACGGAAGTGTTTGCCTACGGCGTCAGCGATACGGAAAAAAGCTCTACGAGCGAAATGGTCTATGACCTGATTGTCGCATCCGGATATGCCGACCGGATCGATCGCAACATCGCCGCGTGTCTTTATGCCGGGGTGATGTCGGACACCGGTTCCTTCCGCTTCCCGGGGGCTTCGGCGGCTGTCCACCGGATGGTCGCGGCGCTGAAAGACACGGGCATCGACCACACACGCATCCACGAAGACCTGTTCGACAATTTCCTCGAGAACCGTCTGCGTTTCTTTGGCTTCGTGCTCATGAACCGCATGGAGATCTTTTATGAATACAACGCGGCGCTGATCGCGGTGCCCTGGAAGGACCTCGTCCGGTATGAGATCAAAACGGGAGATACGGAAGGGCTGGTCAACTATCCGCTGTCCATACAGGGGATTAAAATGGCGGCGCTGATCATCGACCGCGATGAAGAGGTGAAATGTTCTTTTCGCAGCAAGGGCGATTTCGACGTCAATACCTTCGCGAGAAATTATTTCGACGGCGGCGGTCACTTCAATGCCGCGGGAGGCCGGAGCACCGAAACCCTCGAATTGACCGTTCAACGGTTCATCAATGCGTTAAGTGAAAACGCTTCATTATTACAATAACAACTATCATTGCATGAAAAAGATCACGTATTTGCTGATTGGTCTCGCGCTGGGGGCAGTTTCCTGCACGAACTCCGGTTTTAAAAAGACCAAAAGCGGCTTGCTGTATAAAATTTACTCCGACGGAAAAGGCCCGGTTGCCAAAAAAGGCGAGTTCATCAAGCTGAATTTCGTGCAGAAGGTACGCGATTCCGTCCTCGGGACGACCGAAGGCAGCGTGCCGCTCTATCTGCCGGTGGACAGCCCGCGACCCATCTACAATCCCATCGAGATCCTTTCGTTGCTGCGCAAGGGCGACAGCGCGGTCGTCGTCATGCTGGTCGACTCCATGCAACGCAAGTTTGGCCCGGGACAATTGCCTCCTTTCCTGAAAAAGAAGGACAAGATGGTCTTCGGCTTCAAGGTACTGGATATATTCGCCAGTGAAGACCTGCTCAAAACCGACAGGGACCAGGAGATGGCCAAACAAAAGACCAGGGAGGTTTCCCAGATCGAAGGCTATCTGAGCAAAAACAATATCCAGGCCCAGAAGACGGAAAAAGGCACCTTTTATGTCATCCAGGCCGAGGGTAACGGACCGCAGGTGGACTCTGGCAAAGAAGTCGCTGTCCGCTACACGCTCAAAGCCATGCCCTCGGGCAAGATCCTCCAGTCGAATATGACCGGTCCGGGCAATGCCCCCTTAAAATTTGTCGTCGGCGCCGGCCAGATCATTCCGGGTTGGGACGATGCATTGCGGAAATTCAAACAGGGAGGGAAGGGAACACTGTATATTCCTGCCTACCTTGCCTATGACCAGCAACGCGGGCCCGGCGGTTCGGCGTTCGAAAACCTCATCTTCGACGTGGAA
>DASZYU010000212.1:0-9104 GCA_035545215.1 Puia sp.
GGTCGGGCGTGAAATAGGTTTCGACGGCGAAGCCGTTGGGGAGGCGGATGGCTGAGGGCGGAAGGAATTCGTGCGGCACCTGTTGCAGTCTGTCCAGAACGGCGTCGCGATGACCGGGCCGGATGCGGAGAAAAAGGTCGGGCTGGCGGAGGAAGGAAAGGCAAAACGCTTCGTGGTCGATGCCGGGTGAGAGTTCGGACCGCCAGGGGAAGATATCGGCAACGCGAAAATCCGAGCCTTCGGGCTGCTGCCGGAAGAAGGCGATCTTTTCGGCGAGCGGCGCGGTGGGATCCCATTCCGGCTGGAAATGACGCAGCAGTTCGCTGGGTGCGTCGTTGCAAAGGAAAAGGCCGGCGAGCAACCGGTCGGCGATGGGATGCGAAGCAAGCGAATGGCCCAGCCGGTAAAAGCCGTAGGAAAGCGTGCTGAGCAACCTGCGGTCGCGCGCGCCCATTTGCTTGTTGGCGCGGAAGAAATCCCTTAGCCAGACATGCAGCGGAACTTCGCCGGCGTAGGCTTCGATGATCTCCCCGGCGTGACGCAGCTGGTTATCGAATCTCATGAAGAATGCAATGAAGAATGGGCGACGGCGGTGATACCTGCAACGACGGCTACAATTCGAGGAGCGCCTTCAGCGGGTCTTTACCAAACAGCAATTGATCGGGGTTCTCCAGCAACTCCTTGATGCGGACGAGGAAGCTGACCGACTCGCGGCCATCGATGATGCGATGGTCATAGCTGACGGCCAGGTACATCATGGGTCGTACGACGATCTGTCCTGCGACGACCACCGCACGGTCTTCGATCTTGTGCATGCCCAGGATGGCGGACTGCGGGATATTGATGATCGGCGTGGACATCAGGCTGCCGAAGACGCCGCCGTTCGTGATGGTAAAGGTGCCGCCCTGCATTTCTTCCATGCTGAGCTTGTTATCGCGCGCCCTGGTGGCCAGTTCGACGACCTTTTTTTCGATCTCCGCCATGGAAAGGCTTTCGGCGTTCCGGATGACCGGCACAACGAGGCCCTTGGGGGCTGAAACCGCGATCGAGATGTCGCAATAATCGTGGTAGACGAGCTCATCGCCGTCGATGTAGGCATTGACGGCGGGCCATTCCTGCAAGGCGTAGCAGGTGGCTTTCGTGAAAAAGCTCATGAAGCCCAGATTGACGCCGTGTTTTTCCTTGAATTTGTCCTTGTATTTGGCGCGGAGTCCCATGACGGCGCTCATGTCCACTTCGTTGAACGTCGTGAGCATGGCCGTGGTATTCTTTGCTTCAACGAGACGGCGGGAAACGGTCTTGCGCAGATTGCTCATCTTTTCCCGGCGATCCTTGCGCGAGAAAAGAGCGCCGCCGAGACTGCGCCCGGGGTTGGCCAGGGCGCCGAGGACATCGTTCTTGACGATTTTTCCGCGCGTCCCGGTGGGGGTGATAGAGCCCGCGTCGATCTTTTTGTCCGAGATGATAGCCGCGGCTACGGGGGTGGCTTTCGGTTGTTCTGCGGATGCCGCCATCGGGTGCGGCGCGGGCACCACCGATGGGTGAACATGCGAGGACATTTCCTGCTGCGATGTTTGTTGGGGTTGCTGACCCTCGGTTTGTTGCGGTTGCGCCGTATGCTTTCCGTTGGCGCTTGCGGCCGGGGCGGCGGGTGCGGATCCGCCGTGTCCTTCGGGACGGGCAGCGGCCTCATCGATCCGGGCCACTACGTCACCGATCTTCAGGGTATCGCCTTCCTTGCCGACGGTCTTGAGCACGCCGGCCTTTTCGGCATTGACCTCGAAGGTGGCCTTCTCGCTTTCGAGTTCTGCAATCACTTCATCGCGTTCGACATACTGACCTTCCTGTTTGAGCCATTTCACCAATGTTACTTCGCTGATGGACTCACCTACTGCCGGAACTTTTATATCAATCATTGTAGCTCGCTTGATTTTTTGGGTTGTGTTACTGTTTTATGGTCATCGTCAGATGCTGAAAGCCGTTTCGATGATCTCCGACTGTTCCTGTGCGTGCACTTTGGAATACCCGCTGGCGGTCGCGGCGCTGGGTTGGCGGCTGATCACGCCGTAATTAATCGATTTGAGGTTCATCTGCAGGAAGGATGCGGCGCCCATGTTGAGCGGCTCTTCCTGCA
The DNA here is from genome assembly GCA_035545215.1 of Puia sp. Lineage (GTDB taxonomy): Bacteria > Bacteroidota > Bacteroidia > Chitinophagales > Chitinophagaceae > Puia. The sequence goes on from DASZYU010000212.1 coordinate 2,135, forward strand.
CCCAGAACCAGGTCGCCGCGTGGCTGTATTTCCGGTACAGGGCATCGAGTTGCTGAACGGGCAGCGGATACAGCTGTTCGAGACGTATGATAGCCACGTCCCTGCGGTTCTCTTTTTGCTGTCGTTCTGCCAGGTCGAAGTAGACCTTCCCCGAGCAGAACAAGACTTTCTTTACGCGTTCGGGCTGATCGGCGAAGGAGTCGTCGATGACCTCCCGGAAGCCTCCGCGTGTGAAATCGCTCATTGGCGAGTAGGTACCCGGATGACGCAGGTTGGCCTTCGGCGAGAAATTGACGAGCGGTTTGCGGAACGGCCAGGTCAGCTGACGCCGGAAGGCGTGGAAAAGATTGGCAGATGTAGTAATGTCGGTCACGACCATGTTGTATTCGGCACACAGCTGCAGAAAGCGTTCCATCCGCGCACTGCTGTGTTCGGGTCCCTGGCCCTCGTAGCCATGCGGCAGAAGGAGGGAAATGCCATTCATGCGGGCCCATTTCTGTTCGGCTGCGGCGATGAACTGGTCGATCACGGTTTGGGCGCCATTGCTGAAGTCGCCGAACTGCGCCTCCCAAAGCACGAGCGCGTTGGGATTGGCCAGGGCATAACCGTATTCGAAACCCAGCACGCCATATTCGCTGAGCAGCGAGTTATAGATCCGGAATTGCCCCTTTGCATCGGGAAGCCGGCTTAGCCGGTTGTATTGCTCGTCGGTATTCTCGTCGCGCAGGACCGCGTGACGGTGCGAAAACGTACCCCGCTGAACGTCCTGTCCGCTCATCCGAACGTCCTTCCCCTCGAGGAGCAGGCTCCCGTAGGCAAGCAATTCGCCCGTCGCCCAGTCCACTTTGCCTTCCTCGTTGAACAGTTTGATCTTGTCGTGAAGCAGTTTTTCGACCTTGCGCAGCGGTTTGAAGTTCGCCGGCCACGTCATGATGGCGTCGAAGATCTTTTTGAAATCCGCCTCGGAGATGGCGGTAAGCGGGGACTGGTCGAAATCCGCGGGTGTCGATTTGCGGAGGCTCCGCCACCACAATTCGGGTTGCTGATAGGTGTACGGCAGCGGGTTTTGTTTGACCTCGTCGAGTCTTTCCTGCAGGTCGCCCCAGAATTTCTTTTCCATCTCGCGGGCCAGGTCTTTCGCGTCGGCCTCGCCGTTGTCGAGGAGGTGTTGCGTATATACTTCGCGGGGATTGGGATGCTGGTCGATGAGCGCATACATGTGCGGCTGCGTGAACTTCGGGTCGTCTCCTTCGTTGTGCCCATGACGGCGATAGCAAACCATATCGATGAAAATATCCGAATGGAATTCCTGCCGGTAACGGGTGGCGATCTCGGCGCATTTGACCACGGCCTCCGCGTCGTCTCCATTGACATGCAATACCGGAGCCTGGATGGCTGCGGCCAGCGAAGTGCAATAGTCCGAACTGCGGGCATCGTCGAAATCGGTGGTAAAACCGATCTGGTTATTGATGACGAAATGCATGGTGCCGCCGGTGTCGTAGCCTTTGAGGCTGCTCATCTGGAGCACTTCGTAGACGATGCCCTGGCCCGCGATCGAGGCATCGCCGTGGATCAGTACGGGGAGGATCTTGTCGTAATCGCTCTGATACAGCACATCCGCCTTGCAGCGCGCAAAACCGACCACCAGCGGATCGACGGCTTCGAGGTGCGAAGGGTTGGGCATAAGCTTCAGGTGAACCGTCTTGCCGGTGTCGGTCTGGACGTCGCTGCCATAGCCCATATGGTATTTCACGTCGCCGCTGCCCATCGTCTGATCGAGTTTGGCCGTGCCTTCGAATTCGCTGAAGATCTGTTCATAGGTCTTGCCCATGATGTTGGCCAGGACGTTCAGGCGGCCGCGGTGGGCCATGCCGATGACGACTTCCTGGACGGTATTTTCGGCAGCGGTATTGATAATGGTGTCGAGCGCCGCGATCGAGGCTTCGCCGCCTTCGAGCGAGAAACGTTTCTGGCCGATGTATTTGGTGTGCAGGAATTTCTCGAACATGACACCCTGGTTCAGTTTTTCGAGTATCCGGCGTTGTTTGGTCAGCGGCAGCGGTTCGAGGAACTTCTTTTCCATCTCATTGGTCAGCCAGTCGATCTGTTTCTGGTCGCTGATGTATTTGAATTCGATGCCGACATGACCGGCATAGCATTTCTGGAGATGGGTCAGGATGGAGCGCAGCGTCGTGGTGCCCAGCCCGATGAGGTTGCCGGCGAAGAAATTCTTGTCGAGGTCTTCGTCCGTAAAGCCAAAAAATGCCAGGTCCAGATTGGCCCCGCGGTCTTTGCGCGGCCGGATCGGGTTGGTTTTGGCCAGGAGATGGCCTTTATTGCGGTATCCGAGGATCAGCCGGTAGGCGCCCAGCTCTTTTTTCCAGTCGACGCCGTCGGCGGTAGTCATTTTGCCGGTCGCAGCCGCAGCGTAAGTCTCCTTCGCGGCAGCCCCGTTCGCAGCCGCGGCCACACCGTTGGCGGCAGCGGCGCCGTTGCCATTGAGCGCGCCCGGACGGCCCTGGGTGACTGCAAAGTCGAAACCTTCAAAAAATTTCCGGAAGTCCGGGTCCACGGCTTCGGGATCCTTCACGTAGTCCTGGTAAAGTCCCTCGATATAGCTTGGATGAGAATTAGTTATAAAAGAAAAGTCTTTCATGGAAAGTCCTTGTTTGATGATGGGCCGGCCGGTGATGGAAAGGCTCACCTTGGCTTGAAATAGGGTTACAAATATCGGTTAAATTTGGGGAAGGCCCTGTAGGATTTTAATGGATTTCACTAATTATTTAGCAGTGGAGCTGGGACGTATGAGGGATCGGAGCGGGGCCGTGCAGGGGGGGTCGGGGCAGAGACCTGTGCCGGATCGCGCTGGCCGAATGCCGGATCGGATGGGGGCCGTGCAGGGGGGGTCGGGGCAGCGGAGGATCAAATAATTTTTGGTATTTCCGGCGATCGGCGCTACCTTTGCCGTCCTAAAAAGCATAAAAATCTCGTTTTAATGGCAAATCATAAGGCAACCAAAAAAGACGTAAGGCAAGCCAATAAGCGCAGGGACCGCAACCGCTATTATGGCAAGACGACCCGCAATGCGATCCGGGACCTGCGGGCGAACAAGGAAGCGAAGGCTGCCGGCGAGCAAATGCCCGACGTCGCCTCGATGATCGACAAACTGGCGAAGAAAGGCGTCATCCATAAGAACAAGGCTGCCAATCTGAAGAGCAAACTGGCGCGCAAGGTGAACACCCTGGCCGCCGCAAAATAGATTATCCGGACCGGATAAAAAAAAGCCCCATCGCGGGGCTTTTTTTATTTAGATCTTGCCGTTCACCTCGATATTGTTCAAGGTCTTGTTGATCCGGAAAAAGACGATGATGAGCTCGCACCACATCCTCCAGCCGATGTTTCCGCAGATCAGCATGATCAGGCCCCCGATGAAGCCGCCCCCCGTAAACATGCTCATCGGGCCATAGCCGCCGCCGAAATCCCCGCTCCTGCTGCCGCCGAACATGGTGGCCAGCGATGCGAGCGTGATCAGCACGGCGATGACGATGTAGACGATCTGGATGATCTGCAAAGTGATCAGCGAGCGGAAGGAAAAATAGTCTCTCCAATTGAAGCCCTGCGGCGCCGGTGCGGCGGTTGTGTTGGTTTGTTCCATGGTTTATCGTTTGAGTGTTAAAGATGACAATGGTCTGTCGGGAACACATGTTTTCAAACACAAACAGGGGGATGGATCGAGGCAGGTAATTAAAGATAGCGATTAAAATCGCTACTCTTATCTTTACCGCGCGAAATAAACAGTCATGGGTAAACTTTTCTGGCTGCTGTCTCTCCTGGCGGCCCTGCGCGGGAATGCGCAAAATGCCGTTCCGGCGAAACGGGTGGCGCCGGGCGCGGGCGCGCCCGGCGCGTTGCTGACGCCCTTTGAACGATCCGGGGGGAAACAGACGGCGACCTACGCGGAATGTGTCGGTTTTTATCAGCAGCTGGATAAACTGTCCCCTGCCCTATCGGTCCGGGTCATGGGGATGAGCGATGCGGGTTATCCGTATCACGTGCTGTTGTACTCGAACGACCGCACGGCCGATCCCGCAGTATGGCATGCCCAAAATAAGGTGGTCCTGCTGATCAATAACGGCATCCATCCCGGAGAACCCGACGGCGTGGACGCGAGCATGCTGTTGCTGCGTGACGTCGTAACGGGGAAGATCCATCTGCCGGACAATATCGCGCTGGCGGTGATACCTTTATACAACATCGGCGGAGCGCTGAACAGGACGTCTTTCTCGCGGGTCAATCAAAACGGGCCGGAAAGCTACGGGTTCCGGGGCAACGCCCAGAACCTCGACCTCAACCGCGATTTCACCAAGAACGACAGCCGGAACGCCCGGTCTTTCGTGCAGATCTTTCATTGGGTGGACCCGGACATACAGATCGACAACCATGTCAGCGACGGCGCCGATTATCAGTATACAATGACCTTGCTGGCCACGCAGTGGAACAAGCTCGGCGGGGAGCTGGGCGATTTTCTGCACGGGGTGTATGGACCCGCGCTTTTCGGGGACATGCAAAAAAAAGGCTGGCCGATGACGCCGTACGTTGAATTCGAGGAAGGTAACCCCGAGCGCGGATGGAACGGGTTTTATGATGAGCCGAGGTATTCGAGCGGTTATGCGACGCTGTTCCATACGATCGCTTTCATGCCGGAGACGCACATGCTCAAACCGTTTCACGACAGGGTCGTCGCGACCTATGAACTGATGCGTTCGATGATCGGCGAAGCGTCGCGGCATGCGGGCCAATTGCTGGAAAAAAGAAAGCACGATATCGCCGCCGACCTGGACAGTACGCGTCTTTCCCTGGACTGGACAGTGGACACGACGCGCTGGGACCTGATCTCTTTCAAAGGTTACGAGGCGTTGACGAAGCCCAGCGCCGTCACCGGTTTGCCCCGGCTTTATTATGACCATGGCAAGCCGTTTGAAAAGCAGGTGAGGTTTTATGATTATTTCGTCAGCGACGCCTCGGTCACGGTGCCGCAGGCCTATCTGATCCCCCAGGGCTGGCATGATGTGGTCGACCTGTTAGCCCTGAACGGCGTGCGCATGCGGAGGCTGACGCAGGATTCGACGGTCGGGGTAGAGGTGTATCATATAGCAGATTGTAAATCTTCCGCGCGCGCTTATGAGAAACACCACAAGAACACTGCCATCAAAGTCACTGCCGACAGGGAGTCCATCCGGCTGCTGAAAGGCGATTATATGATACCCACCGACCAACCGGCGAGACGCTTCCTGGTCGAGATGCTGGAACCCACGGGTGAGGATTCGTATTTTGCCTGGAATTTCTTCGATGCCATTCTACAGCAGAAAGAGGGATACAGCGCCTACCGATGGGAGGACGTTGCCGAACAATGGTTAAAGGACCATCCGGAAGTGCGCCGGGAGCTGGAGGAAAAGAAAAAGGCGGATGCCGCCTTTGCGCGAAGTGCATCGCAGCAGCTGAATTTCGTTTACCGGCATTCGCCTTATTACGAGCCGGCCCATATGCGTTATCCTGTTTACCGGCTGTTGAGACAACGGGAATAAAGATGGGGAGCGCAGGGCGCCCCGATCCATCAATATCTTCTTCCCCGGTCGCCGCCGCCATAGCCGCCGCCACGATCGCCGCGGTCGCCGCCGCCACGATAGCCGCCGCCGCCGCCACGGTCGCCACCGCCGCGATAACCGCCGCCACCGCCGCGGTCGCCGCCGCCCCGATAACCGCCGCCACCACCACGGTCTCCGCCGCCGCGATAGCCGCCGCCACCGCCGCCCGGACGATATCCGCCACCGCCACCGCGATCGCCCCTGTCGCCACCCCCCTGGCCACCGCCGCGACCGGATTCATCGGCTTCCTTCACGGCCATTTTCTTCCCGCGGATGGATGCGTTGTCCAGCGTTTCGATCGCCCCCCGGGCCTCGGTTTCATCGGGCATATCCACAAAGCCGAAGCCTTTACTCTTCCCCGTCTCCCGATCCATCACCACTTTTGCAAAATTCACCGTGCCGTACAATTCAAACATTTCTTTCAGGTCTGTATCGTCAAAATCGCTGGGCAGACCTGCTACAAAAAGCTTCATGCCATATAGATTTAAGAGGTAAAATTACTCGGATAAAAAATATGTATTTAATTGAACCGATGGCCCCAATCGGGATCTTTCCGGTTCGGGAGATAAAAATAGCCTTTTACACGAATATTCCATAAGAAATCGTCGTGAATAACACTTTACCTATAGAAAATCAGGCTGAAAGGAGGCTTTTGCACGGGTCCGGAAATTGCAGGCTACAGGAAAAATATGCGATCATGAGACACCGTAGGCATCCAGGACCCGGAAGCCGTCAGGGCAAAGGGATACGCGGAGTCGGCTATATGGAAGGATGCCGGGGACGCCCAACGGTTGAGCGAAGGGGGCCCGTCCCGAGGAAAGATCGTCCCGCAGGTGGTAGAATAGGATACAGAAAATGCCTTATCAAAAAATATGTCGACAACGATAAAAACGATCCCCGTGAAGGATCAGGAGCAGGCCGCGATCATCATCAATCGCCTGTGTCAGCAATATGCGATGCAGGCGGATACAACCCGGTACCAGCTGCATGTTTCGAATCAACGGTATGCGGCGTTCTATGACGCGCAGGAAGGACAGGTAAAGCTCGAGGCGATACATCCGTCGGTAACGAAGGAGGAGATCGAGGAGTTCCTGATGAATTTCCCGCCGTTCTTTTAATGTGCAACGAGAAACGGCCGGCGCGCATGCGCCGGCCGGTCTGACCACGCCTATTGCGTAATGCGGATCGTGCCCGCGCCGTTGTAGGAATGGTATTCGCCGTTGTACATCGCATCGGCGCTGACGGGGCCCATACGATAGACGCCGGGTGAGACGGCGCGCACCGCATAGTAGTAGACCTGTCGCATCGAATGAAGGTCGACGAAT
>DASZYU010000213.1:0-36195 GCA_035545215.1 Puia sp.
GATAGTGTTCCTGCACCAAAATCTTTGTCATGAACTACGACGATTATCAACGGTGTATCGACGTATGTCTGCGTTGCGCCTCGATCTATTCTAAGCATGACAATCCGCATTGCCGGGAATGCGCAACCGTCTGCCGGCAGTGCGCCGAGGAATGTCTTCATAGGGCGGCTGTATAGGTCGTCGCTTTTGGCCTGTCACTGCTTCAGGAGTTGCCGCCACCGGAACAATTCCGTATCTTCCGGTTCCATGGAAAGGGCTTTCGTCGACCATAAGCGCTTCCCCGAGGATTCCGTATTGCTGGCCTGGCAATCGACCGGTGTGCCGGATTATGACAGGGAGATGATCATACCGAAGGGATGTGTCGAGATCATCTTCAATTTCTCGGGGGATATCATCACGTACGGCGTGGAAGAAAGGGAAAAGAGTGCGCTTCCGCGCTGTTTTGTCAGTGGGATCAATACCTATCCGGTCATTCTGGATCATTCTTCGCATCACGCATTTTTCGGGCTGCGGCTGCACCCGCATATCGTCCGCCCGCTGTTGTCCGCGCCTTCGGGAGCGTTTATCGATCAGACCGTCGACCTGGCATTGTTGGATCCTATTTTCAATCAGTTGTGGCACCAACTATATGCTATCCCTTTTGGGCAGCGGATCGCCCTCATCGGCAATTGGGTCCGGCGGGTCTACCGGACGCCGCGAGAGCTGGATAAAGCCATCGGAGGATTTTTCGGAGGACCGATGGACGATCTGTCTGTGGCCCGGTTATCGGAGCGATTCTGTTCGTCCCGGCGGAACCTCACCAGGAAGTTCAACGAACTGTTGGGCCTGTGTACGGAGGAAGCTCTGCTGTATAAGAAATATCTTCATTCGCTGGAATTGGTCCATTATACCGATCTGTCTTTCACCAAAATCACGTATGAAAGCAATTTCTATGACCAATCGCATTTCACGAGGGAGTTTAAGCGCTATGCCGGACTTACTCCGAAAGACTACCGGAAATGCAGGGGGCCGGTCTGTGGTCATATTTACCGCCAAAGAGGTACTGGATTCCGGCATAAGGGATAAGGCAGCGGGATTTTGGCCGATATATCCTATTTTAAGACGCGCAAAGTTTTCATTTTCGGGCAAAAAAAAAATGAAAACGTACTTACTCTATGTATCCATTGCGATTGCCGCCGGTCTCGTCTTTGTGAACTTCTACAATTCGCTCGTGGATGTCCGGTCCTGGGGGTCCGATATTCCAGCTTCGATCATGACTACCCGTTCGTACTTCAAGACGGTTAACCCTGCCGTGTATTTCAGGATCTTCTCGCCCATGAACCAGGTCATCGCATTGATATGTCTGATCTTCTTCTGGAAAAGCAATCCGGATATACGCGTGACATTGGGAGCCGCGCTGCTGCTGTATATCCTGGCGGATGTCTTCACTTTTGCGTATTTCTATCCGCGCAACACGATCTTATTTCTCAGCGGCAACCAGGACATCCCTACGCTGGAACGGGTGTGGAGGGAATGGAGTCGTATGAATTGGCTGCGGACCGGGATCGTCCTTGCGGGTCTGATCCTTTCGATGATCTCGCTTCACCGGTCGTACAGCAGGTGAACTGCGCCGGTTCGTTCAGCAACCGATTGGTCAGCCCGATCAGCCGGTGGATGCCGAACGGCTTTCGGAGATGAGCATTTGCGCCGGCATTGGCGGCAAGCGACGATACGTTCTTGGCTTCGGAAAAGTATACGACGGGTATCGAGGAATATTCTTGATCGGACGCATGAGCGCAGCGGCCCGCCGGTGGCGCGCGCAGTGTGGAATCTTTTCCCCTTCCGTTACAGGTAACTCCACCTCTGCCGTCAATGTGTTTTCCGGTAGTTGGAAGCCACCGGCACCGTAGCGGTAGTGATTGATAGAAGCAGGGCGATATCGGTAAACCGGCGATAAAAAAGCCCTGCGATGGTCGCAGGTTTCCGCCTACTGCAGGTCCTCGCGCGAAAACTCGCGGCGGAAACAGAAGATGGTGATCGGATTGGCGGTTATGCCGCTTTTTTCCACTGCGAAGGGCGGAATGGCGAGCTGCCAGCCGAGCGAGCCCAGGTAGTTAAAGGCATCCTGGTAATTTCGGAACGTATCGACGGCCTGCAGCCGGCTCAGGATGCCGGGATCTTTGAACGAGAAAAGGGATCCTTTCTTTCCCCATTCCATTTCCAGACGCTGGCGCTTGTTGCCAAGGTATCCGGTGCATTTGAGAAAGCAATATTTTTCTATGGTCTGGGCGGAGGTGCCGGCCGCTGCGAGGAGCACGATGATCAGCGGAAGAAGTGCATATTTTTTCATAAAAGGGCTTTATGTAAATATACGCATCGGGACCGCCGGAAAGGAGGGCGGGACTCATCGCCGGCCGCCTTTTAAGCGAGATTTAATTCGTGGATTTTCGAAAATTATTGCAACATTTGAAAGACCATTCGGTCTAATTTTCCCGTGAACCATCCACCAGGGCACCACCTAACAGACAGGCAGCTAGTCGAACCGGTTCTCCGCGGCGACAGGCAGGCCTTCAACGGTATCATCGTGGCGACCGAGGGATTGGTGGCGCAGATCGTGTTCAGGCTGATCCCGAACGAGGAAGACAGAAAGGATGTCGCGCAGGACATCTATCTGAAAGTTTTTCATCACCTGAAAGGATTCAAATTCGAGTCGAAACTATCGACGTGGATCGGTCAGATCGCGTACAATACCTGTCTGAACCGCCTCGGTAAAAAGCAGCCCGACCTGTGCATGGTGCCGGTGCAGGATAACGCAGAAGAAGGAAGAGGAGGGGAGGTTTTTCTGGCGGCGGACGAAACCGACCGCGAACTCCTGCAAAAGGAGCTGAGGGTGCTGATCGCGCGGGAGCTCGCCCGTTTGCCGCCGCTGTATCAAACGCTGATCGGTCTTTATCATCAGCAGGAACTGAGCTACCAGGAAATCGGTTTGATCACGGGTCTGCCCGGCGGCACGGTCAAAAGCTATCTTTTCCGCGCACGGAAGCTCCTGAAGGAAACGACCCTGTCGCACTATAAAAAGGGAATGCTATGAGCGGAGTACATCTGAACGAAGAGACGCTGCAACAATACACGCTTGATCCCGCGGCCTGTCCGCCGGAGGCTGTTGCGCATCTCTCCGAATGCGTGGAATGCCGTATCCAGGCGGGGGTTTATGCGGGGCTGGGGAAGGCGCTCCGGGATCAGCCGGCGCCAGAATTTTCGTTCGATCTTGCCACAGCGGTCATGGCGCGGTTGAATCCGCCGGGGACGGCCGCCGTCATGGGAGGGTTGGAAATTGCACCGCCTGAAGCAGCGCCTGTGGGGAAACGCGGGAAGTTGTCCCGCCTGGTCGTCCCGCTGGTCATTGTGTTCGTAGCCGCGATTCCGGCGTGGCTGTTCCGGAAAACGGCCGTTCTGGTCTTTTCGGAAATGGCGGGACCTGCCGCGTGGATCATTCCGGTCTGTGCCGGAGTGGCAGTGCTGTTCCGTTGCTACAAATACTATCGCAGGTATCAAGAAATCCTTCAACTCATAAATAAATAAAACATGAAAAAAGCCTTTCTATTCGTGACCTTGCTGGCCGGCAGCCTGGCCACCTACGCGCAGGACAAGCCAGAACCGTTGGTCACCAGGGACCTGCTTTTTAGCATCCTGAATACGTGTGCGCTGGTCTTTGTCGTCTACCTGATCGCCAATTTCCTTGTCCGGATCATCCGTTACAATTTCGACTATCGGCTGAAAAGCAAGATCGTCGAGAAGCAAACCGAATCGGGTATCGTTAGTCAGCTGGTGCAGCCCGAAAAAAGCAATTCGATGCGGACGATCCTCCAATGGTTCTGCACCCTCCTGGGCATCGGCATAGGGTTCACTATTATGACCGTCACGCAGCCGCTGGGACTGCATTCGCTGGCCATTATGGCTTTCAGCGTGGCGGCAGGGCTCGGGACGTATTACTATTTTGGCCAACGTTCAAAAGACTGATCGAATGAAACTGACTTTTTTCCTGATCGCGCTATTCTTGGTCCTGGTGCGTCTCTGTCTGCCCCAGCTGCACCTTTGGCACCACGGGCCCAATGATGGAACGATCGTCGTGTCCGGAGACAATTATATCGAAAAGCTGAAATGGTCGGGCCGCTTTCGCCTGAGCGACGATGAACGGTCGATCGCCGAAATGACTCCCGGCGGATACCTGATCTTCCGGGAGAACGACACCTCGCTTAAGGCAGAAAGCAATATGCAGGGCGAGATCAGTTACACGATGAACGATGGGAGCAAGGATCTGACAAGTCCCGACACGGCCTTCATCGCGGCGCAGCTCTCAAAAATGATCCGGTTGGGGTTCTTTGGCGATGGCCGGCCCGAGCGGATATTGAAGAAAGGCGGAAACAAGGCTTTGCTCGCCGAGCTGTCGCGGTTCCGAATCGAAGGCGCCGGAGAGCCCTATGTTCGGCTGTTGCTGAAAAGCGATAGTCTTACGGTTGACGAGCGGCTCGGGCTATTGCGGCTGATGGCCGGCGACGACAACTTTGGCGCGGTCAGTGGCGTGCTACGCGCGTTCACCCGGGAACAATTGCGTGATTCAGCGGTTGCCCGGGCCTGGCTGGCGGCGGTCGAACAACTGGGCGACGAGCATGCAAAAAAAGAAGTCCTGGTGAATTTTATCAAAACGGATACGGTCAACGGCTCGTGGCTGCGGACAGCATTGTATGACTCGATATTGGCATACAGCAGCCGATGGGAATCCGAATTCGATCAAAAAGACATTTATGAAACGCTGACTGCTCTCCCCGGCAAAACGCAATCGCAGTGGATTGCGCTGATCGCCTCTGTCGGGCAGTTGAACGATGACACACAAAAAAGCGAGCTCCTTCAAAAGATCTGGTTGGCAGGGCCAAAGACGGATGCGCTAAAAACCCAATTTGTGCAGACCGCCAGGACCATCCACGATGATTGGCAATACGGAAAGGCGATGCGGGTGATCAATTGATGCGGGGATAAGGGCGGATCCAGCGAGAATTTGATCCCTGCACCTCACAACATCGCTAATATAGACGAGAAAACAGTGTTCATCTGCCGCGCGCTGAAAAATTCGCGGTGAACGGATGAAAAAGCGATCGGCTCGGCGCGTGAGCGCAAAGGGCTCGCGGTCAATTTTGGCAGCGGCAAGAAAAAAGTTCCTATTTTCACGACTTGGACCAATCCGCGCCACATACCAGGGACCGGGAACTCTTTGCCGCCATCGCTGAAGGCGATGAGTCGGCCTTTCGTGAGCTTTTTCACACATATGCACCGAGAATAATGACGTATCTTGTCCGGCTGACCAAAACGGAGGCAGCTGCGGACGAGTTGATACAAAATACTTTTATTCGCGTGTGGCTGGCCCGGGCAAAGCTTGCTGAGATCGAAACCCCCGATAAATGGATCTTTACGCTTGCCACCAATGAAGCCTACAGTTTTCTTCGCGCCAGAGCGCGACACGAGGAAGTATTGGCCGCCGTACGCGCAGAGGGCGGTCCCGAGCCAGTTCTCCAGCCTTTTGACACAACTTCATATCGGGAGCTGAAAGCAGCCATTGCCGAGGCGCCCGTCGATACCTTTCCATTTCAGCAAGAGATCAAATGCAATCCATATAGTTTCAGTGTTTCACACTTCAAGAAATCCTAAAAAGAAGTACAGTTAGGTGGCCCGAGTGGCCTGCGACCCACGGTTGATTGAATATCCGGGTGAAATGGCAAGGGTATTTTCTGCAGTCATAGTTTAACAGGTACTACATGCTTTACTTGACCTTGAAAGACGACCACAGCCTCTGTTACACCTGAAAGAGGGTTTTCATCGGAATAAAAATTGGGATATTTGATTAGATCGACGCATATGGTTTGAGTCGGTGGGGCGGGATTAGTGGGGGAATGCCAATAATGCAACTGCAAAGCGCCCAAAGGAACTTCGATCGTCAGTGAAGATGAATTTGACTAGCTGGCCCGAATATTTGTTGAATATCTCATTTAGAGGGGTGCCACGCACGATGTAATACAAAGGGTGCTATCACCTAAATGCGAGGCTTCAGAGGCATCCTGAGTGTGAAGCAGTTAGAATTGGCAAATAAAAAAGGCTTTCATAACCAGTTGATTATCAAAGCCTTTTTCGTGCCCAGGACTGGATTCGAACCAGCACACCTCGCGGCGCTGCTACCTGAAAACAGTGCGTCTACCAATTTCGCCACCTGGGCATTTCCCGATCGGTTACCGGCCGGCGCTGTGGCGCGGCGCTGATGCGCCCGTTTGGGGGTGCAAATATAGGAAAAGAAGCCGTCGCGCCCCAAAAAATGCGAAAAATATGTTGGCTGGATCGTGCGTCCGCGGGCAATGCAGGTCAGTGCACGGCTTCGGCTTCGACCTCCGCCTCGGCCTCGGCCCGGCGGCCTTCCCATCCTACGAGCAACACACCGATGATGACGAGGATCGTCCCGATGACCTGTTCTGCGAAGATGCGCTCGGCGATGGTCGTGACAAGCATGCTGCAATTCGTGAATCGTGCCGCGCCGACGGACGGGATCAGTTGACCCGCCCCCGGCAGATAGCAGGCATACGTGATCGCACATAAGAAGACGAGCAGACTGCCCCAGTAGAAATGCGGGTTGCCCGTATCGATGCGTATCTCGTCATAATAGGTGATGCCGGGCCTTCACCGCTTTACACGGCGACGCTGAAATCGCGCAGGGCGTCGTTGAGACTTGTCTTGAGATCGGTGCTCGGTTTTCGCTGACCGATGATCAGGGCGCAGGTGACGTTGTATTCTCCGGCGGGGAATTTTTTTGTATAGCTGCCCGGGATGACGACCGAACGCGCCGGAACGCGGCCTTTGTATTCGACCGGCGAAGAGCCGCTCACGTCGATGATCTTCGTCGATTGCGTGAGGACGACGTTGGCGCCGAGCACGGCTTCCTTCTCGACGATCACGCCTTCGACTACGATACTGCGGCTGCCCAGAAAAGCGCCGTCCTCGATGATGACGGGAGCAGCTTGCAGGGGTTCGAGGACTCCCCCGATCCCCACCCCGCCGCTTAGATGGACGCCTTTGCCGATCTGCGCGCAGCTGCCTACTGTAGCCCAGGTATCGACCATCGTGCCCTCATCCACATACGCGCCGATGTTGACATAGCTGGGCATGAGCACGACATTGTTCGCCAGGAACGCGCCGAAACGGGCTACCGCGTGCGGTACCGCGCGGACTCCAAGCGACTTATAATCCTTTTTCAAGAGCATCTTATCGTAAAATTCGAACGGCGCCAGTTCCCAGGTCTGCATCGGCTGGATGCCGAAATAGAGCAGGATGGCTTGTTTCACCCATTCGTTCACCTTCCATCCGGCGGCGGAAGGAACAGCGACGCGCAGGCGCCCTTTATCCACTTCCTCGATGACGGCGCGTACGGCATCGGCATGTTTGACTTGTTTCAACAGCTGCCGGTCGGCCCAGGCTTCCGCGATCAATTGTTGTAATTCCATTGCTGATTTTTTGAATTGGATGCAAACTTACAAGTATTTTTGGGACTATGGAGTTCGATAAAGATGTGGAAGGCGCGCTGGCCGCGCTGCGCGCGGGCGGGCTGATCCTGTATCCTACCGATACCATCTGGGGCATCGGTTGCGACGCGACGGATGAAACCGCCGTTGCGAAAGTATATGCGCTGAAACAGCGGGAAGCCGCGAAGAGCCTCATCGTCCTGGTAGCGAACGAAAGAGATCTCCTCCAATACACGAGCCAGCCGGATCCGCGGGTCTTCGACTATTTGCGTACCGTGCAAAAACCCACGACCGTCATTTATGAAGGCGCCATCGGTCTCGCGTCCAACCTGGTCAATGCGGACGGGACGGTCGCCATTAGGGTCGCCGCCGACCAGTTTTGTCGTCACCTGATCAAAAGATTCCGCAAACCGATCGTTTCGACTTCGGCCAATCTTTCGGGTGATCCTGCTCCCGCATTTTTTGCGGACATCGATCCGCGCATCGTCCGGGGCGTAGACTATGTGGCGGAACACCGGCGGGACGACCGGACGGCGCGTGAGCCTTCGGCCATCATCAAATGGAATCCCGGCGGCGCCCCGACGGTCATCCGGTCCTGAGGTACGGATCAACCGCCGCAGATTTGCCTATATTTGCGCGTGCAAAAATTCCTCGTCATACAGACGGCTTTCATCGGCGATGTCGTGCTCGCTACGGCGCTGACCGAAAAATTGCATGCTTGGTTCCCCGATGCGCAGATCGATTTTCTGGTTCGGAAGGGAAACGAGGGGCTTTTAGCGGGTCACCCCTGGCTGCATGAGGTGCTGGTCTGGGATAAAAGGGAAGGCAAGCTGAAAAATCTCTGGTTAATGACCCGGCGCATCCGCCGCAACGGCTATGACAAGGTGATCAATGTCCAGCGTTTTGCCGCCACGGGTCTGCTCACCGCCTGCAGCGGCGCGAAACAGACGATCGGCTTCGACAAGAACCCGATGAGCCGTTGGTTTACGCGGCGGATCCCGCATGTCATCAGTGCGCCTGTCAAACCGGGGGCAGTCATCGGCGGGCCGACAATCCACGAGATCCAGCGCAACCAGGCGCTGATCGCTGCATTTACGGACGGAGAGGCGGCAAAACCCCGGCTTTACCCGACCGCCGCGGACGAAGCGGCGGTGGCGGCGTACAAATCGGGCAGTTATATAACGATCTCGCCCGCCTCGGTCTGGTTCACCAAACAGTATCCCCGGGAAAAATGGGCGGAGTTTGTTCGCCGGGTACCTGGTCGCTATACGATCCTTTTGTTGGGTGCGCCTTCGGATCGCGGGTTGTGTGAGTCGCTCGTTGGGGCGCGCGACGGGGTCGTCAATCTCGCCGGCCGTTTGAGCTTCCTGCAATCCGCCGCGTTGATGCGCGATGCGCGCATGAACTATGTTAACGACTCGGCCCCGATGCATTTCGCTTCTGCAGTCGATGCGTCCGTCACCGCAGTTTACTGCTCCACCCTGCCGGCATTCGGTTTTGGACCCCTGTCCGGCGATAGCCATATCGTCGAGATTAAAAGACATCTCGATTGTCGTCCCTGCGGGCTTCACGGATACAGGGCCTGCCCGCTGGGGCATTTTAATTGCGCCTACCAGATCGAAGATATACAACTCCTCGAGACCCTGACAGGTGGTAGTCTGTCACACAATCTTTAACTTCGCGCGGTGGATATTCGTTGTACAGCAAAGGAATTGTCGGTTTTTGAAAAGATCGCGCGGGCGGCCGAAACGCTGGGCACGCCCGCCTACCTGATCGGCGGCTTCGTTCGCGACAAACTGATCGGCCGGCCGACAAAGGATGCCGACATCGTCTGCGTCGGCGATGGCATTGCGCTTGCGCATGAGGTTGCCGGAATGCTGGAACCGCGTCCTTCGGTATCGTTTTTCAAGAACTTCGGGACCGCGCAAATCAAATGGAGCGACTGGGAGATCGAATTTGTCGGCGCGCGAAAGGAAAGCTATCGCGAACTTTCGCGCAAACCGGCGGTCGAACCCGGAACCCTGGCGGATGACCAACTCCGTCGCGACTTCACGATCAATGCTATGGCCATCAGCCTGAACAGGGAAGACTATGGCCATCTCATAGATCCCTTCGGCGGCATTGCTGATCTCGAGGCGAAGACTATCCGGACGCCGCTGGAACCCTTGCAGACCTTCAGCGATGACCCATTGCGGATGCTGCGTGGCATCCGTTTTGCCGCACAGTTAGGATTTACGATCGCCGGCGAAACCTGGAAAGCCATCGTGGCGGATGCGCCGAGGATCAGGATCGTTTCGCAGGAAAGGATCACCGACGAGCTGAATAAAATGGTGATGGCGCCAAGGCCATCCGTCGGCCTGGACCTGCTTTACCGGAGCGGACTGCTGAAGATCGTCTTTCCCCAAATGGTCGATTTGTCGGGCGCCGAATATATCGATGGCATGGGGCACAAGGACAATTTTTACCATACGCTGCAGGTGCTGGACAATATCAGTCATCACACCGATGACCTGTGGCTGCGGTGGGCGGCCATCCTGCACGACATCGGCAAGCCTGCCACGAAGAGGTTCGAGAAGGACCATGGCTGGACCTTCCACGGTCACGAGGTCGTCGGCAGCCGGATGGTGCCGAAGATCTTCAGCCGGCTGAAGCTGCCGCTCAACGAAAAGATGAAATTCGTTCAGAAAATGGTGGAGTATCATCTCCGTCCCATCAGCCTGACGAAAGAGAATATAACTGATTCGGCCATACGCCGCCTGCTTTTCGATACCGGGGACGATATCGACGCGCTCATGATGCTCTGCGAGGCGGATATCACCTCGAAGAACAAACAAAAAGTGAAGCGGTACCTTGAAAATTTCGAACTCGTCCGCCAGCGTTTGAAGGAAGTGGAGGAAAAAGACCGGATCCGCAACTGGCAGCCCCCAGTTACGGGCGAAATGATCATGGAAACTTTCGGGCTGGCGCCCGGCCCGGTCGTCGGAGAGATCAAGAACGCCATTCGCGAGGCGATACTCGACGGGGTCATCGGCAACAATTACGCGGCGGCGCATGCCTTCATGATTAAGGTTGCGGCGGACATGCACCTGGTAGCGGTGAAGTAAACGGACAGTCGGTCTTCGTGGCGCAGATAGAGAAAAGCATCCCATTTTGACGTCGTGCTGTGAAGTTAGCCGACAGTCGGTTTTTGCGGGCGAAGGGCGGGGAAGGCGGCCATCCGACAGCGGTCCGAAGACGCAGCAAAGTTGTTGAATTTATGTATCTTGTGAGCTCAAAATTGTCTTGTAGCCATGGCCATACTGAAATTCAGGGTCTATTTGGAGGAAGATGACAGCATTTACCGGGATGTAGCGGTCCGACACACACAATCTTTTCTGCAATTGCACCAGGTGATCCTGAAAGCCTATGAATTCGACAGCAAGCACCAGGCCACCTTTTACCGCAGTAATGATCACTGGCAGCGGGGCCGCGAGATCTCGCTGGAACGATACGACAAGAATTATCCGAATAAAGAACCGCTGCTGATGGAGTCCACGACCATCGGCTCGGAGATCCGCGATCCCAATCAAAAATTCATCTACGTATACGATTTCGTGAAGAACTGGTCGTTCCTCGTCGAGCTGATCAATGTCTCCAAAGAGGAAGGCAGCAAGCAGGATTATCCCGCGGTGGTCAAGGTCGAGGGTATCGCGCCTTCGCAATATGGGACGAAGGGGCTCGTGGGCGACAAGCTGACCGAGATCGAAGAGAAATACGATCTGACCAAGGGAACGGAGGGATTTGGCGAGGAGGGTGAATCGGAAGAAGGTGAGTCGGAGGAGGAAAGCGATGAGGGAGGAGGCGCGGAAGAAGATATCCTTTAACCCCGGCCAGCCTTGCAAACGCCAACCGTAATCATCATCGTCGGACCGACGGCCGTCGGGAAAACGGCAGCAGCCATCCGGTTGGCGCGTCACTTCCGGACGGAGATCATCTCCGCGGATAGCCGGCAGTGTTACCGGGAGCTCAATATCGGCGTTGCCAAGCCGAGCCCGGCGGAGCTCGCGCTCGTACCGCACCATTTCATCAATTCGCATTCGATCAGGGAGGAAGTCAATGCCGCGCTTTTCGAAGAGCTGGCGTTGAAGTGGACGGCGGATATCTTCCGGCGGTCGCCGGTCGCTGTGATGGTGGGCGGGACAGGTCTCTATATACGCGCCTTCACAGACGGGCTGGATGCGATCCCGCCGGTCGACCAGGGGATCCGCAGTTCGATCCGTCTTCAATACGAGAAGCACGGTCTGGAGTGGCTGCAGGAGGAGGTCCGCAAATACGACCCTGCATTCTATGCCGCGGGCGAGATCCTCAATCCGCAGCGGCTGATGCGTGCGCTCGAGGTGCGCATGTCCACCGGCCAGTCCATCCTTTCGTTCCGGACGAGCCAACGGCGGGGGCGTCCGTTCAGTATCCGAACCATTGGTCTTCAACTGCCGAAAGGACAACTGCACCAACGGATCAACGACCGCGTGGATGTCATGATCAGGGAGGGGTTGGTGGAGGAGGCAAGCAACCTGTTGCCATTCCGCTCGCATAATGCGCTGCAGACAGTGGGATACCGCGAGGTATTCGAATATCTCGATGGCAAATGCACGCTCGAAACCGCGGTGGAGGCGATCAAGCTCCATACCCGCCATTATGCCAAACGGCAGCTGACCTGGTTCCATCGCGATCTTTCCGTGCGCTGGGCGGATGCCGGCGCGCCGCTGGAGACGCTGTTGTGATGGACTTGCAAAAGATAACCCAATCTTAATACAGGCTTAATCCGTATTGACCAAAATTTGCGGCTTTAAACCCCCACTCCCGGAATGGACCAACAGCAAAGACTAACCGCCAGCGAATTCGGCATCGGGTTCCAATGGGGCGTGGCCATGGCGGCAGTACAGAATGAAGGCGCGTGGAACGGCTATGGCAAGGGGCCGTCGATCTGGGACAGTTTTGCGCGTCGTCAGGGCAGGATCAAAGGAGGGGGCCGTCCATCCGTCGCGTGCGATTTCTATCACCGTTACAAGGACGATATCCTGCTCGTGAAGGCGCTGGGTTTTTCGGTCTTCCGGTTTTCGCTGTCGTGGGCCCGAATACTCCCTGAAGGGGTCGGCCGGGTCAACAAAGAAGGCGTCCTTTTTTATCACCGGGTGATCGAAGAGTGTCACCGGCTCGGGCTCACGCCCTATGTCACGCTTTATCATTGGGACCTGCCTCTGGCGCTGGAAAAAGAAGGCGGGTGGACCAGTCACCTGATGCTGCGGTGGTTCAGCCGGTGGGCAACGCTCTGCGCGACCGAATTCGGTCCGGCGGTCAAGGATTGGATCGTGCTGAATGAACCCTTCGGGTTTACGAGTCTCGGATACATGCTGGGTCGTCATGCGCCGGGAAGGGTAGGGCTTTCCAATTACCTGCCCGCCGTCCATCATGCCGCGTTGGCGCAGGCGGAGGGAGGACGGATCCTGCGACAACTTGTGCCCGGCGCACACATCGGCACCAGCTTTTCCTGTTCAGAGGTGTTGCCTTACACGGAGTCGCCGGAAGATCACGCGGCGGCGAAACGGCTCGACATCCTGATGAACCGTCTTTTTATCGAACCGGCGCTGGGGCGCGGCTATCCACGCGAAGATTTCCGGTTCCTGGAACGACTCGAGCTGCACAATCGCAGCTGGAAGTACACCGAGCGGATGCAATTCAACTTCGATTTCATCGGTATCCAGAATTATTTTCCGGTCGTGGTACGGCATAACCCGCTGGTCCCGATCGTGCAGGCGTCGGAGGTCAGGGCGGCGAGCCGCGGTGTCCCGCACACGGCCATGGGCTGGGAGATCAATCCCGACAGCCATTACCGTATCCTCAAACGGTTTTGGCTGTATGGCGGTGTCAAAGAGATCATCGTCACCGAGAGCGGGGCGGCTTTCAAGGACCAGGTCGACGACGGCCGGGTGCGTGACCAGGCGAGGATCGATTACTATCGCCAATACCTGGCCGCCGTGCTCCGCGCTAAAAAAGAAGGCGTTAATATAATGGGCCTTTTCGCCTGGACGCTGATGGACAATTTCGAATGGGCCGAAGGCTATAGGGCCCGTTTTGGCCTGATCCACGTCGACTTCGACACGCAACTTCGCACCATCAAAAGCTCCGGTTACTGGTTCCGGGACTGGCTCGCCGGACGCGTTTAGCCGGTTTCGGCAGCCCGATTCCCTTCTAAAGCAAATTTTTTCGGGATTTGGCTTCGTTTTTTAAAATATCTGACAACTTTTTATTTTTTTTATAAAAGTTTATTAACTTCATATTAAATAATTACAAAGAACCGACCAGACTATTATATGCGTGAGAAAGACTTGCTTTATAAAGGAAGGATTATCAAGCAGCTGTATTTCGACAATGCCTTATCCTGTTCTGATCTTAGCTCCCGCATAAAGACGAGTTTACCCTTGACGACTAAAATGGTGAATGAATTGATCAAGGATAACGATATCGTAGAGATCGGCTACGCTCCTTCTACGGGAGGAAGGAGGCCTCAGATGTATTCGCTGCGAGCGGACCGGATGTATACGGTCGCGGTCGCGATGGACCAGTTGTTCACCCGCATCGTCATCATGGACATGCAGCGGCGTCCCGTCACGACCGCGGAAAAATTCGAACTGCACCTGGCAAAGAATCTGCGCGCGCTCGAGGTGCTTGCCGAAAAGATCGACGAGTACATCGATCGTTCGGGTATCAAAAAAGAAAAATTGGCGGGCATCGGCGTCGGCATGCCGGGCTTTGTCGATTTCAAGAAAGGCATCAATTATTCTTTCCTGGGCACCGGTGAAAGAAGTATCACGCACTATATAATGGACAAGATAGGGGTCCGCACTTATATCGAAAACGACTCGAGCCTGATCGCGCTGGCGGAACTGAGTTTCGGAGCGGCCTATCAGAAAAAGAGTGCCATGGTCATCAACCTGGGCTGGGGCATCGGGCTTGGTTTGATCCTTAACGGCGAACTGTTCAGGGGCGCCAACGGGTTTGCCGGAGAATTCAGCCATCTGCCGCTGTTCTCCAACAACAGGTTGTGCAGTTGCGGGAAAAGCGGTTGCCTGGAGACGGAGGCTTCGCTTCTGGTCGTCGTCGGAAAAGCGAAAGAAGGGATTGCCGAGGGGCGGGTGACGATGCTGACGCAGGCTCAGCTCGAGGATAACCTCGACGAGGCGTCGAACGCTGTGATCTCGGCCGCCGATAAAGGCGACAAGTTCGCGGTAGAATTATTGTCCGAGGCGGGGTACAACATCGGCCGGGGCGTCGCGATCCTGATCCACCTCCTCAACCCGGAGCTCATCGTCCTTGGGGGCCGGGGCGCCGCGGCGGGAAAGATCTGGCAGACCGCGATCCAGCAGGCGCTGAACGAACACTGTATCCCAAGGCTGGCCGCCGGCACGGAGATACGGATCTCGTCGCTGGGTTTGGATGCAGAGCTCATCGGCGCAGCCGCGCTGGTAATGGAAAATTATGTAAAAGGATCGATAAAGAAAGGAACGAGTACAGTCTTGGCCCACTGACGACCGAACAGCATTGGAGCAACGATTGAACGGCCATACGAAAGATAATTTAAACTGCATTTTCTTAAATCAAAACTACAACGTAAATGAGAAAGTTAAAGGCTCATTCGCTCCTGTTCATGCTTTCTTGCATGTGGAGCGCGGCACTACTTGGCCAGGACCGGATACCGGTGACCGGCACCGTCAGGGATAGTGTTGGGAATCCCCTTTCCGGAATCAGTGTTACTGTCAAAGGCACCAAAACGGGTACCTCAACGGACAACCTCGGCAATTTTAACATCAGGGCACAAAGGGGTGAGCACCTCGTATTTTCGGGAATCGGGTTCTTATCGCAGCAGGTAGAAGTGACCGGCGGCACTGTTTCCGTAGCTATGCATGGTGACCCGAAAAGTCTCAGCGAAGTAGTCGTGACGGGTTTCGGTCAGCGGAAGAACCTGAGGAAGGTGCCTTATTCCGTGACAGAGATCAAGGGCGACGAGATCACCCGCGCGAATAACGCCAATTTCGTCGACGCTCTTCAGGGCAAGGTTGCAGGGGTATTTATCAGCCAGGGCGCCGGCGGACCTTCGTCCAGCGCCAAGATCCGTATCCGCGGTAACGCCAGTTTGAGCTCCAATACCCAGCCGCTGGTTGTCATCGACGGGATCCTCATCGAACCCGGCACTACAGGAGCCGACTCCTGGGGTCAAAACCGGGACTTCGGCAATATCATCAAGGACCTCAACCCCGATGACTACGAAAGCATCGATGTATTGAAAGGCTCTGCCGCGACGGCGCTGTACGGCAGCAGGGGGCTCAACGGTGTGCTGCTGATCACCACCAAAAAGGGACGGGCCCGGAAAGACCTTGGGGTAAGTTTCACGCATACCGAATCTTTTGATCACGCCTACAAGCTTCCCGACTATCAGAATACGTATGGCGGCGGCATCAAGCCCACTTTCGATAAGGATGCTCAGGGTAACGACATCGTCGACCCGCTGAACGCCAGTATCTACAATACCCCGGACGCCAACCAGTCATTCGGCCCGAAATTCGACGGTCATATGGTCAAGGACATCGACGGTCGCATGGTTCCCTGGGTAGCCAACAACCCGCTCGATTTCTTCCAGACGGGCAAATACATCAATACGAATATCGCCATCGAAGGCGGCAACGAGGGCAGCACCTATCGTTTTTCGGTATCCGATCTGCAAAACAATAGCATCATGCCGAACAACAAGCTCCAGCGAGACGCTTTCTCGCTGCGGGCTACGCACAAGATCGGCAGCCTCATCAACCTGGACGCCAGCGTGAGCTATACGATCTCCACGATCAAGAACCCGATCTGGCAGGGCGGTAACTTCAGTCCGCTGTTCGCGTTTACCTATTTTATGCCGCGTAATGCGCCGATCACCTGGTGGCAGCACAACTATATTGATACCGTCAACGGCGGTCAAAAGACCGGACCCAGCGGCGACCCGTATTATCTCGCGCACACGATGTGGAACTATTACCAGGACAACAGCACGCAGCATGAGAACAACCTGCTGGCGGATCTGGACCTGACCATCAAGCTCGCACCAGGCTTGAGCGCCCTCGTCCGCAGCAATGTTAATACCTACAATTTCTATTCGGAAGAAGACGTTAACGGCAGTGGAAGAGGATTCTCCGGCGGAAGCTATACGCTGACAAAGGGCAGCTACAACAATATCCGCGTACAGGGATTGTTGAATTACACCAAGGACTTCGGCGAGGATTTCTCGCTAAATGCATCCGCAGGGGGCGAAACCTATCGCCGGCTCGGCGGACAACTGATCAAGCTGAACACGAACGGCGGTCTGCTGGCCCCGGGGCTCTATACGATCACCAATTCCGTTGCCCCGGCATCCATCTCGGTTAACAATACGGATGCACCGTATTCGGACTACCGCAACGATGCCGCCTACGTGATGGCCGACCTGACCTGGAAAAATATGCTGACCGCGAATGCCACCCTTCGTAATGACTGGGTCTCTTCGCTGACCTATCGGGACGGCCACGGTAAGGATTATGCTACATATCCGGCGGTTGGTCTGGCCTGGACCTTCACAGAGTTGCCTACCTTCAAGAATTCAAACAGCATTCTGTCCTTTGGTAAGCTGAGAGCAAGTCTGGGTTGGTCAGGCAGCTACCCGCAGGCCTATTATACCAACACGGCCGGTTTCTATGCACCGAACGGCACGTTCAACAACGCCAGCAATTCGACCCAGCAGCTGTTTACATTCCAGGGCTCGAACCTGGGCAACGCCAACCTGGTGGCAGAACGCGCCCGCGAACTGGAATTGGGCGCGGATATCCGCTTTTTCCGCAACCGCCTGGGCTTCGACGTGGCCTGGTACAAAAAGAATTCCTTCGATCAGATACTGAACCTCAACACCCCGGTTGAGAGCGGCGCGAGCTCGCAGGCGATCAACGCAGGCAATATCCAGAACCAGGGAATCGAGATCCTGATGACCGCCACCCCGGTCCAGTTGAGGGATTTTACCTGGAATTCCACCATCAACTTCACCCGCAACAGGAACACGGTGATCAGCCTCGCACCCGGCGTCAAATCCTACCAGTTGGAACTGGCATTCGGAGCGGACGAGCAGGCGGTGGCCGAGGCCGGCAAGCCTTATGGAACCGTCCTTACAGGTTATGGCTATGGCATCTATCACGGAAAGAACAGCGCCGCTGCCGGCAAGAAAGTCTTGGGCCTCGCTCCTTATGGAACTACCGGGGGATACTATACTTACCTGCGTTCGCAGGACTATGACGGCAGCACCAAGGAGTTGGGCACGATCATGGAGAACTGGCTGGGCAGCACCACACAGTCCTTCCGGTACAAGAGCTTCAATCTGAGCGTCCAGGTCGACGCCAAGTACGGTGGTTTGATGGCATCTGCCAGCCACCAGTACGGCTCCGCAGGCGGTTCCTTCAAGAATTCGCTTCATGGCCGCGATGCTGCGTCGGGCGGGATCGCTTATACGGACGGGTCCGGCACCCACAACGACGGCATCATCCCCGACGGCGTATTCAATGACGGTATCGTAATCAAGGGCGTTGACGTCAGCGGTATGACCTATGCGGACGCCGTTAAGCAAAACCTGGTGACGCCCGTCCCAGCCTATGCTTATTATGGCAACCTCAGCCAGTGGTCCAGCGGCATCCGTGAATATTCTACCTTCGACAACTCCTGGATCGCCGTCAGGGAAGTGACGGTTGGTTACGACCTGCCCGCGAGCATCTACTCAAAGGTGAAATTCAGCTCGCTGCGCGTAGCCGTCACCGGACGCAATCTTGGCTATCTGTACAAGACGGCGAAGGATGGCATCAACCCCGAAGGCTTCTATAACAATAATTCAGCAGGGTTCGCCGAATACGGCGGTCTGCCCTACACCCGCAGCCTTGGGTTCAGTGTCAAAGCAGGTTTCTAAAGTCTAACACCGAAAATTGAAATTATGAACAAGAGAAAATATATTGTATCGCTTTCGATAGCCTGTCTGGCGATGGGGGCCTGTAAAAAGTCCGCATTCGTCGAGGCCAATCTGAACCCCACAACCCTGTATGCAGTCGACCCTGCCGACCAGTTCCTCGCGGCGGCAGCGGGTTGCCAGGACGATTTCGAATATTTTTATGATGTATACCGTGCAGAGAATAACTGGTTGCAGTATACGACCAGCCCGGCCGGCAATACCCCTGGTTTCGCCAGGGTAACCGGCAATTTTAATGAACGGTACAGCAAGATCTTTTATGGCAGGGTCGGTACCGATCTGACAGACATGACCTACCTCGTCTCCCAGATGAAACCGGGCGACCAGGCAAAGCGGGTCTATCAGCTAAGCATTGCCGCTATCTTTAAAGCCTATTACGCGTTCTATGTATCGGATATTAATGGTGATATCCCCTACACGCAGGCCTTCCAGGCCCGTTATGGCGGGACGCTCACTCCGGTGTACGACCGGCAGCAGGTGCTGTTTGATACCCTGGACGCACAGATAAAGGCGGCTGTAAAAGTCCTGGAGACGCCTCAGACTGCGACTCAGGTGCCGATGGGAGCAAAAGACCCCTTCTTTCCTGCAACTATAACCGGCAGTGCCACATCTGAAGCTGCTGAATGGGCGAAGATCGGCAACGCTGTTCGTCTGAAAATGGCGATGCGCCTGATGAAGCGTGACGCGGCCAGGATGAAGGCGATCGTGACGGAAGTCCTGGCTGACGCGACGCAGATGGCTTCGACAGACGACACCTGGGCACTGTATGCGGGTCCTGGCTATGCCAATGGCACTGGCAACTGGAACCCGGTGGGATTCTGCGCGGGTAAACCCGTGGTCGATTTCATGAACCTGACGGGCGATCCGCGCGAGAAAATGTTCTATCGTCCCGCTCTGCGGACCGGAACCTATGTCGGCGCCCCTACCAGCCCGGACGACGTTGCTCCCAATGCCCAACTGTTCCTGCATTCCGACAGCGCTTTCTCGCAGCTGCAGCACCGGCTTTTCGCGCCGAACTATGACGAAGGCGACGGCAACGGTTCGGGCACCGGCGTTGCATTCTTCCCACTGATGACCTATGCCGAGTACTGTTTTATCCGGGCGGAGCTCGGCTACAGAGCGGTAACCGGCGACGATGCCGCCACCTGGTATAACAAAGGCGTCACGGCTTCCATTACCTACTACGACCAGCGCGCGCAGGCGGCCGGGATCGCAGGCTATACCAAGGTTGCTGCTTCTGACATTACGGCATACCTGGCAAATCCCCTTGTCACTTACAACCCGGCAAAGGGCCTGGACCAGATCGTTTGCCAGGCCTATCTCGACTTCTTCCGTCAACCCAGCGAGGCGTGGGCCTGGTGGAAGCGGACAGGCTACCCGAATACGAGCTCCACGATCGCATGGGAACAACTCACAGCCAGCGGCACGGTGTTGTCTCTGCCCCGGCGCGCGGCAATCAGCGTTCTGCTCCCGACGGACCGCAACTACGACAACCAGCAGGCGGCCTTCAAGAATATGACCTCCGACGGCAATTGGGGTTCCGGACCCAACGATTTCACAGGCCGTGTCTGGTGGGACGCGCCTTAGCCTATCGCAAAATATCTCGAACTCCGGGCTGTTATCGGCCCGGAGTTTTTTAATTTTAAGAACTGAAATCAGTAACATGAAGAAATTGCTTTTGTCGCTGTTCGTGTCGTTCGCGCTGGTATTGCCTGGAGCATCCGCCCAACCGCGTCCCGCTCCTTTACGGGTCGTGATCTTTTTTTCACCCGAGTGTCCCCTTTGCCAGAACTATTCCCTGCCGTTGAACGCGATGTGCAAAAAATACGCCGGGAAGGTTCAGTTCACGGGTGTCGTACCGGGAAAAGCTTATACCGCCGGCGAAGTCAATGCATTTGCCCAAAAATACCATATCGGCTTTCCCGTATACATCGATTCGGCCAAGTCATTATCCACGTCTTTAAAGGCGACTGTTACGCCCGAAGTGTTTCTCCTCGGACCGGATAAGCAAGTAATCTATCACGGCTCGATCGATAACTGGATAAAAGAACTGGGCAAGCAGAGCGCCCGGCCTACCGTTTTTTACCTGCGGGACGCCATCGATCAATCGCTGGCGCACCAACCTGTCCGTGTTCCCTATAACAAACCCGTCGGCTGCCTGATCAACGACTACTGAAATGAAACGAATTTTTCGGAATATCGCCTTTCTCCTGACCCTTACCGGACCCATGGCGTCCTTCGCCCAGACTTCGCACCCGACTTTCGCCGACGTAGCCCCTATCATCCGCGCCAAATGCGCAACCTGCCACAAACCCGGGCAGACGGGTCCCTTTTCCCTTATCACTTATGCGGACGTCGCCAAAAGGATATCCTTCATCCGGGAAGTTGTGCAAAAAAGGTATATGCCGCCCTGGAAAGCCGACAACAATTACGTCCATTTTGCCAATGACCGGTCGCTGACCGATAAAGAAAAAGCACTGCTGCTGCAATGGATCGACAACAAAGCCCCCCGCGGCGACGGTCCCGATACGGCCGGGCTGGAAGAGGCTTCCATCCCCGGCACGAGTTATTTTCGCAAACCCGACCTGGTCCTGAGAGCAAAAGACAGTTTTCGCGTGATCGGCGACAATATCGAACGCTATGTCATCTTCAAGATTCCCTTCGAGCTGAAGGACTCGGCCAATGTCGAAGCCATCGAGTTCTTCTGCAACAACAAAAAGTTGATCCACCACGCGAACTATGCTATCCATTCGGTGCCCGACACGACTATCGATATCTACCACACCGACGCGCTGCTCAACCTGACTGACGACGACCGCCGGAAATTCGATCAATACCAACCCTACCGTAAGACCATTGCCTACTATGGCGGCTGGATTCCCGGCACCAGCTATGAACATTTCCCGATGGAATTCGGATGGGTGATGCCGCGACGCGGGGTTATCCTGCTGACCGTACACTTCGCCCCTTCCGCCGTCGACGAAACTGCAATTTGCGGCGTCAATCTCTTTTTCAAAAAAACCCCGGTCACCCGCGTTATGAAGGTAGTAAGTTTTGGCTCGGGCGGCATCGGGGAGAACCAGATCGAGCCCATCTTCTATATAAAGGCAGGCCAGGTACAGACGTTTCACCTCGAAGTTACCAATCCAAGCCAGGACCAGTCCTTACTCTACGTCTGGCCGCATATGCATCTGCTGGGCAAAGCGTTCAAGGCCTATATCACCACGCCGGCAGGCGACACGATCCGCCTGGTGCATATTCCCGACTGGGACTTCCGCTGGCAGGAGATCTACTGGTTCCGCCATCCGATAAAGGTCGTCAAGGGATCGGTCATCCACATCGAAGGCACGTATGACAACACGGCAGACAATCCGTTCAACCCGAATAACCCGCCCAAAAACGTTTTTTCGATGGGCGATATGAAGACCACCGATGAAATGATGACCCTCATGATGGGTTTTTTACCTTATAAGGAAGGAGACGAAAACATCGATCTGCCATGAAAAATCCGCTTCCGATATGGTTGGCGGCCGTTCGGCTGTTCGCTGCCGGACTGCTCGCGGCCGGAATGCTTGGCGCCGCGCTGGTCGCCGTTCCATTGTTCGCCAGGGCACAAAAAAGCGACACCGCGCTGTTCTCGCTACTCAACGAAAAACAGACCGGGATATCGTTTTCAAACAATATCCGGGAAGACGATTCGCTCAACGTTTTCAGCTACGAATACCTCTACAACGGTGCTGGCATCGGGATCGCCGATCTCAATGGCGACGGATTGGACGATATCTTTTTTCCGGCAACACCTGCCCCGATAAATTATTGCTCAACAAAGGAGCTTTCAAATTTGAGGACGTAACGCGGCAGGCGCATATCGCGGGCAACGGCACCTGGAGCACGGGCGTCAGCATCGCCGATGTGAACGGCGACGGCCTGCTGGACATTTATATTTGTCACGGCGGCAAATACGACGACTCGACGGAATTGAGCAACCAGCTGTTCATCTGCCAGGGGATCCGAAACGGCGTTCCCGTTTATAAGGATATGGCCAGGGAATACGGGCTGGATGCACCCGGGACCCAGTCTACACAGGCGGTGTTCTTCGATTATGACAAGGACGGCGACCTTGACATGTTCCTTCTCAATCATTCCAATCACACCTATAACCCCTATCTCAATACCCGTCAGACGCGGGCGACCCCCGACATGCACTTCGGTAACCGGTTGTTCCGGCAGGACAGGGATCAACAAGGGCATATCCATTTCACCGACGTCACACTCAAGGCAGGGATCATCAACAATCCCTTGAACTTCGGACTCGGTGTCGTCGTCAGCGACGTCAACGGCGACGGTTGGCCGGATATTTACACGACGAGCGACTATACCGAGCGGGACTGTTTTTATATCAACAATCACGACGGGACCTTTACCGAGTCGCTGGAACGATCGTTCACGCACATCTCCAAATACTCGATGGGGCTGGACATCGCCGATTATAACAACGACGGCCGCCCCGACGTGATGACACTGGACATGCTGCCGGAGGACAACCACCGCCAAAAATTGCTGAAAGGCCCCGATGAATACGATGAGTACCATCTGCTGCTGGACAGCGGGTATTACCATCAGCAGATGCGCAATATGCTGCATCTGAACGAGGGACTCGACGGCGAAGGCCATCTGCGGTTTTCGGAGATCGGTCAGCTTGCCGGCGTTTCGAATACGGACTGGAGTTGGTCACCTTTGTTTGCCGATTTCGACAACGACGGAAGGAAGGACCTGTTCGTCAGCAACGGCTACCTCAGGGATTATACCGATCTCGACTTTTTGAAGTACACGGTCCCGGACGCGCAGCTCGCCGCGGCGCGCGACGGGCGCACGAATTTCAAGACTTACGACCTGGTAAAGAAAATGCCGTCCAATAAAGTCAGCAGCTATATCTTCCGCAATAACGGCGATCTGACCTTCACGAACAGCACGAAAGGGTGGGGGATCTATCACCCCGCCGTGTCAAACGCCGCCGCGTACGCCGACCTGGACAACGACGGCGACCTGGACCTGATCGTCTGTACGAACAATGAACCGGTGATAGTCTACCGGAACAACGAGAGCGAGCTGAAAAAGAATCATTTTATCCGCCTGCGGCTCAGGGGCAGAGGGCTCAATACGATGGCCTTTGGCGCGAAGGCCACGCTGACCACCAGTGACGGCGCCAGACAATACGGAGAACTTTACCCCGTGCGGGGATTCCAGTCCAGCATGCCCCCCGAACTTTTTTTCGGATGGCCTTCAGCACTGATCGCGAGCCGCATTACGATCACCTGGCCGGATGACAGCGTTACGGTGATCGAGCGTCCCGAGGCCGATGGCACACTCGATGTCCGCGAGAATGAAACCGCGAGATCCACGCCCGCCGAACCCGCGAAATCGGGCGCCCCCGGATCAGCAAGGCGGTTGTTCACCGACGTAAGTGCAACGGCCGGCCTGTCCTTCCGGCATCGGGAGAATGATTTTATCGATTTCAAGGACGAGCCTTTGCTGCCTTACCAGTTGTCGCGCGAAGGGCCCGCATTGGCAAAGGCTGATGTGAACGGCGACGGGCTCGAGGATATTTTTTTGGGCGGCGCCATCGGGCAGGGAGGTCAGTTGTACCTGCAAACAGGGGATGGGCATTTTGTGCCGGCATCGTCGCAGCCCTGGGTTGCCGATTCTGTCGCAGAACAGGTGAATGCGCTGTTCTTCGATGCGGATGGAGACGGCGATATGGACCTGTATGTGGTCAGCGGGGGAAACGAATATTCCGAAGGCCCGGGCTACCAGGACCATCTCTATATCAATGACGGAAAGGGAAACTTCAGCCCGGCTCCGCCCGGAGCGTTGCCGGTAATGACGAGCAGCAAGTTCGCGATTGCGGCCGGAGATTTCGATCACGATGGAAGGATGGATTTGTTCATCGGGGGTCGCGGGGTACCGGGTTCGTTCCCATTGCCTTCCCGCAGTTGGCTTCTGCACAACGATTCCAAAGACGGGGCTGTTCGCTTAACGGATGTCACCGATGCTGCAGCGCCGGCGTTGCGGCTGCCCGGAATGGTGAAAGCGGCGGTCTGGACGACGGTCGATGATGCGGCGTATCCGGATCTCCTGATCGCCGGCGACTGGATGCCGGTGCTCCTTTTCCGCAATGACCAGGGGCGGCTATCGGACGTTTCGGAGTCGGCGGGACTCAGCCATCTGCATGGCATGTGGTCTTCTATTACGCCTGCCGACATCGACGGCGACGGACGAATGGATTTTATCCTCGGCAATTGCGGTCTTAACAATCCATTCAAGGTGTCCCCGGCGCAACCGATGAAGTTGTATGTATCCGACTTCGATGGGAACGGATCGCTGGACCCGATCCTTTGCTACTATATCCAGGGTAAAAGCTACCCGATGGCATCGCGCGACGAACTGCTGGACCAGATCGTATCGCTGAGGAAAAAATTCAATAGTTATAAAGCATATGCCGATGCGACCATCGGCGATATCTTCCCCCCGGAAAAACTGGCGCAAGCTACGGTGCTGCAATGTGATCAGCTGGCCTCGGGGATCCTGTACAATCAGGGGAACGGGCGGTTTTCTTTTTCGCCGTTTCCGATCGCCGCGCAATCGTCCAAGGTCTTCGGCGCCGTCGTGGATGATTTCGATGGGGACGGCAAAAAGGATGTCCTCGTCTCGGGCAATTTCTTGCCTTACCGTACGCAACTGGGCCGTTGCGACGCAGGCCTTGGCGTGCTCATGAAGGGACCCGACCTGCATCCCGTCGACAATGCGGAGACCGGTTGTTATATCGGCGGCGATGTTCGGGGAATGGTGGAAGTGACGGATCGCGCGGGGGAAAAACTGATCGTGGTGGCGAAAAACAATGACTCGGTGCAGGTGCTGCGCGTCACTCAAAAAATGCACCATTCTGCCGCCGCCGGTAATGCCGCCAACCTTCTTCATCGTGCGCATCTCCAACTGCCTCCCGACGTCCCCGGCGATGATGCCGAACCGCTGCGGCGGGCGCAGGCGGCGCTGACGGATATCATGGTGCACGACATTTTTTCTCCACCTGTGGCGAGCCGGATCTATCTCTACAGCAATATTGCCGCATACGAAACGCTGGTGCACGCGCACAGCGGGATATATGCTTCGTTGCATGGCCAGGTGAAGAGCTTTCCGGCGATCCCCGCCCCTGGCAGGACAATCGACTATCGCATCGCGGCCGTTTATGCCTACCTGCTGGTCGGGCGGCGGATGATCTTTTCGGATAGCGCGATGCAGGACTCCATCAGGGCGATCATCGGGTCGTTCGAAAAACCGGCCCGGCCGGTGTACGATGCGTCGCTGGCATACGGGCAGAAGGTAGCGGGTCTTGTCATCGGATGGTCGGACAAGGATCAATACACCGAGACCCGCCGGCTGCCCCGGTACCGCATCCTGCGCCAGCCCGGTAAATGGCTGCCCACGCCACCCGCCTATATGGCGGCCATCGAGCCGTACTGGAACCGTATCCGGCCCGTCACGCTGGACTCCGCCGGACAATTCAAACCGGCGAGCGCACCGCCGTTCAGCAAGGATACGGGCAGCCTGTTCTATCACCAGGCCTACGACGTGTTCCGCACCGTGAACAGTCTGACGGACGAGCAGAAAGCGATCGCCAATTTTTGGGATTGCAATCCGTTTGCGGTCACGATGGAAGGTCACCTGGGTTATTCGACGAAAAAGATCTCCCCGGGGGGGCACTGGGTCTTGATCGTATCGACGGTATCGCGTCAGCGGCACCTGGACATGATGGAGACGGCCAGCGCCTATACCATCACCTCGATCGCCATATTCGATGCCATCATCAGCTGCTGGGATGAAAAATACCGGAGCAATGTTATCCGGCCGGAGACCTATATCGACGCCTTCATCAGCGAGGGTTGGCGGCCGGTGCTCCAGACACCGCCTTTTCCGGAATACACCAGCGGACACAGTATCATCTCGACGGTGGCGGCGATCGTGCTGACGAAGTATTTCGGTGAGCATTGTGCATTTACCGACGATACCGAACTGGAGTTCGGTTTGCCGGAGCGCCATTTCGATTCTTTCCTGCAGGCCTCGAACGAGGCGGCCATCTCACGATTGTATGGCGGTATCCATTACCGCGCTGCCATCGAGGCGGGCAAGGTGTCCGGCCGCCATATCGGGGAATGGGTCCTGGAAAAGATACATCTCAAACGATCGTATGCGGCCAGGTAGGGCCACCCGACCGGTAATCTTGCATCGGCCTGCGGCCCACCCAACCGGTAATCCTGCATGGGCTGCCCGATCCTGCATCTGCCCGCGGCCCACTCGGCTGGTAATCCTGCATCGGCCCATAGTCTGCGCCGGAGCCCTTTCCGAAGGCCCCCCACACTAATAGTAAAATCCGGTAATATATATTATCTTTAAGCGACACATGAGCGAAAAGCACCTACGATACAAAAAGAGGATCATCAGAGAATTGTATTTTGCCGGCAATCTGTCCTGTTCGGATATCAGCGATCGCACGAAAACCAGTCTTCCCCTCGCCACCAGGATCGTCAGTCAACTGGTCGAAGAAAAATATGTGCTCTCGATGGGGTATGCCCCGTCGACCGGGGGCCGAAGGCCGCTGATGTATTCGCTCATCCCGGAATCGCTGTACGTGGTCAGCGTCGCGATGGACCAATTGTTTACCCGCATCGTCGTCATGGACATGCACCGGAAATTCGTGACAACGGTCGGAAAGTTCGAATTCGCACTGGCGGACAAGACGGCCACGCCGGAACGGTTGGCGGAGATCATCAGCCAGTTCATCCTCGAATCGGGGATTCGTTCGGAGCAGATCGCGGGTATCGGGATCGGGATGCCCGGTTTCGTCGATCCGGCACGCGGCGTCAATTATTCCTTTCTGAAGACCGCCGATAGGAGTCTCGCGCAGTTCATTAAAGAGCGCACCGGTATCGAAACGTTCCTCGAGAACGACTCGGGGTTGATCGCGCTGGCCGAGTTCCGGTTCGGCGCCGCGCGCAACCGGAAGAACACGATGGTGATCAACCTGGGCTGGGGCATCGGTCTGGGCATGATCCTTAATGGAGAATATTTTCGCGGGCACAATGGGTTTGCCGGCGAGTTCAGTCACCTGCCCCTGTATTCGAACAACAAGCTGTGTTCCTGCGGCAAGAGCGGCTGTCTCGAGACCGAGGCCTCCCTGCTGGAGGTGGTCGCCAAAGCGGAGAAGGGCATACGCGAAGGGCGGTTGACCACGTTGTCGGGTCATCTTCCCGCGAAGAATGTGGACGTGGCATCGAGAGCCGTCTTGTCGGCAGCGGAGGAAGGGGACAAATTTGCCGTGGAGCTGTTGTCCGACGCGGCCTATACAATCGGTCGCGGGGTCGCTATCCTGATCCATCTGCTCAACCCGGAAACGATCGTCCTCAGCGGACGAGGGTCATCGGCCGGCAAGATCTGGCAAACGCCGATACAGCAGGCGCTCAACGAGCATTGCATACCGCGGCTCGCCGCCAATACGCATATCGAGATCTCGACACTGGGGTACCATGCGGAACTGATCGGGGCGGCCGCCCTGGTCATCGAACATTATTACCACCCCGAAACGAAGAAACCTGCGCGGGTGATTCAATGAAAATCGCGGTGGATAGCCGTGTTAAAGGTCTTCAGGCTCCATCCTCCTCCTACGATGATCCGGCGTATCGTCATCAGCGGATCGGTCGGGTCCATTTTGTCCGCGAGTTGAAAGGCGGCGATAAAACCTCTCTTGCGTAGTTCGGGCAGTGCCTGGCGATTCCATAATCCGAAGGGATAGGCGAAATACCGGATGGGCGCGCCGGTGATCGCCTCGAGTTGTTTGGTCGGTTTATCGATCTGGATCTCCCAATCCTTTCCTGCATATTTTTTTACGTTGTGATGGTCCCAGGTGTGGCTGCCGATGACGTTACCTGCGGCGTACAGCTCTTTGACCTGGTCCTTCGTCATGTAGTGCGGCAGCTTGTTGAGACTGATGGTCATGATGAAGAAAACGCCGCGGAAGCCGTATTTTTTCATTTCCGGCCAGGCGACGGCAAATTGATCCTCATCGGTATCGTCGAAGGTCAGCATGACCGGCTTCGCGGGCAGCGACGCTCCTTTCGTCAGGTAGGCGTACAACTGGTCGGGCAGGATGGTATGGTAGCCGCTGTCGTGCAGCATCTTCAGCTCGGCCTTCAGGTCCGCCGGCGGCATGATGTAGTCTTTGTTGGTTTTGGAATCGGTGGGTTTCCAGTCGCGTACCTGGTGATAGCAGAGGATCGGAACCTCCTTCCTGGCCAGGATGACGGAAGCCGGAGGGACCTTGCCGTCCTGGAGCGGCGTTGCGCTAGCGGTAAAGAACAAAATGGTCAACCCCAAAAAGAGCGTTTGTTTTTTCATATCGAACATTAGCAATTTAGTTGATTCAAGCATCGGTCGCCAGTGTCTGTCCTTCAATCATTGATGCCCGGTATATATCGGACCACTTCTTCGAGCCAACGGCCGTCCTCCTCATCGAAGGCGTCCAGGTCCGTGCTGTCCGCGTCGAGCACGCCGATTATTTTCTGCCCGGCGCGCACCGGAACAACGATCTCCGACCTCGACAGGCTGCTGCAGGCGATGTGGCCCGGGAAGGCTGCGACGTCGGGGACGATCAGGGTACGGCCCTCGGCCCAACTGGTTCCACAAACGCCTTTTCCCTTACGGATACGCGTACAGGCTACGGGTCCCTGAAAGGGACCTACCACGAGCACGTCTTCCCTGACCAGGTAGAAGCCAACCCATAGCCAGCCGAACTGTTCCTTCAGCGCGGCCGCGACGTTGGCCAGGTTGGCCGTCCCGTCGGATTCGCCTTCCACCAGGGCCCGTATCTGCGGCAGCAGCGAAGCATATCGTTCGGTTTTGCTGCCTGCGGCTATCTTCAGGTCTTCAGACATTCGCGCAAAGGTACGATCTGAACCATCTGTGAGCAAACTTTCCTATCTTAGAAAAATGCCCCGGTTCTTTATCGATCCCGACATTGCCAAAGCCTGTACGCTGCCGGCGAATTTCTATGCCGACGCGCAGCTTTTCGAGCTGGCAAAGGAAAAACTATTCGCTCCTTCGTGGCAATTCATCGGCGACTCCGACTCCGTTGCCGGGGCGGGGCAGGCGCGGCCGCTGACCGTACTCGATGGGTACCTGGACGAACCGGTAGCACTCGTCAGTGATCAGGACCGGAAACTGCGGCTCCTGTCGAATGCCTGCACGCATCGCGGCAACCTGGTTGTGGAAAAACCCTGCCGGCTCAACCATCTGCGTTGTCGTTATCATGGCCGGCAGTTCGAGCTCGACGGCCGGTTTCGCAGCATGCCCGAGTTCCGGGAGGTGGAGAATTTCCCTTCGCCGGCCGACAGCCTTCGGCAGTTGCCGCTGGAGACCTGGGGCAAATGGATGTTCACGACGATGGCGCAGACGGACAGTTGGGACCTCTATTGGGGCGATCTCACCCGGCGTCTTTCGTGGCTGCCGCTGGACAA
Organism: Puia sp.; assembly: GCA_035545215.1. Taxonomy (GTDB): domain Bacteria; phylum Bacteroidota; class Bacteroidia; order Chitinophagales; family Chitinophagaceae; genus Puia. Next base: position 30,162 of record DASZYU010000213.1, read on the forward strand.
CTATGTTTTTGAGCCCGAACTGACGCGCACGTTTGCTGTTCGGGCACACTGGGCGCTGTATTGTGAAAACTACCTCGAGGGTTTCCATATCCCGTTCGTTCATGCGGACCTCAACACCGTCATCGATTTCGGCAACTATACCACCGAGCTGTTCCGGTTTTCCAGTCTTCAGATGGGTATTGCCAGGAGAGACGAGGACTGTTTCGAATTGCCTTCCGCATCGCCCGACTATGGCAAAAATGTGGCGGCCTACTATTTCTTCGTGTTTCCGAATACGATGTTCAATTTCTACCCATGGGGCCTGTCGGTGAACGTGGTCATACCCGTGACGCTCAACCAGACGAGGGTCGTCTTTTACACTTATCTCTGCGACAGGAAGAAGTACAACAAAGGCGCGGGATCAGGATTGGACGCGGTGGAGCTGGAGGATGAAGAGGTGGTCGAGTCGGTGCAGAAGGGTATCCGCTCGCGCTGGTATACGCATGGGCGATATTCGGTCACGCGCGAACAGGGTACGCACCATTTTCACCGGATGATCGCCGGGCAGATCGGGTAGGTCGAGACTGCCGCCGGGATGCAAACGAAGGATGATTCCAAATACATGGCTCAACAGCTAAGAAAGAACATCGGTCTTTGGTCTGCCGTATCGATCGTTATCGGGGGGATCATCGGCGCGGGCATCTTCATGCGTCCGGCGTCGATGGCGGAAAGGCTCGGATCGCCCGTCCTGCTGTTGGTCGTGTGGCTGGTGGGCGGCGCAGTATCGCTGCTGGGTGCGATGATCTATGCCGAACTGGGTACGATGTTCCCGGAGACGGGCGGGCCCTATGTCTATCTTCAGCGGGCCTACGGCGATTTTACCGCTTTTCTGTATGGATGGTCGACAATGGCCGTCATCAATACCGCCGCGATCGCTTCGATCGCTTTCGTTTGCGCGCAATATACCGGGTTTTTCGTCCACCTGCCGCGGCTGCCGGCAGAGGCCGAGCATTCGGTAAGGCTGCATATCCCGTACCTCGCCGACATTTATCCGCTTGAAAACTTTGGCGTCAAACTGCTGACCAGCGGTATCATCGTCGTGCTCATCCTGGTCAACTATCTCAGCACGCGGTATGGGAACGCCATCCAGTTCGTGACGACGCTGGTGAAGACGCTGGCGCTGGTCATCCTGATCGGGGGCATCCTGTTGTCGGGCAAAGGGCATGTGGCGAACTTCGTCACCGCGAGCCCGGGGTTTCATCCGGAGAGGCTGCTGCTGCTGGTAGGGTTTATGGGCGCTATCTCGGGCGCCTTTTCATCGTATGACGGGTGGAACAATCTCAACATGGTGGCGGGTGAGATCAAAGATCCGCAGCGCAATATCAGCCGCAGTCTTTTCATCGGGGTGGGTATTTGCATCGCCGTCTATGTCCTGACGACGCTGGCGTACAATTATGTCCTTCCGGTCGCCGAGATGGCGAAGAGTCCGCTGGTGGCCGCGGATGCGATGCGGAAAGTAGTGGGGGTCGCCGCCGCCGGGTTGGTGTCGGGGCTGATCGCGGTAACGGCCTTCGGCGCCACGCATGTCAATTTGCTGACGAACGCGCGTGTCACGTTTGCGATGGGTGAGGAAGGAACATTTTTCCCCTGGACGGGGAAGGTGCATCCGCGTTTCGGTACGCCGGGTAATGCCGTCATCGTCATCGGGACCTGGAGTATCCTTTTCGTTTGGAGCGGCAGTTTTGACATTCTCGCGGATATATTCGTTTTCATGTCGTGGGTGTTCTACGGTCTTACGGGACTGGGACTTTTCGTCCTTCGCCGAAGGATGCCCGATCTTCCGCGGCCTTACCGCGTACGCGGATATCCGTGGCTGCCCCTGGTATTCGTCGCATTCACGTTATTCTACCTCGTGACGACCATCTACGGCGACATCGCGGCTTACCGCAGCGGGAGATCGCCGATCGTCAATTCGGTGTTCGGCATCGTGCTCACTGCCACGGGTATACCTTTATATTTGTATTTCCAAACAAAAAGAAAGCAACATGAGAAATAGGCTATACCGGAGGTTGTTCCTGGCCATTTGTTTCGCCGCCGTTCTTCCGGCATTGCGTGCGCAACCGGGAGACCCACACAGCCGTATCACGCAGCCGGCTGCTCAACCTCAACCCGATTCCGTCTACCTGCTGCGCCCGGAGCGCGTGTTCGACGGGGAAGCATTGCATGAAGGGTGGGTCGTGCTCGTGCATGGCCGCACCATCGAAGCTGCGGGACCTGCCGCATCCGTCCACGCGCCGGCGGACGCCGTTGTGCTGGATCTGAAAGGCGCCACGCTGCTGCCGGGTCTGATCGAGGGGCATAGTCATCTTTTTTTGCACCCGTATAACGAAGTTTCCTGGAATGACCAGGTGCTGAAAGAATCGCGCGCGGAACGGACGGCGAGGGCGGTTGTCCATGCCCGGCAGACCCTTATGGCCGGTTTCACCACGACTCGCGATCTCGGCACCGAGGGAGCCTGGTACGATGATGTCGGGCTCAAGCAGGCCATCGAGAAAGGCGTCGTACCGGGACCGCGGATCCTGTGCGCCACCCGGGCGATCGTCGCCACCGGAAGCTACGGTCCGAAAGAACTGGCGTATGACATCGAGTCCCCGCATGGGGCTGCCGAAGCCGACGGTATCGAAGGGATCACGCGCGAGGTACGGACGCAGATCGGTAAAGGCGCGGACGTGATCAAGCTGTATGCCGATTATCGCTGGGGGATCAACGGCGCCAATGAACCGACCTTCACCGTGGAAGAGATGAAAAAGGCGGTGGAAGTGGCATCGAGCAGCGGCCGGATCGTAGCCGTTCATACGGGCACCACCGAAGGCATGCGCCGGGCCATCGAAGCGGGGGTCACAACCATCGAACACGGAGACGGTGGAACGCCCGAACTGTTTGCGGCCATGAAGGCCAAAGGTATCGCCTTATGTCCGACGCTGGCGGCCGGCGACGCGATATTGCAATATGGGGGCTGGAAAAAGGGTATCGACCCGGAGCCGCAGCGGATCAGGCAAAAACGCGCGAGCTTCCGCGCAGCCATGGAAGCAGGTGTCACGATCTGCATGGGCGGCGATGTCGGAGTGTACCCCCACGGAGATAATGCGCGCGAGATGGAGATGATGGCGGATTATGGGATGAAGCCGATCGATGTCCTGCGTTCGGCCACCTCGGTAAATGCCGATGTCTTTCGGATAGCGAAACATGTCGGCCGGATAAAGCCGGGGCTATATGCGGACATCCTCGTCGTGGAGGGCGATCCGACGGTCAATATATCGCAGGTCCGCAAGATCGTTTGGGTGATGAAAGACGGCGTGATCTACCGGCCCTGAGGGGGAGTCTGAGCTGTGCGAGCTCGCGGGCGATACGGGTGGCCGGGCTGCGGGGCTGCGGGTTGTATAGGCTTGACTCGCGCTCGCCGGGCGCAAACGGTCGCCATAAAATCATTGTTCGATCGTCACGCGCGCCGCGTATACATCCGCCAGCGAATCCTTTATGCGGGCGGTATCCCGTAGCGGCGCGGCAATGGGGAAATACAGTTTGAAAAATGCCGAATCTTTCTGGTACATGTGGATGTTCAGCTGGTAGCCGAGCAGTTGGTTGTAGCGTCGTAATGCATGACCTTTGTTGTTGGTCTGCAGGATCACGAATCGAAAGAGGGTTTCGCCAGGACCCGGAACGGGCTCGTGTAGCGCCACGGGTGCCGTCGGCGCCGGTTTTGCGGCCGTTGCATCGGCTTTTGCCGTGTCTGTTTTGGCCAGATTGCCGGGGGTTGCGGCGGGATGAGTCGTGTCGGCGACCGCCCGGGCCGTGGTGTCCGTCGTTTTACGGACCACGGTATCGGGTATAACGGTCGCCCGGTTCTCGGCCGTGGGCTCTACATAGGTGTTGCGTTTGTAAAGGTAGTAACCGCCCCAACCGACGATGACCAGTCCGGCGATCAGGCCCAGGAGGAGGATCGCCTGCCGACTGTTGCCGGTAACGGCCCTCGATTCTTCACGCGTTTGTTCTTCATGGCCGCCGGCTGCGGCAGACCGGCGGTCCTGATGTCCATGTTCTTCCAGCCGTGCGACCAGATAATCCCCGGGCGTAAATTCAAATTGTCCTTCCTTGTTCTTGATCAGCGTGCCGATGCCTTCCAGGTAAAAGGGTTTGCCGATATTTAGCAATTGGCGCCCCGTGGTCAGGTAGAAATCCAGGTCGGCGGCAGCCAGCGATTTCATTTTTCCCGTATGATCCTTGATGAAGGTGATCAGGTTGTCGTCGGCGAGTGTAATGTTGGCGTTCCTGAAAGAAATGCCGGTGGCGGGTACTTGCCCGGTCCGGTCGGATTCCTGGGGGATGACCGCCGTTGCATCGAGGGTGAAGGTTCCGATCCCTGGCAGGTCAAGCTTTCTGAATTGATATAAGTACTGCGATAGTAGTTGTGGTAATTTCACGCCATCGGATTTTGCGATAGGATAAAGATAACAACTTTGGGTTACTTCCGCGTAACTTTGTGAATGATACGGCGGAACGCCGTATACAAACGTGTCTATGCTGTCGAAGGAAGAACAGGAATTCATCCAATATTGGGAGCACAACCGGCTTCGGAGGAAGAAGCTGTCGCGCCAGCTGCTGGTGGGCATACCGGCGGGTTTGCTGATCGTCGTGCCGATCGTGATCAATTTCGCCTCCGGTTGGGATAAACGGGCTGCTATGGAGGCCAACAACGGAGAGTTCAATCCCATGGTGCTTTTCGTGGCCTTGCTGCTGATCGTCGGTTTCTCGGCCATTTTCTGGCAGCGGCATCAGTGGGACCAGTACGAGCAACGGTACCGCGAGCTCATCTGGCGTCGTGACAGGGAACAAAAAGATACTGCCGGGGCTGAACCCGGCGAAGATGTGGCTAGTGGGAATGCCGGGACTGACGGGTAGGCGGAAGGGTCGGGAAAGGCCGAAAAGCGCAGGCAGCGGGCAAAAAAAGCCCCGGCGAATCGCCAGGGCTCCTAGCAGGTAGTTCATGGTTACTGCACATCAAGCAGCTGTATATCAAAATCAGGATGGGAAAACGGTTTCGAAATGCCAAACAACGATCGGTTAGATATTGACTGGCAGCTGGTTAAGTTAGTCCAATAAGGTTGATTAGTAATTGTCCCGTGTAAATCCAGTAAATTAGACAACCTGTTATGCGGGATTGCTGCAAGGAAATTAAAAAAATTTCAATATTTTTTAATTCGGCCGTCTAATTCTTTGATTATTAGCGAAATATTTTCCAATTCGCATTTAAGGGCGGTAGTCAATCGATGCCTGTCCGGCGAAAGCATTGGTTCGGTTAAATCTTAATAACTTTGTCAAAATCCCCGTCTTGCCACACGAAAGTATTTCCGTCTTCGACATGTTCAAGATCGGCGTCGGTCCATCGAGCTCGCATACCCTCGGACCCTGGCGAGCCGCCCAGCGCTTCACCGACTCCCTGCAAGAAAAACACGGGTTAACCGGTCTCCGGAGGGTGGCCGTCCTGCTTTACGGCTCGCTGGCCAAGACGGGCAAGGGGCACGGTACCGACATCGCGATCCAGCTGGGGTTGTCGGGGGAAGACCCGGTCACCTTTGATCCGGGGCAGATCGATCCGGCTATCGCTGCGATCCGCGAGCAGCGGACGCTAAACGTCCGGGGAACACGACCGATCGTCTTCGATCCCGCGTCCGATATCATCTTCCTATATTCCGAAACGTTGCCGTATCATCCCAATGCGATGACCTTTACGGCAGATTGGGAAGATGGTTACCAGCTGGCCGAGACCTGGTATTCGATTGGCGGCGGCTTCGTTAAAAAGGAGGGCGAGGAGGCCGGACTGGGATCGGCCGTTCAGCTGCCCTTTCCCATCGATACAAATGCCGACCTCCTGCACTGGTGCCGGATGACCGGCTTATCCATCAGCGAGGTGGTCCTCGAGAACGAGGGGGCATGGAGGCCCGAGGCGGAAACGCGGTCGGGTGTCGGTGTCATCTGGAAGGTGATGCAGGAATGC
>DASZYU010000214.1:0-18898 GCA_035545215.1 Puia sp.
CATGAATTGCCGGACAATACCGGTGGCCGTCTCTATCTCGAGGTAGCGGGCCTTCTCTTTGTTCAGCGTTTCGGCATAGACGTGGAGGAACAATTGGGCGAGTTGCAACGTGTCTTTGTCTTTTATCCCGAGCGATTCGCAACCGGTAAAGATACTGGTCACCATCCGGACCACTTCCCAGGCGGCGGGCGCCAGCATGCCTTCGTCGAAATCGTTTACATCGAAATAGACCAGCCGGTTGTCGCCTTTATAGGTTCCGAAATTTTCGAGATGCAGGTCCCCGCTCGCCCAGACCGCAGGCGAATGCGGCAACGAATTGCGTTGGCTGAGGTCTTCGTAGAACAGGTGGCAGGTACCACGGAAGAACCGAAAGGGGTTCGCCGCCATCGACTCGTACTTAAGCAGCGTGAAGTCGTGCAGCCGGTTGCTGTTGAACTGCCTGATTCGTTCAGGAATGGTTGCCACCGCGATTCTTTTCAGAAAGATATACATTATTCGGGACTTGCCGGATGATGCGACGCGCCGGCCTACGCGCCCGTCTGTCGGGGGAAGGTCCCGGCTACAATGCAGTCGGCTATCGTTCGGAGAGGTTAATGTTAAAATTGCATCGCCGGGCGGCCGTTGGCGCTGTACCCGCCCGCTTTTCGGGCCGGCAGGGGCCTTTATATTGAATTTGCCCCTTATCTTGCACTCTATGCAATCATTTATCAGTCCCCGTAGGATTAACGGCGGGATCGGCCTGGCGTTCCTGAAGCGTTTTGGGGTGACGATACGGATCGGTCTGGCCGTCCTCATCCTTGGCTCAGCCGGCTGCAAACAACCGCAGCCGCCGGAATATTTCGGGTTCCGGGATCTCCAGATCGGCGCGGCCACGGGCGCTCAGACCACCGTATCGACGATTGTCAAGCTGTATAATCCCAACCCGTTCGGTCTGGAACTAAAAAGAGCCGAGGTGAATGTTTCGATCAACGGACATCATGCGGGGCATTCGCTGCTCGATTCGACGATCCGTATCCCGGAGCGCGATACGTTCTATGTTCCGATCGCTATGCAGGTGGACCTGCAGGCGATCATGCGGAATGCCTTGCAGTCGCTGCTCGGCGGCGAGGCAACGGTGACGCTCGATGGCCGCGTAAGGATCAGGAGGGGCATGCTGACGTTCAACCGGCCTTTTCATTATGACGGCAAAGAGGACCTGAACGCGCTGTTACAACAAGGATTTTGATTTACCCCAATAGCAGACATGAGCACTATCCGCCGGCAAAGCATCATCTCATCGGTAATCGTGTATTCGGGCTTTGCATTGGGAGCGGTGAATACCTTGCTCTACGGAAGGGTGCTTTCGCCGGGAGAATATGGCCTGGTCACCGGGATATTCATATCTGTCGGGAATATCCTTTTTGCCGTGGCCAATCTCGGGACCATCCCTTATGTGACAAAATTCTATCCTTATTACCATGACAACCTGCGCTCGACGGAGAACGATCTGCTGAGCAGGGCGCTGGCATTCGCGCTTTCAGGCTTTGCCGTGGTAACGGTGGCCGGAGTACTGTTTAAGCCGTTGATCATCCGGAAATTCGGGCATAATTCCGCGGAACTGGTACATTACTACTATTGGCTCTTTCCGTTCGCGCTGGGGATAACGCTTTACTCCGTGCTGGAAGCGTTCGGGTGGCAGGTGAAGGCTTCCGTACTGACCAGCTACCTGCGTGAGTTCCAATGGCGCTTGTTCAACCTGCTGCTGATCGTCCTTTTGTTGCTCGGCGTCCTGGGCAGTTTTGGTCTGTTTGTAAAACTGTATGCGTTCTCCTATCTTTTTGTCGCGCTGATCCTGGCGATTTATCTCTATCGGAAAAGGCATTTTCATTTTACGCTTTCGGTCAGCAGGGTGACGAAGAAGTTCAGCAAGAAAATAGGCGCGCTGATGTTGCTGACCTGGTCGGGCGGCATCCTGTTCAATCTATCTTTTTTTTTCGCGGCCGTGGTGATCGCGGCGGTTGTTCCCGCCGGGCTGACGGCGGTAGGTATATTCACCCTTGCGCAAAATCTGGCAAGCTTTATCCAGGCGCCGCAGCGGGCGATCGCCGCGGCATCGGTTGGTCCCTTGTCGCGATCCTGGAAGGATAAGGATCTCGGGAGGATACAACGGATCTATGGCCGGAGCTCGATCAACCAGTTGATCTTTTCCGTAGGAATGCTCATACTGATCGGTCTGAATTTCAGCGACGCCATCCTCACCCTGGGTTTCAAGCCCGCCTACCTGGAAGGGCTTCCGATCTTTTGGATCATCGGGTTGACGCGGGTCGTCGACATGGGTACAGGCGTCAATACCCAAATTATCGGCACCTCCGTTTACTGGCGGTTCGAGTTTGTCAGCGGAATGATCCTGTTGTCGCTGACCATACCGCTCAACTATCTGCTGGCACGGCAAATGGGGGCGATGGGGCCGGCGATCGCGGACCTGGTGACTTTCTCCGTTTATAATACGATCCGCGGGCTGTTCCTTTACCGAAAGTTCCGGCTGCAGCCTTTTGGCCGGAATACCTTGTATACGGTGTTGCTGGGCGTGGCAACGTTCATCTCCTGCTACTGGCTTTTTCATCGTTACCAGGGTTTTGTATGGCTGGTCGTCCGTTCGGCGGTCATTGTCGTGCTATATCTTTCGGGGGTCGTCCTGCTGCGGTTGTCGGATGATATCGGACCGGTATGGAATACGGTGAAGAAAAGACTCGGAATGGCGGGAAGTCCGACCCGTCAAATTCCGTAACTTTGCCGGCATTTATGTCAAACAAGTACGTCAGCGAGATCAATAAGCGCAAGACCTTCGCCATCATATCCCACCCCGATGCCGGAAAAACGACCCTGACCGAAAAATTGCTTCTTTTCGGAGGCGCCATCCAGACGGCGGGAGCCGTGAAAAGCAATAAGATCAAAAAACACGCGACGAGCGATTTCATGGAGATCGAGCGGCAGCGCGGTATCTCGGTGGCGACCTCGGTGATGAGCTTTGAATACAAGGGCCTGCTGATCAATCTGCTGGATACTCCCGGTCACAAAGATTTCGCCGAGGACACTTATCGGACCCTGACGGCCGTGGATAGCGTTATCCTGGTGATCGACAGCGTCAACGGCGTAGAGGCGCAGACCAGGCGGTTGATGGAGGTTTGCCGGATGCGGGATACGCCGGTACTTGTCTTCATCAACAAAATGGACCGGGATGGGAAGAACCGGTTCGACCTGCTGGAAGAGATCGAAAAGGAACTGCATATTCAGCTCCATCCGATGACCTGGCCGATCAATAGCGGAAAAGATTTCAAGGGAGTTTATAATCTTTATGAGAAGAACCTGGTGTTGTTTACCGCTAACACCAAGGCAACGGACGAGGACACCATCCGGATCGACGATCTGGCCAGCCCGATGCTGGATGAACGTCTTGGGGAAAAGGATGCGGCGGCGCTTCGCGACGACGTTGAACTGGTGGATGGGGTCCATGGCCAGCTGGACGTCTCCGATTATCTGGCCGGCAAGGTCGCGCCGGTGTTCTTTGGCAGCGCCATCAACAACTTCGGCGTAAAGGAGATGCTGGATACTTTTATCCGGATCGCACCCGGGCCGCGCGGACGCCAGACATCGACCCGTCCGTTGGACGTCGGGGAAGACAACTTCAGCGGATTCGTATTTAAGATACACGCGAATCTCGATCCCAAGCACCGCGACCGTATTGCCTTCGTGCGTGTTTGCAGCGGGCGGTTTGAGCGAAACAAATATTTCCATCATGTGCGACTCGATAAGGATGTGCGGTTCAGTAATCCTTATACTTTTCTGGCCAGGGAAAAGGATGTCATCAATGAGGCGTACCCGGGAGATGTGGTGGGCCTCTTCGACACCGGCAATTTCAAGATCGGGGACACGCTCACCGAGGGCGAGGATTTTTACTTTACCGGCATCCCGTCCTTTTCGCCCGAAATTTTCAAAGAGGTGGTGAATAAGGACCCGATGAAGACCAAACAGCTCGAAAAGGGCCTGTTGCAGCTGACGGACGAGGGCGTAGCGCAGTTGTTCACCCAATATGGAGGCAATAAAAAGATAATCGGGTGCGTCGGTGAGCTGCAGTTCGAAGTGATCCAGTACCGGCTGTTGCATGAGTACGGCGCTTCTGTGCAATTCAATGCGCTTCCCTTTTACAAGGCCTGCTGGATCACGAGCAAAGATCCCCGGAAGCTCGAGGAATTCACCCGGTTCAAGCATGCCAATATCGCCGAGGACAAGGATGGATACCTCGTCTACCTCGCACAGAGCGAGTGGTTCCTGAATACGGAGCGGACCAATAACCCGGAGATCGAGTTTCACTTCACCTCCGAAATTCACAAATAGGGAACGCGGCCGGGCGCCGCAGGCATCCAGGGGCGCCTTTAGTGCGGTATTCCTGTGTAGTTGAAAGGCGTGATCTTTTTGAGCTCTTTTTTGACGGTGGCCGGCACTTTGAGGCCGTCGATGAACGTATGGATAGATTGTTTGGTGATGCCCGCCTGTCCGCGCGTCAGCTCTTTGAGCGCTTCATAGGGCCTGGGATACTTTTCTCTTCGCAAAATCGTCTGGATCGCCTCGGCTACCACAGCCCAGTTGTTGTCGAGGTCCTGCTGAAGCCGGTTGGGGTTGAGCACCAGTTTGTCCAACCCTTTGCCGATGGAATTCAGCGCCAGGACGGTGTGGGCGAATGGTACGCCGATGTTTCGCAGCACCGTCGAGTCGGTGAGGTCACGCTGCAACCTCGAGATCGGCAGCTTGGCGGAGAAATGTCCAAACAGTGCATTGGCAAGGCCCAGATTGCCCTCCGCATTTTCGAAATCGATGGGATTGACCTTGTGCGGCATGGCGGAGGAACCTATTTCTCCTTTTTTCGTTTTCTGGGTGAAGTAATCCATGGACACATAGGTCCAGATATCCCGGCAAAGATCGATCAGGATGGTATTGATCCTGCCGATTGCGTCGAAATGCGCAGCGAGGTTGTCATAGTGTTCGATCTGCGTGGTGTATTGCTGCCGCTGGAGCCCGAGCGTGCCTTCGACGAATTCATTCGCCAGTTTGACCCAGTCCTTTGCGGGGAACGCCACGTGATGGGCGTTGAAGTTTCCGGTGGCGCCTCCGAACTTGGCAGAGAAGGGCACCTGAATTAGGAGCTCGACCTGGTCCTCCAGCCGCTCGATGAAGACGAGGATCTCTTTCCCGAGCAGCGTGGGGCTTGCGGGTTGCCCGTGCGTGCGGGCAAGCATCGGGATATCCCTCCAATCGCGGGCCAGCACTTCGAGCTGCCGTTTCAGATTGAGTAGCCCGGGCAGGTATTCGAATTCAACGGCATGTTTCCAGAGCAGCGGGATCGCGGTGTTGTTGATGTCCTGTGAAGTGAGTGCAAAATGGATCCATTCGCCCAATTCCGCCCCCGTGGAGGTTGCCTTCGCCAGTCTGTCCTTAAGGAAGTATTCGACCGCCTTTACGTCATGATTGGTGGTCTTTTCTGTATCCTTGATCCATTGGGCATCCCCGAGGCTGAATTGCCCGGCGATCGTCTGCAATGCGCGCCGGGCGGATGCATCGAGCGTAAAAAACTTCTTTCTTGCGAGGAACAGGAAATATTCGACTTCCACGATCACCCGGTAGCGGATCAGCGCGTATTCGGAAAAATAATCGTCGAGGTGCTGCACCTGTTGCCGGTAACGGCCATCGAGCGGCGAGATGGCCGTAAGTGGGTTTAATTCCATAATTTGCGCCAAAATTAAAGCAAAGGAATTGGACAGAAAAATACGGGTGGGGGCTGTCAGCTATCTGAATACCAAACCCCTGCTATACGGAATCGAGCGGGCGCCTATCCGAAAACACATTGACCTGATCATCGACCACCCCGCCAGCATCGCTTCCATGCTGGTGCGCGACGAGATCGATATGGGGCTGGTACCGGTTGCGGTGATCCCCTCTCTTCGGGAATATCACATCAATGGCAACCATTGCATCGGCAGCAATGGAAACGTGGCTTCGGTCTGTATTTTCAGCGAGACGCCTATCGAACGGGTCCAAAAGGTTTTGCTGGACTACCAGAGCCGGACCTCGGTACAACTGGCGAAGATCCTGTTAAGAGAATACTGGAAGACCGGTCCCGAGCTGATCCCGACCTCTTCGGATTTTCGGGCACAGATCAAAGACACGACGGCCGGAGTCGTCATCGGGGACAGGGCGCTCGAACAGCGGTTGCGTTCTCCGTATATCTACGATCTGGCTGAGGCCTGGAAGGACCTGACGGGTCTTCCGTTCGTGTTTGCGGCCTGGATCAGCAACAAACGGCTGGATCCCTCTTTCGTCGCCGAATTCGATGAAGCCAATCACGAGGGCCTGTTGCACATCGACGAAGTGGTCGCCGCGAATCCTTATTCCATCTTCGGGCTCCGCGAATATTTCACAAAACACCTGGATTACCGGCTGGATGCGCCCAAACGGCGAGGACTGGAAAAATTCCTGGATTACCTCAGCGTATCAGCATAACCATGCCTGTCCGCGTCACCTCTCCGCAGAAAGTATGCGCGCGGATCACATAAACATAACCGCCTTCGGGTTGCGGTTGCCCTTTATAGGTGCCGTCCCAGCAGTCCGAAGCGCTGTGCGTGGTGAACACGCGTTGACCCATCCGGTTGAAAATGTCCATCTCTTCGAGGCGAACATCGCCCCACCTGAGGACGCCGAAACAATCGTTGTGTCCGTCGCCGTTGGGAGTAAAGGCATTGGGGACGACGAACGTGTTGGCCCCTGTCGCAGTGACCGAAACCGTCAAAGTATCGTACGCATAACAGCCATTGGCCGCAGTGCCTTTTACCACATAAGTCGTCGTACTGTCAACGCTGGCTACGGGCGTTGCTGAAAAAGGATCGCTGAGGCCCGCAGAAGGAGACCAGACATAGGAGACGCCGCCCGTGGCGTTCAACGAAGCCATGTGGACGGCACAATCGATGTCATTTTCCTTTTCGGCGGCGATGACGGGGATCGGGAGGACCGTGACGGCGACGCTAAAGCTGCTGTCATAGGCGGAGCAGAGCGAGTCGGCAATATGCAGCGTATAAGTCATATCCGTCACCGGCGCGGCAATGGGGACAGGGGCGGATGGATCGTCGAGACCCGATGACGGCGACCAACCGTAAATATAACCGGTCGGGTTAACGCTTTTGAGCGGGACGCTGAATCCACTACAAATGCTTTCATCGGGCGGCGCGGTGAAGACGGGGACGGTCTTGACATGGATGGTGACGGAGTCTTTTTCGATGCATTGGTAGCCGTCGGTGAGACTAACGGTATACCGGGTCGTCGTCGCGGGCCTCGCCACCGGGTCGGGGATAACGGGGTTATCGAGCCCGGAAGAAGGAGACCATCTGTACCCGCTGCCGCCGCCAGCGATCAACCGGGCGGGATCGCCCCTGCAAATCAGCGTATCCGGACTGATGGTCGCCGAAGCGGGATAGAGGTGGACATGGACGGATGCGGTATCGGTGCATCGGTTGAAAGAAGTGCCGGTAACGATATACACAACGGGCGTATCGGCGGCGGAAAGCAGCGCGACCGGATCGGCGCTGGAGGCGTCGGACAGATCCGCGGCCGGCGACCAGGAATAGCTTGTGGCCGAACCGCCCGCATGCAGCGGAACGGGCATGCCGGAACAGACCGTCGTGTCGGCCGGGCCAGCGGTAATGAATGGTCTATCCACCGTAATCGTGACCGAGTCGGTCTCGAGCAACACTGGCGCGAAAGAGATATCGTCGACCGCGAAATCGTTGCCTTCGCGTATGGTATTGTCATTGACGAGACTGATCGTCGCCGTCGTATTCGTCCCCGAATTCCAGGTTGTATAGAAGTGACTCCAGGTGCAGGTGTTGATGGCGGGGCTGACCGGGTCGCCCAATGCGACTCCATTGATCGAGAACTGCAAGCTCGCCGGGTTTACCTGGAACTCCGACATAACCCACACGGAAAAGGCATAATTGGTATTGGGAGCGACATTCATCGTTTGGCTGTTCCAGACGTTGACGCCGGCATCGGGGGCGCCGTTCACGATCAGCATATTGCCGCTGCCGGTAGTATGGTCGCCGCAGGCCGACATGCCGCCGTTCCACCTGCTGGCATTTGTCCCCACGGTATACTGCCCTTCCGATGTGTTCGGGTCGGCATATACGTAAGCCGAGGTGAAAGCGGTATTGCCTCCGGAGAAATCGCCATTGACCACCAGGTTGTTCCCGGTGGTTTTAGCGGTAAAATAATATTTGGTCGTCACCGCCGGGTTGGCGACGGGGTTTGCCGACGCTGGATCGTCCAGGAAAGCGGAAGGCGACCAACAGAAATCCAGCGAGGGCAGCGTGTGCAGCGGCACCGGTTTGCCCGCGCAAACGAGTGTGTCTTTCGTGCTGATGAGGTCCGCCGGGTCTACCTTTATGACAATGGACTTCGAGCTGCTGCCCGAGCAGGCGGTACCGGAAGTCGTCAGTGTTACCGGGTAGGTTCCATACGACGGAAAGGTATACGCGAGTGAGGCGGTGCCGACGGCGGGGGATGCGTAACTGGTCCCGCCGATCGTCCAGGTATAGGTGACGCCATTGCCGGAAGGGCCCGTGAATGCCACCTGTAGCGGGTTGCAAACGTCCTGGGCGAACGAGAAGTCGGCGTCCAGACCGGGCTCGACCGTCAAAATGACGGGGGCCGAAAGGATTGCGCAACTGGACGGAGAGGGGTTGGCGCCGTCCGGAACCGCCAAACGATAATAGAGATCCGTGGGCTTGTCTTCCATCGGGGCGGTCACATCCTCTCGCAGGCTGTTGGAGTAGGGCAGATCGGTCCAGGTCTTCCCGCTGTCCTGGCTAACCTGCCAGGTATAGTTCGGCGAGGTAATGCCGCCGGAAAAATACCCATATAGCGTGAACGGACCACCCTCGCATATCGTTTGCTGCGGAAGCGAAGTCGTGAGCGAGAAAGACGCTGCGGCCTGTATGACCGCGGAGCAAAAAGGATTTGTCTGCCCGATGACAGGAGCGCCAACGGTGTTGCCGTTCCAGGTCGAATTCCCCTGAAGATTGGACAGGCCGGCAAAGTTGTAGTAGGCCAGCAGACCCGGCTGGGCAGTGGGATTCGGGAGCGCCGTGTTCATATACGCCAGGATCTGCGCCTGTGTTCGTACGACGTTCCAGATCCGGACTTCGTTGATGTATCCGACGAAATTCGTCGGATGCGTCTGGTAAAAACACATACCGATCTCGGTAGGGATATCCTGCTGGAAAAGCGTGCCGGTGGCGGCGATCTGGCTCAACAATACGCCGTTCCGGTAGAATTTGAGCGTGGCGCCGTCATAGGTCATTGCGACATGGTACGTAATGTTGAGGGCAATATCGCAGACGGGCGGCGTCTGGAAGTAGCCGTCGCTGGTGGTGATCTCGGCATCGTTAGGTCGCAGCAGGTAGTTGACCGTATTGGGGTCTTCGTGTTTGGAAACGAGGTCACCGGCGTACAGCGGGCCGCCGGAATAGG
Organism: Puia sp.; assembly: GCA_035545215.1. Classification (GTDB taxonomy): domain Bacteria; phylum Bacteroidota; class Bacteroidia; order Chitinophagales; family Chitinophagaceae; genus Puia. The sequence goes on from DASZYU010000214.1 coordinate 9,553, forward strand.
GCGTTGTCCTGCAGAACTCGGCTTCCACCGTTATCTGCGTTCCTGATATGTCCAGATCGCCGAGCTGGATGCTGGAATAGGGGGTGGAGGGAAGATAGAGCCAGTTGTCGCAAGGAAACGCCGGGGACTGTGCCCTGGCACATGGAGGGGATAGCAGCAGTGTAGCGGACAGGATAAGCAGGGCGAATTTTGTCATCGGGGCAGTCAGGGCTATAGCCCATACAAAATAGCAATCTTTTATCTACAATCCCAACAGTCTGTCAACCGCTTGTTCTTAATAGAAATACAATTAGTTTTGCATCGATCCGTGAATAATATTTTAAATTATCGAAATATATCATGAAAGTCGTCATATTTGCCGGTGGTCTGGGTACCAGGATCGCCGAAGAAACGGAGGCCCGTCCGAAGCCCATGGTCGAGATCGGCGGAAAACCCATCTTATGGCACATCATGAAGATCTACAGTCACTTCGGTTTTAACGAGTTCATCATCTGTTTGGGTTACAAAGGTTATCTCATCAAGGAATACTTCATGCACTATTATTTGCATAATTCCGATATAACCATCGAATTAGGCAGCAACAAGCTGGACGTGCACTATACGAATACGGAGGCTTTCAAGGTAACGCTCGTGGATACGGGTCTGTCGACCAAGACGGCCGGGCGTCTCCAAAGGGTCCGCCAATACACGGGCGGAGAAGACTTCATGCTGACCTACGGGGACGGGGTAGCGAATATCGATTTGGGCGAGCTGCTTAAATTCCACCGGCAGCACGGAAAGATTGCGACCGTCACCGCGGTACAGCCCGAGGCCCGGTTTGGTGGCATGGAACTGGATAAGAGCGGCTCGGTCACGATCTTCAAGGAAAAACCGAAGGGCGACGGCAAATGGATCAACGGCGGATTCTTCGTGCTCAGTCCGGGCGTATTCGACTACCTGAAGGAGGATATGACTGAGATCATGTGGGAGGATTCGCCAATGGAGCGGCTGGCGCGGGATAAGCAACTGATGGCCTATAAACATACCGGGTTCTGGAAGCCTATGGACGCATTGCGGGACAAGCTCGAGTTGGAAGCATTGTGGCAAAATAAACAAGCAAAATGGAAAGTCTGGTAGCCGCCTACTCGGGCAAAAAGGTGTTCATCACGGGTCATACGGGTTTCAAGGGTTCGTGGCTGACGGCCTTCCTGCATGAGTTGGGGGCCGCTTGCAGAGGGTATGCGCTGGCACCCGAAGACGACCGCCAGCTTTTCTGCCTGCTCGCGCCTTTGTCCCTGATCGACAGCATCGAGGCAGATATCCGCGACGGGCAACGGTTGACGGAGGCGCTGACGGCCTTCGACCCGGATTTCGTGTTCCATTTGGCGGCCCAGCCGCTTGTCCGCCGGTCTTATGAGATTCCGGCGGAGACTTTCGAGGTGAATGTCACCGGCACCGCCCATTTGCTGGAAGCCGTTCGCCAGTTGAACAAGCCATGCACCGTTGTCGTCATCACCACCGACAAGGTCTATGAAAATAAAGAGCAGGATGTCCTGTACGGGGAGGACGACATGTTGGGGGGATATGATCCGTACAGTACCAGCAAGGCCTGCGCCGAGCTGGTGGTCAGCTCATACAGACGATCGTTCTTCGATCCGGCCCATTTTGCGTCGCACCGTAAGGGCGTCGCAACCGCGAGGGCAGGGAATGTCATCGGCGGCGGGGACTGGAGCCGCGACCGGATCCTTCCCGACATCGTCCGGGCCCTGGAGCAGGGCGAAACGATCACTGTTCGCAACCCTTCCGCTGTCCGGCCCTGGCAGCATGTGCTGGAGCCGCTGACCGGCTACCTGTTGCTGGGTGCGCTGCTCAGCGGGGATGCGACCCGCTATTCCAAACCGTTTAATTTCGGGCCATTACCGGATGGACATCTCAGCGTCAGCCAGTTGGTGACTACCGCGATTGCGGCGTGGGGCAGCGGTCAGTGGAAGGACGTTTCCACGCCCGGCGCACTTCATGAAGCCGGTCTGCTGAAACTGGATATCTCGCGTGCCGTCAAAGAGCTCGGCTGGCAGCCCAAACTCGACGCCAGGCAAGCCATCGAATGGACGATCGACTGGTACAAGCGCCCGGAGGGAGAACAAGCGGCTTATACGTTCAGACAAATCAAATCCTATCTGGCCTTATGATCTTCCATCCTACGCCGCTGGAAGGCAGCTACGTCGTCGAACTGACCCCTTTCGGGGACGAAAGAGGGTGGTTTGCCCGCTGGTATTGCAAAGATGAATTCGCCGCAATCGGGCATTCGAAGGAGTGGGTGCAGATGAACCACTCGTACACCCGTCAAAAGGGGGCTGTGCGGGGAATGCATTATCAGGTACCTCCTTATCGTGAGATAAAACTGGTGCGGTGTATAGCCGGCCGCGTATTCGATGTCATCGTCGACGTCCGCAACGGGTCGCCGTCCTTCCTGCAATATGCGGCTGTCGAGCTGTCGGCCGAAAACAAGCGGATGTTGTATATTCCGGAAGGCTTTGCGCACGGGTTCCAGGTGCTGGAAGATGAAAGCGAGCTGATCTATCTCCATACCGAACTATACAGACCGGGCGCCGAGGGCGGCATCCGGTACGACGACCCGGTGGTAGGCATCGATTGGCCGCTTGGTGTGACGATGCTTTCGGACAGGGACGCGGGACATCCCTTCATTTCAGACAATTTTAATGGAATTTGAACCATGCAATGCAGATTCTGTAAGACGCCATTGACCCATGTTTTCATCGACCTGATCAATTCACCCGCCAGCAACTCGTTCCTGACAGCCGAACAGCTGAACGAACCCGAGTCGTTCTATCCGCTGAAGGTCTATACGTGCGCATCCTGTTTCCTGGTCCAGGTGGATGAATACAAAAAGTCGGACGCGATTTTTAACAGTGAATACGTTTATTTTTCGTCGTTCTCCACCAGTTGGCTGGAACATTGTCGCCGTTACACGGAAGAAATGATCCGCCGGTTCGGTTTTGACAGCTCGTCGCTTGTCGTGGAAGTCGCCTCCAACGACGGCTACCTGTTGCAATATTTCAAACAGCGGGGCGTCCCCGTGCTGGGGATCGAACCCACGGCCAACACGGCCAGGGTAGCCGTCGGAAAAGGTATTGAGACTGTCGTGGATTTCTTTGGCGTGAACCTGGCGGAACGGCTTGCGGCGGAGGGTAGAAAGGCGGATCTCCTGTTGGGCAACAACGTGCTCGCGCATGTCCCGGACATCCTGGATTTCGTCGGCGGCATGAAGATATTGTTAAAGGAACACGGCGTCATCACCATGGAATTCCCCCATCTGATGCAGCTGGTCGATAACAATCAGTTCGATACCATCTACCACGAACATTTCTCCTATCTCTCTTTCCGGACGGTGAAGGCGATCTTTGCCGCGCGTGGTCTGGAGTTGTTCGACGTCGAGGAGATCCCTACGCATGGCGGCTCGTTGCGCATCTATGCCCGACATGCCGAAGACCAGGGCCGGCCGGTCACCCCCCGCGTAAGCGCACTGCTGGAAAAAGAAGCCGCGGCCGGTATGAATTCGCTGTCCTATTATGACCATTTCCAGGGGAAGGCCCTGAAGGTGAAATTGGATCTGACGGCCTTCCTGATCGAGCAGAAACGAAACGGCAAAAGGGTTGCCGCTTATGGTGCGGCTGCCAAAGGGAACACCCTGCTCAATTATTGCGGAATAAAGGCCGACCTGGTGGATTTCGTGGTCGATGCCAACCCCAACAAGCAAAACAAATGGCTGCCGGCAAGCCATATTCCGGTTGTCGACGAGGCCCATCTGAAGGCGGTGCGGCCGGATTTCGTACTGATCCTCCCATGGAATCTTCGCGAGGAGATAACCCGTCAGCTAAACTATATCGGTGAATGGGGAGGACGATTCGTCGTTCCGATCCCCTATTTACAAATCTTCCCACCCCATGCGTAAGATCCTCGTGACAGGGGCCACGGGCTTTATCGGCCGGTATGTGGTGGAGGAGCTGATCCGGCTCGGCCATACGGTTGTCGCATCGTCGGCCGACGCGGCAAAGGCGCGTACGGCAAGCTGGTACCCGAAAGCAGAATATATCCCCTTCGATCTTTCGCGCATGGATGCCTCGTGCAACTATTATGCGTTCTTCGGCAAACCGGAAACGTTGATCCATCTCGCCTGGGAGGGGCTTCCTCATTATAAGGAAGCTTTTCATCTTGAAGTCAACTATCCGCGTCATGCCGCCTTCCTCGGGAACATGGTGAACAACGGGCTCTCCGATCTCACGGTTATTGGCACCTGTCTGGAATATGGGATGCAGGAAGGCGAGCTGCGCGAGGATATGCCTGCCCATCCGGCCAATGCTTATGCGGAGGCCAAAGACCGGCTCCGGAGGAGGCTGGAAGCCTTATCGTCCACACGGAATTTCGATTTCCGGTGGGTAAGGCTGTTCTATATGTATGGGAAGGGGCAAAATCCAAATTCCTTACTTTCGCAATTGGAAAATGCGATCGGCAGGGGAGATAAGGTCTTCAACATGAGCGGTGGCGAACAGCAAAGGGATTATCTCCCGGTGGAAAAAGTGGCGTCCTACATCGTCAGGATCGCTTTGCAATCAAAGGTTACAGGCGTGATCAATTGTTGCAGCGGACGGCCGGTAAAGGTCATCGACCTGGTACGCGACTTTTTGAAAGACCGTCAGGGGGATATCGCCCTGAACCCCGGTTATTATCCATATCCCGACTATGAGCCGATGCGGTTCTGGGGGGCAAACACCAAATTAAAAACCATTCTGAAAGATGAGTAATCCCATTCTTCGCTTCATCGAAGAAAGAAACCAACGGATCCGGGACAATGAAAAAAATCCTTCCCTCAGGGCTGCAGCCGAATCTTTCAATGTCGCCAGCAACACGGCCCAGTATTCGTATAACTTTTCGTGGATGGGCCGGCCCATCATCCAGTATCCGCAGGATATGATCGTTATGCAGGAGCTGATCTGGCAGGTAAAACCGGATCTCATCATCGAGACAGGTATCGCGCATGGCGGTTCGCTGATCTTCTATGCGTCGCTCCTGGAGCTGATCGGGAAGGGGGAAGTGCTGGGTATCGACATCGATATCCGGGAACACAACCGGCGCGAGATCGAAAAACACCCGATGTTCAGGCGTATCCGCATGATCCAGGGTTCATCGATCGATGAGGATACGGCTTCGCAGGTCAGGGACGCTGCCAGGGGAAAGGAAAGCGTCATGGTTTGCCTCGATTCGAATCATACGCATGAACATGTGCTCCGGGAGCTGGAGCTTTATGCTCCGCTGGTAACGCCCGGCTCGTATATCGTCGTCTTCGACACGATCGTGGAAGACCTGCCCGACAACTATCTGCCGGGCCGGCCATGGGCCAGGGGTAACAATCCGAAAACGGCTGTTCGCGAATTCCTGTCAAAGAATCGCGACTTCGTAGTGGACCACGATATCGACAGCAAGATCATGATCAGCGTTGCCCCGGGAGGATATATCCGGCGCGTCCAATAATAGCATGCCATGAGCGATCGAGTCGAACAAGCTGCCGCCAGGGCCCCGTGGGTCAGCTTCTGTATGAGCACTTACCGGCGGCCCGAACTACTGAGGCTGCAGTTGGAGAGGATCCGGCAGCAAACTATGCCGGATTTTGTGGTCGTCGTGTCTGACAATGATCCGGAAGGCAGCGCCCGATCCGTTGTGCAATCGTGCAACGACCCGCGCATCCTGTATTTTCACAATAGCACCAACCTGGGAATGGTGAAAAGCTTCAACAAAAGCCTGGAACGTTCCGGGACCGAATTCGTGGTCATGATCACCGACGATGACCCGGTCTATCCGTCCTTGTTGGCGGAAATGCGTCGCCTGATCGACGACTATCCCGGGTATGGCATCTATTGTGGCTGCCTGCGGCCCCAGGCCGGGGAAGGAAAGGTCGAGACCTTCGACAAGGATAATTTTGTATACCAGCTGCTGCATCCCGGTCTGACGCGAACCATTCTTTGGTCGAGCTGTGTATTGAGGAGGGATTCTGCACTGGCCGCCGGCGGAATGGCCGATTACGGAAGTCCGCATCTGGCCGACCATGCCTTGCTCGCGCTATGCGGCCGTGAGAAAGGAGGGGTGATGATCAACCGGATGTACAGCGAGTTCTCCTCCCATGCTGCGAATTTTTCCAAAGCCAATTTCGAGTCTTATTATGTAGGATGCAGGGAGTTCTATGCGCTGATGACCCGATCCTTCCCAGGGAATGCGCTGGCAAAGGGATCCGGGAATGTCGTGGTCCGGCACCTGGAGAAGTGGTTCATTTCGATGTCCTTCAACCTTCGCAGATTTTATACCTATGGGCGGAAGGACAGGGAGGATTTCCGAAAAGCCGTGGCGGCGATGGAAAAGATCCTCGATTTGCCCTTCATGAGAGGGATCTATCTGAAATACCAGGCTAAGCGGATCGTTTTCTACCTGAAATTTCCGTTTATTCGTATGGGATTGTTTAAAAATGACGGTCTATAATGAAATTCAGCATTATTTTACCCGTCCGGAATGGCGGTGACTATATCAAACTCTGCATCGCGAGTATCCTGCAGCAAACCTATCGGGATTTCAATTTGCTGATTTTGGACAATTGCAGCTCGGACGGAACTTCGGAATGGATCAAATCGCTCGATGATCCGCGGATCAGGGTCTTTCCGGCAGTGAGGCCGCTCAGCATCGAGGAGAATTGGGGTCGAATCGTCGGTATGCCCAAGAATGAATTCATGACGATGATCGGGCATGACGATATCCTTGATCCGCATTACCTGGCTGCTATGGATGCGCTGATCCGGCGTCACCCCGAAGCCAGTTTGTATCAAACGCATTTCAGGTACATCGACGCGACAGGCGCGGTCATCCGGCGATGCAAACCGATGGACGAGCGACAGAGCCCGGAAGAATTCCTCTCGTTTTTCCTTGCGGGTCTGATCGACAATATGGGCACCGGTTACATGATGCGCTCGGCCGATTTTGATGCCGCCGGCGGCATTCCGCCCTATCCCAATCTGCTGTTTGCCGATTTTGAACTGTGGATCCAATTGTGCAGACATGGGTATAAGGCCACTGCTTTCGAAGAATGCTTTGGTTTCCGGCTTCACCAGAGCATGACCACGACCTCTTCCGATATGAAATACCGGACCGCGTTTGAGCGGTTTATCGGATACCTGGAGACGTTGCAGAAAGAGGACCCTGCGCTGCGCGAGCCCATCCGGAGGTATGCGGTCTCTTTCATCCAGACCTATTGTAAAGGCCTGGCCCATCGTCTGCTGCGGACCCCCCTGGCAAAAAGAGACGGGCTTAAGGTTGACTCGTTCGTTCGGCAATGCCAGTCCTTCGCTGACCGGCTGATACCCGGAAACGAGTTTGCACCCTACCGGATCTTCAGTATGCGGGTGGCAAAATACATCGATGCCACCTGGTTCACGAGACAACTCTTCCTTTGGTTTAAAAAACTATATCCCCGTCCTATCTATTGATATGGATCTATCCGTCATCATCGTCAACTATCGCACGCCCACTCTGACGCGTGATTGTTTGCGGTCGCTTCGTGCCGAAACGAGGGGTCTGCAGTACGAGGTGATCGTCGTGGATAACGCGTCCGGCGACGACAGCCGCGATCAGATAACGGGTGAATTTCCGGATGTCCGGTGGATACAGATGGGCTACAATGCCGGGTTTGCCAGGGCAAACAATATGGGTATCCGGGAGTCGTGCGGATCGGCGGTCCTGCTGCTGAATTCCGATACGCTGATCGAAGATGGCGCGGTGGAAGGCTGTTTCCGGGAACTCGCAGCGGGTCCTTATGTCGCCGCGGGGGTACAATTGCTCAATCCCGACCGGTCTTCCCAGATATCGGGGAATTTCTTTATGAGGGGCGGTTTGAATTATCTGCTTCCTTTGCCATATCTCGGGCAATTGGTAAAATGGCTGGGCCGGCGATTCAACGTTGCCAGGCCTCATATCCCGAACGCCAGTGCGACGCAGGAAGCGGACTGGATAAACGGGGCTTTTTTAATGGTAAAGCGCGAGGCGATCGATCGGGCGGGGTTGATGGATGAGGATTTCTTTCTATACGCGGAGGAGGCGGAGTGGTGCGGGCGGTTGAGAAAGATCGGTCCGCTGTGTATCTACGGCCAGTTTCACGTTGTTCATTTCCAGGGTGCTTCGGCCAATGACATGTTCGGGTCGGAGGGGAAGGGCTACTATAACCTGTATGACCGGAAAGGCTTGCAGATCATGCTGTCCAATTTTGTCAGGATACGCAAGCAGTTCGGTAAAGGCTGGTTCCTGTTCCAGCTGTTCTTCTACATCGTCGAGATCCCTGTTTTTTTGGCCGGCCTGCCCATTTCCGCGCTGACCGGCCGTCCGCGTTATTCCTGGACCCGATTCCGGCAATATTGCATGAACGTAGGTGTGATTATTTCGAAAAGCCCGGTGATCCTCCGTAACAAACCTCATTTTTATAAGGTGATATGAATGCGCGGCGTCAATAGGAATACGCGGCGGCAAGCGAGCTTCAAAAAAAGGTCTCGACGGACTCGGTATCGTTTTGTCCGAGCGCCAACTTCACCGGTCATCGTCCGCAATAAACCTTATTTTTATAAGGCGTTATGAGAAGCCCGTTGCTGTTAGTGTCTATCTTGTCCCTTAGCTTTTCCTATTCCTCCCGCGCGCAGGAATACAGCTACGCGCATTATGACATCGCCGATGGATTGGCGAGTTCGACCGTCTACTGCATCACACAGGATAAAGATGGTTTCATCTGGGTAGGAACCGAGGCCGGCGTTTGCCGGTTCGACGGCACGCATTTCCAGACGTTTACTACCTCGGATGGATTGCCGGATGCCGAGATACTCCAGCTGTTCGCCGACTCGAAGGGCCGCATCTGGATGGCGCCGTTCCGCGGATCGGTGTGCTACTTTTATCAGGGCCGCGTGCACAACCTGGAGAACGATTCACTCCTTGCGCGGATCGGTAACCGCGAGGAGGTGAATAAATTTGCCGAAGATGGGCACGGCGATATTGCCCTGCTGCAACGAACTTCCGTGACGGTCGTCCGGCCGGACGGCGCGGTAAAGCGTTACGATTCCGCGGGTGGAGAACCTATGACGAAAAGTGTGGGCATCAGCCGCAGCGTTGACGGTAATTTCAATGTCCAGATCGATCAGCGTCTGTTCAGGCTGTCGCGGAAGGGCTTTTCCGCATTCCGGTCGATCTCCTTTCCGAACGATCATCCCAATTATATCTCCCTGTCTCCAAAGTGGGGCGTCTGGCGATCGGGTTCGTTCGAGGTGAC
>DASZYU010000215.1:0-4435 GCA_035545215.1 Puia sp.
CGTAAAGATCGGAATGTACATCTTCAGCATGGCTGGGGATAACATATACATGTCGCCGATGGCTGCAAGCGCGCTGTCGGTATAGCGCTCGGCATCGGGCTTGAACCGCTCGCTCACGGTGGTATCCTGCGGCACGATCAGCAGGATCTTGCCTTTCATCTGCGCAAGATGCGCGGCGATCCATGCCGAGTCCATCTTCTGAACCACGAACACGGGAGCCGTCAGCGAGCCATGTGTACTTCCGCTCCAGGGAACCGCATAGCCGATCAGCGGGCTGTAGTACGGTGTTCTCAGCGCCAGCGTGGTTTTTTCTGCCGACCATCCGTAACCATATTCGCCCCAGGCCTCTTTCTGCGCCCGGACGAGCCCCCACCCTTTCACTGTCTGCACGATCCAGTCGGCGGCGCGATGCCAGCCAGGCGAATTGGTCAGTCGCGGGCCCGTCACGTCGGTCAGTTGGTGCGAGATATTGGCGATCTGGCTGTTCATGGCCTCTTCCTGACGCAGTCGGTTAACCATGGCCGTGTCGATCTGTTCTGCTTGCGCGGTCAGCAGAACGGGCGCAAAAATTCCCGCGGACAGCAGGAACAGCGAAAGTTTAATCATAGCAGCGTAGTTTAAGTTTAAGGGAAAGGTAATATTTTACACCCGATTTGCGGCATGCCCCGTTTAAAAGAAATATCGCTCGTTCAGTTCAAAAATTATACGCAAAGCTCGTTTCGCTTCCGTGAGCGGATCGTCGGCATTTGCGGCAACAACGGCGTCGGTAAGACGAACCTCCTCGATGCGATCTACTACCTCTGTTTCACAAAAAGCTATTTTTCCAGGACCGATCAGTCCGCTGTCCTGCGCGGGGCAGCCGGTTTCCGCATCGAGGGAGTATTCGACCAGGACGACGGCGAGGTCAGCGTCGTTTGCATCCTCAGACCCACCGGCAAAAAGGAATTCCTCGCCGGCGGGGTCGCTTACGAGAAGTTCTCGAAGCACATCGGCCGGTTCCCCTGTGTGATCATCGCCCCCGACGATATCCAGATCATCACCGGCGGCAGCGAGGAACGCCGGCGTTTTGTCGACGCACTGCTCTCGCAGCTGGATGCCGTCTATTTGCAGGACCTCATCGAGTACAACAGGATACTGCAGCAGCGCAACGGGTTTCTGAAATCGCTGACCGAACGGCGTCTTGGCGATAAGGGTTTGCTGGAGGTTTATGACGAACAGCTCGTGGCACGGGGCAACCGTCTGTTCGACCGGCGCGTTGTCTTTCTGAAGGAGCTGTTGCCGCTGGCCGGCGGGTTCTATGCCCGTATCGCCGGTACGGAAGAGCCGCTGACGCTGGCCTATGACAGCCAGCTGTTTCACCATCCCTTTCGCGAGCTGCTGCGGCAAGGTTTGGAAAAAGATATCTACCTGCAGCGGACGGGCAGCGGCATCCACCGGGACGATCTCGATATCAGTTTTGCCGGCGTGCCGTTCAAGACGATGGCGTCGCAGGGGCAGCGGAAAAGCCTGTTGTTCGCGCTTCGGCTGGCCGAGTATGAGATGCTGAAAAAGGAGAAGGGTTTTCCGCCGATGCTGTTGCTGGATGATGTGTTCGAGAAACTGGACGAACAGCGAATGCACAATCTGCTGGACAGGATCTGTCTGCAGGACGAAGGGCAGATCTTCATCACCGATACGCACCCCGAACGGATCAGCAGGGAGATGGAAAGGATCGCAGTACCGTGGCAGCTGATCGTACTGGGCCCGGAAGGTCTTCCCATAGCGGGAATCCCTTAATTTTTTTACGTTGATAGAAGGAGAAACGCTAAAAAACCGTTATATTTATTCCCCGAATTCAACGCCGTATAACGCCCGTAAAACGATTGCTATGTCTTCCCCCGAACTGGAATCTTCCATTCATTACCTGGAAGAAACGAATGACCCTGCAGATGCCTTTTTTTCCTACACCGTAGACGACACCGGTGAATATGGCCTGATCAAGGCCAACAAGGAGGGGCTTCGATTGTATGCCGCCGAGATCCTGAAGAAATCGCAGGAACTGGAAGCGGGCGCGCAGGCCGAACAGCCCCTGTTCTTTTCGCCGCGTCAGTGGATGTTCAGCGAGACCGGCTATGACCTGATCGCCGGCGTACTCCCGCAATACCGCAGCCGGCGCGAGATCCTCACGGGCGATCCCGGTTTCAGGCGGAAGAACGGCAGCGACCGCCGGCAGCCGGTGCTGTTGTTTGTCCTGATGTGCATAACCGGCGCGCTCCTCATGCTGGTCACATTGAAAGCTTTTCCTAACTTGCGGCTATGGGTGAATATTCGATAGGGGATGCGATGCGCAAATTCCTGCAGGGAAGCCAGCTGAAGGGAGCGATCCAGGCCCTGCAGATCGAGGAGGTTTGGGAACAGCTGATGGGTAAGACCGTCGCCCGCTACACCGACCGCATCCGGATCCATGGGCAGACGCTTTATATCGAAACCGCAATTGCTCCGCTCCGCCAGGAGCTGCTTTATCAGAAAGAGGTGATCGTCCAGCGCGTGAATGAGGCCCTGGGCGAAAAGGTCATCCGGGACGTCGTTATCCGGTAGCCTGCCGAGCGAAGCAGAAGAGACGCCCGCCGCTCAGGCGGACAGCCGGACGCGCGGGTCGATCAGCCCGTACAAGAGATCGGAAAGGACGCCGACGACGACGAAGAAAAACGAAGATACGAGCACCGACCCCATGACGACCGGAAAGTCGAGCTGTTCCAGCGCATCGACGGTCACTTTTCCAATGCCTTTCCAGCCAAAGATGGTCTCGACGAAGAAAGCACCGGCCAGCAGTTCGGCAAACCAACCCGTTATGGCCGTGATCACCGGGTTCAGGGCATTGCGCAAACCGTGTTTCCATACCACGGTCCGCGCGGGCAATCCTTTCGCATAAGCGGTCCGGATATAGTCCTGGTCCAGCGTGTCCAGCAGCGAACCCCGTGTCAGCTGGGCAATGATGGCCATCGGCCGGATGCCCAGCGTCAGGGCAGGCAGGATCAGGTTATGCAGCTGGAGCTGTCTGCCCAGGAAAGGATCGGTATCGAACAGGCTGCCGGTCATGTGCAACCCGGTCACCCCGCTGAACACAAACCCGAACACGTAGGCGATGACGATGCCCATGAAAAAAGAAGGCGCCGAGATGCCCAGCACGCTGACGAAGATCGCCGAGGTGTCCATCCAGGTATTTTTGCGGATGGCCGCCAGCACCCCGAGCCCGATACCCAGGAGCGTGGCGAGCACCATGGCCGCGGTTGCCAGGACAAGCGTCCCGGGAAGGGCTTCCATCAGGATATCCCAGACTTCCCTTTTAGATTGGTACGACCGCCGCAAATAAGGCCATTTGAGGCCCAGCGTCGTCTTTCCTCCGACAAATAGACCTTTCAGCCCTTTTTCCCGGATCTCGCCGCGCGATTGGATGCTTACCGGCGAAATATCGTTGAGATAAAGGGCGAATTGTTTCCAGCGCGGCTGGTCGAGATACATTTCCTTGCGGATGTTTTCCTGCGTGGCTTCATCGGCGCGCTGACCGATGACGAGGCGGGAAGGATCTCCGAACCCCTGGAAAAGAAAAAATACAGTGACGACCACACCCAGCATGACCAGCAGCCCGTAGATGCATCGCCGTATGAGATAGCGTATCATTGGGTCGGCAGCTGGTTTAGGACAGGAAGGGCGGCATCGAGATCGGCATAGCTCCATTTGTTCAGCACCGTGCTCCGTTTGAGCAGGAAGAGCGTCGGATCGGCGCGTGCCGCGGTTTTGATTGCCGTGGCATCGCATTTCAGGACGGTGACATACGTGGCGATGCCCTGCCGGGTGGTCCATGGGGCGACGTCGTCATAGTCTGCCGTGATGATGAACACCGGGAGGTTTTTGGCTCTCGCCAGGGTAAGGACCACGCTGAATCCTTTATCCCACGAAGGAGACTCGGTCTGGAATTCCTTCATGAACAGGAAAAGCTTGTATCCCCTGGCTGTCAGCACGGGCAGCGTGGTGTCTGCGCCGGACCCGGTGAACAGGTTGAAATCCTTGATGGGCGGTTCGGCATTGCCCTTGCGCACCAACTTGTCGTAGCGGTTGACGAAATGATAGGTACTGTCGAAGTCAGCCGGGAACGAGCTGGCGCCGAACTCCACCTTCCTCCCATTCTTTTCGTAGACCAGCGTGATGACGGAACTGTCCTGCACCGCCCCGCGGGGCATCTTCATTCCTTCGATCAGATCGCTCTTCTCCCGGTACGGGAGACAGTCGACCATCGGCAGATGGATCAGCACGTACCATTGAAAAGCAACCGAGAACACAATGGTCAACGTCAATACTGCGGCGCTCGCGGTCGGCGACAGCGCCGGTTGCAGGCGGTTTCGCAACGCGAACAGGAAAACGATCAGCACCAACAGGACGAGGTCCTTGGCAAAAG
>DASZYU010000216.1:0-5316 GCA_035545215.1 Puia sp.
CTGTCGAGCAGCATTTTGTTGAACAACGCGAAATTGACGTGTTTGACGCTGATATGCGTATGGAGATCGTGAGAAAGCCTTTTCGTCACTCTCGAAACCAGCCATGTCTGCACGGCCGGGAGGTGGATGAGCCCCCATACCGACACCAATAATAGTAGTAAAACAATTAATGTGTTGCGGAGTATTTTCCAAATCTTTCTCAGGGGCTACTGGTTGTCTGGTGGCAAAATTACGGTTTCACGAGGGATGTGCAAATTCAGTACCAAAAAGGTCTGAAACACAGGCCGCTGCGAGAATTTCACTTCGTTTTAATAGACTGCCGCAAAAGGCCGGGGTTTAGTCATCGGGTATGTATTTATCCGACCCTTTGCGGATACGATACGCGATGTGGCCGCGTGCGCCTGCGGGCATCGTGGGTTGCCGGCGCAGGGATAAGCGTGTGAATGTGGCCGGGCAGGGCCTACGGTTTGAACTTTTCTGCCATCGACTTATTGTAGTCCCGGGAGGCACCTTTGGGAACGGACAGGGAGCGCCAGTTATTGTCGCGGATCATCTTTCCGATGTAGACGATCTGGCCGACGTGGTGCGGGTAATGGGCGAGCTGGCGGTTGATCGCGTCGATCGCCACAAGGGGCTCGTGCCGGATGGTGATGGTCTTCAGCAGGTCGTCCTCGCGGAGCGCGCTCAGCGCTTCGATCACACAGCGCCACCCTTTCTCCCACATCGCCAGGAGTTGCGCCTTATCTGCGGCGGGCGGGCTGAACTCTTCGTCGCGGTTGCGGCCGGGTTTCTCGCCGTCTTCGGTGAGGAAATTGGTCCAGCGGCTCATCATATTGCCGTGCATGTGCTGGATGATCACGGCAATGCTGTTGGACTGTTCGGATGGAACATAGTGGAAATCTTTCTCTTCCAACTGGGCGAAGGTCATGTCGCCGAGCGTTTTATAGGTGAGCAGGCGTTTGATCGCCGAATCGAGGTAGACCGAACCTAGCGTTTGCATACTCTCTTTTTTTTGTTTTTAATAACCGTCTGCGGTATCGTCGCCGCGCCCATCGCCGACCGCCTCCAGCTTATGGGTGGATCCGGGTCCGGAGAGGATCTTGATAACTTCGGTTCGCCCGATGCTGCCACGCTGGCCGATCTTATAACCCATGCCGGTCAGTTGTTCGCGGGTGTAGGCAGGGAAGGCGGCCTCGACATACAGCGAATCGGGCAGCCACTGGTGATGGAATTTGGGTTTGTTGACCGCCTCTTCGGTACTCAGACCGAAATCGAGGATGTCGACCAGCGTCTGGAAAACGGAGGTCGTGATGGTCGTGCCGCCGGGAGTGCCGACGACGAGGTAGACCTTTCCCTTATCGAGTACCAGGGTAGGCGTCATCGAGCTGAGCATCCGTTTGCCGGGAGCGATGGCGTTGGCTTCCGTGCCGACAGCCCCATACATATTGGGTACACCGGGTTTGACGCTGAAGTCGTCCATTTCGTTGTTGAGGAAGAAACCTGCGCCGCCAACGACGATCTTGCTGCCGTATCCGCCGTTGAGCGTGGTGGTGATCGAGACGGCGTTTCCTTCCGCATCGACGACGTCGAGATGGGTCGTCTCTTCGGACCTGGGCGATAGAACACCCGCGCCGATGTCCTTGCTATTGCCTGCCCTGTCCGGTTGGAAGGTGGACATGCGCTGTTGCAGATAGGCCTCGCTGGTCAACGTGTCAACGGGCACCGAATAATAATCGCGGTCACCGAGGTATTGGGCCCTGTCCGCATAGGCCAGGCGTTCGACCTCGGTCATGAGGTGGACTGCCTTCGCCGATTCGAACCCATAAGCCGGGAGCGGCTGCGTTTCCACCATTTTCATCATCTGGTGAAGGATCACGCCTCCGCTGCTGGGGAGCGGCATCGTCACGACGGTGTATTGCTTGTAGGGAAAGACGGCAGGCGCTCTTTCCTTTGCATTGTAGGAACGGAGGTCTTCCGCAGTGAGGATACCTTTGCCGCGTCGCATCTCTTCGACGATGAGCCGCGCGGTCTCGCCTTCATAGAATCCTTTTGCGCCCAGGTCCCGAATACGCCGGAGGGTACGCGCGAGATCTTTTTGAACCAGCGTGTCGCCGGCTTTCCAGCCGCCTTCTTTTATGAAGACAGGCAGGACCGTATTGTATTTACGAAAGGCTTTCTGTGCGTAATTGAGACTGTGCGCTTCCGCTGCCGTGATGGCGAACCCGTGGTCGGCGAGGTCGATCGCCGGCTGTACGAGCCGGGCGAACGGAAGTTTCGCATAGCGTAGTTCTTCGAAGATGCCGGCGATCGTGCCTGGGACACCGGAAGCCAAATGACCGTTCTGGCTAAGGTCCGTCCGCGGACGCCCATCCGGGTCGAGATACATGTCGCGGGTGGCCGCCGCGGGCGCTTTTTCGCGGAAGTCGAGCGCGATATTCTTTCCCGCGGCCGTATGCGCCACCATGAAACCGCCACCGCCGATATTTCCCGCTGCCGGGTATACGACGGCCAGCACCAGTTGGGTAGTAATGGCTGCGTCGAACGCATTGCCGCCCTGCCGCAGGATCGAGACGCCCGCATGGCTGGCCAGCGGATGTGCCGACACGACCGCGCCGTGTGTCACGAACGCTGTCTTACGGATGTTGTAGTTGAACGGCGTCTGGCTGTCCTGGGCAACGAGGTTGACCGACCCCAACAGAAGTGTGCAATGGATCAATAGGCGGATGAACGGTTGCCGCATACAGAAGAAAGATTTACCGTAAGTTACCATTTTTCTTACATTCGCCCATTCATGAAGATAAACCTGCTATTCGCCGGCAAAAGCGGCTTGTTGCCGGGTCTGCTGCTGTCCTGCTGCTGCTGTTTTTCGCAGAAGCCTCCTACGCCGGACGCGTTCCTCGGCTACCCACTGGGTGCGCATTTCACACCGCATCATCGCGTCGTAGACTACTTCAGGGCGGTGGCTGCCGCCGTGCCGGACAGGGTACAGGTGGAGCAGTACGGGACCACGTATGAAGGCCGGCCGCTGTTGCTGGCTTTTATTGCTGCGCCGGCAAATCTTCGGCGCCTGGAGTCGATCCGGCGGAACAATCTCCGTCTGGCAGGCGTTCTCCGCGACAGCCTTGCGGCGGATGAAAATGCGCCCGTGGTCGTCTGGCTCAGCTATAACGTCCACGGCAACGAACCTGCATCGACCGAAGCCGCCATGAAGACGCTGTATGCCCTGGCGGACCCCGGGTCCACGCGGGCAAACGAGTTGTTACAGCATACTGTCGTCATCATCGACCCGTGCATCAATCCCGACGGGCGCGACCGGTACGTCAACTGGTACAACGACGTCGTCGGAGAGCAACCCAATCCCGATCCCTTGTCGCGCGAACACCAGGAACCCTGGCCGAGGGGAAGGTCGAATCATTACAATTTCGATCTCAACCGCGACTGGGCGTGGCAAACGCAGATCGAAACGCAGCAGCGGCTGAAGATCTACAACGCCTGGTTACCGCAGGTGCACGTGGACTATCACGAACAGTCTTACAACAATCCCTATTATTTTGCGCCGGCGGCTGAGCCGTATCATGACGTGATCACGCCATGGCAGCGGGAATTCCAGGTGACTATCGGAAAGAATAACGCGCGCTACTTCGACCGCAACGGCTGGCTGTATTTTACAAAAGAGGAGTTCGATCTGTTCTATCCGAGTTACGGAGACACCTACCCGATCTATAACGGCGCGATCGGCATGACGTTCGAACAGGGTGGTATCGGCGCCGGGCTGGCGGTACAGTTGTCGGACGGGGATACGCTTACACTCGCGCAGCGGATCGAGCACCATTATACCACGGGCCTGTCGACGATCGAAGCGTCATCGGCCAACGCAGAGCGGCTGATCAGGGAATTCCATCGTTATTTCATCGAAGCCGTGGCGCATCCCGGCGGAGAGTTCAAGGCCTACCTGTTGCGCAACGACACGTTTGGGGACCGGCTCGAACGCTTACGCGGCTTCCTGGACAGGAATGGGATTGTCTGGCAGACGGCGGTCGCCGGAGCCTCCTTCACGGGCGAGGATTATGAGACCGGGCACACGGTGACATTCCGGAGCGCGCCGGGGGATGTCGTGATCAATGCGAACCAGCCGAAATCCAATTTGCTGCGCGTGCTGTTCGAGCGACAGTCGCATATCTCCGATTCGATGACCTACGATATTACGGCTTGGTCGGCTCCCTTTGCGTTTGGTGTGCAGGCCTATGGCCTTCCGGGCTATGTGACGGCCACCGGGCGCACGGCTGCGCGGACGATCGCCGATACGGGCGGCCGACATTATGCGTATGCGGTGCGGTGGACCGGGATGGGTTCGATGCGGCTGCTGAGCCGGCTCCTTCAAAACGGGGTGAAGGTCAGGTATGCCGAGCGGCCGTTCCAGTCGGGCGGAGTCTCCTTCGACCGCGGTACGTTGCTGATCACGGCGACAGGTAATGGTGCGCGGGGTGGCAGTCTGTGGGCGCTGGTACGGACCGAGGCGGAAAAGGCGGGCGTGAGCCTGTACCCGATCGCCTCGGGTTTTGTCGATAAGGGACCGGATTTCGGCAGCGGGCTCGTGCGGTTCATCCGGCGTCCGCGGGTGGCGCTGCTCACGGGTGGTGACGTGGGATCGCAGGAGGCGGGAGAGGTATGGCATCTTTTCGAGCAGGAGATCGGTTACCCGATCACGCTGATCAATGCGGAATCCATGGGGCACATCGCGTGGAAGAATTTCGATGTGGTTGTCCTGCCCGGCGGACGGTATCGCGGACTCGAGGAGAAAGCGGTGGCCGAGCAACTGCGCGCGTGGGTGCAGGAAGGCGGACGTCTCGTCGCTGTCGGAAGCGCGGTGCAGCAGCTGGCCAGGGAAGAATGGGGCATCCGGTTGAAGGGCGCCGACCAGGAAAAACGGGATGAAGAAAAAGATAAAAAGGAAGATGCTTATACCGAGCTGCGCCGGTACGACAACAGGCAGCGCGAAGAGGTGATGAGCGCCGTGCCGGGATCGATCTACAGAGTGGAGTTGGACAACACGCATCCGCTGGCGTTCGGTTACCCGGATCACTATTATACGTTGAAACAGGACGACAATGTCTATGAATTCCTGAAAGAGGGCGGCTGGAATGTGGGCGTCGTACGCAAAGACGGGTATGTCAGCGGGTTTACCGGCAACAAGGCGCGCGAGAAGATCAGGGATGGGGTCCTCTTCGGCGTGGAGGAACAGGGAAGGGGGGCGATCGTGTTTATGGCCGACGACCCGTTGTTCCGCAGCTTTTGGGAGAATGGGAAGTTGTTGTT
>DASZYU010000217.1:0-8512 GCA_035545215.1 Puia sp.
TGAAATGAAAGCCGAGCCGAACAATGCCGTCATCGTCCTGCGCGACGTCCACAAATCCTTCGGAAAACTGGAGGTGTTGAAAGGGGTCGATCTGGACGTCCGCAAAGGCGAGAACGTGGTGGTCCTCGGCCGCAGCGGCAGCGGGAAGTCCGTGCTGATCAAGATCATCGCCGGATTGCTGAAACCCGACAGAGGCTGCGTCCGTGTACTCGGCGAAGAAATCGACCGGCTCAAACCACGCGAGTTGCGGGCACTCCGGTCGAAGATCGGTTTCTCTTTTCAAAGCAGCGCGCTTTATGATGGGATGAATGTGCGGGCTAACCTCGAATTTCCGCTTGTCCGCAACCGCAGGGACCTGTCCCGGAAAGAGATCGACAGTGCGGTAGCTAAGGTGCTCGACGACGTCGGTCTTTCCCATGCGACCGAGCAGATGCCGTCCGAACTGTCCGGGGGGCAGAAGAAACGTATCGGGATCGCCCGGACGCTCATCCTTCAGCCGGAGATCATGCTTTACGACGAGCCGACCGCGGGCCTCGATCCGGTGACCAGCGTCGATATTAACGAGCTGATCAACGAGGTACAGCAATTGTACAACACCAGCGCGGTCATCATCACACACGACCTCACCTGCGCCCGGGCTACCGGCAACAGGGTGGTCATGCTTTCGGAAGGCCGTTTTCTGCGACAGGGCAGCTTCGAGGAAGTGTTCGAATCCACGGACCCAAAGATCAGGGATTTCTATAATTATAATTTCATCACCAGGACATGAACGAGATCAATATAGGTAAACGACTGGCGGTCGGCATTTTTATTTCGCTGGGACTGCTCATCCTGCTGCTTACGATATTTACGATTGGCAACCAGCGCAAAACGTTCATCCGGAGCATCCGGCTCCACGTCGTCTTCGACAATGTACAGGGACTTCAGCCGGGCAATAATATCTGGCTCTCGGGAATGAAGGTGGGAACGGTCAAATCCGTCGACTTTTACGGCAATTCGCAGGTGGCCGTCACGCTGAACGTGGAGCGGAAAGCGCAACCGCATATCCGGAGGGACTCCAAAGCACGCATCAGCACGGACGGGCTGGTCGGTAACAAGATCGTCGTGATCGACGGGGGCAGCGAAGCGTCGCCGGTCGTTGCCGACAACGACAGTCTCCAAAGCGAGCACATCGCCGGAATGCAGGAATTGATGACTACCCTCCAGGCCAGCAACAGCAACCTGCTGGAAATAACCGGTAACCTGAAGAACATCAGCCGCCGTCTCGACGAGGGGCAGGGCACGCTTGGCCGGTTGATCAACGATCCGGACATCGCAGATCATTTGCGAACATCGATCGACCATCTGCGGAACGCCACGGAAGGGAGCGAGAAAATGATCGCCAATCTCGAAGCCTTCTCGGTACGTCTCCGGCAACCCGATGGACTGGTGAGCCGGCTCGCTACGGATACGACCGTATTTACACAAATAAAAGGCGCCGTGGCGCGTCTCGACCAGGCCGCGGCACAGGTTGACGAGTTCAGCCACTCGCTCCGGAATGCGGGCGCCGCTTTGAACGACTCCGGCTCGCCGGTCGGTGTATTGCTTCATGACGAGGACGCTGCGGCCGACCTTCAGCGGACATTGAAGAACCTTCGCGTCAGCAGTAAAGAACTCAGCGACGATCTCGAAGCCATCCAACATAACTTCCTGCTGCGCGGTTTTTTCCGGAAAAAAGCGAAAGGAAAAGAGTGAGGAAATATTTGCTCACAGCGGGTGGCACCTGTTTTGTCTCCTTTTCACCGTGAATACATTCCTTCAAAAGGTAGGCGCCAGGTACGAAGCCGGCGCTACTGAATTCGTCGTCTGGGCTCCCTTACGTAATGCTGTTGAATTGGTCTTGTCTGCTCCGGAATCGTCTATTCACCGGATGCAAAAGGATGACTCCGGGTATTGGAGGATAACGCTTCCCGTGCTGCCGGGAGCGCGGTACGGATTTCGTCTCGATGGAAAAGAAACCTTTCCCGATCCCGCATCGCTGAGCCAGCCCGAAGGTGTGCACGGTTTATCGGAGGTGGTCGACGTCTCCGCGCTGTCCTGGGGAGACCGCGACTGGAAAGGCATCCCGCTCAGTAATAAGATCATCTATGAACTGCATACCGGCGTTTTTTCCACCTCGCACGATTTCGATGGCATCATCGCCCGCCTGGATTACCTGCTGGACCTCGGCGTGAATACGATCGAGCTGATGCCGCTGGCCCAGTTTGCCGGCGACCGGAATTGGGGATATGACGGAGTTTATCCGTTCGCGGTTCAAAACTCTTATGGCGGTATCCCCGGCTTCGTGCGGCTGGTTAACACCGCTCATGCCAAAGGCATTTCGGTTATCGTGGACGTTGTTTACAACCACATGGGACCCGAGGGCAGCTATATCGCGCAGTTCGGGCCTTATTTTACCGATCGATATAAAACGCCCTGGGGCAGTGCGCTCAACTTCGATGAACCCTGGTCCGACGGCGTCCGAAATTTCTTTTTACAGAATGCGCGTTTCTGGTTGGAGGACCTTCATGCCGACGGGCTGAGGCTGGACGCGGTCCACGCCATCTTCGATTTCAGCGCCGTCCATTTCATGCAACAGCTGGCCCACCTTAAGACCGAGATCGCCCAGCGGACCGGACGTACGAAGGAGCTGATCGCAGAGATCGATGCCAACGATCCGCGTTATATCAACCCGCCGGTAAAGGGCGGTTATGGTGTGGACGGGCAATGGACCGATGAATTCCACCATGCCCTGCGCGCCGTGCTCACGGGCGAGACCACCGGTTATTATGAGGACTTCGGTGGTATCCGGCATCTGGAAAAAGCTTTCCGGCAAACGTACGTATACGATGGGGTTTATTCGAAACACCGTCATCGCACCTTTGGCGGCCACGCAGAGAACAACCCATACGATCAGTTCGTGGTTTTCGCGCAGAACCACGACCATGTGGGGAACCGCGCGCGCAGCGAACGCCTGACGGACAATCTTTCGTTCGAACAGCTGAAACTTGCGGCAGCCACCGTCCTGCTGTCTCCCTATGTTCCCCTGCTCTTCATGGGCGAAGAATATGGCGAGAAGAATCCGTTCAATTTCTTCGTCAGCTTTACCGACGCGGCGCTGATCGAGTCCGTGCGCCAGGGAAGGGCCAGGGAATTCCGGCATTTTGCCGATGGAAAGCTCCTCCCCGACCCCGAGTCGCCCGATACGTTTGAACGGTCTGTGCTCTCCTTCCGGTATGAAACGGGCGCCGGCGCAACGCTTTTCCAGTATTACCGCCATCTGATCGGTTTGCGCCGGACGCGTCCTGCCCTGCAGGGCCGTACGAGGGATACCATGATCGTGCACCCGGCTACGGGAATGACGTTGCCGATCGAACGGAAGATACTCAACGACCAGCTGTTCATCTGGCTGCATTTCGGCGATTCGCCGGTGGCGCTGGATAATATCACCTGGTGCGGTCTCGGCAAGGTGTTCGATTCGGCTGACGAGCAATGGGGAGGCCCCGGTTCACGAGCGGCCGCCGATGTCCCGCCGGGGCGTCCCATCGAAATAGCGCCCTGGTCCGCGATCGTTTTCGAAAAGAAATACTAACCATTATATCCACTATGTTCATTCCATCCAGCACCTACCGCGTCCAGCTGAACGAATCATTTACGCTTCGCGATCTGTCGGCCATCGTTTCCTATCTGCATGCGCTTGGAATAACGACCGTCTACGCTTCGCCCATCAGTACCGCAACGAAAGGCAGCCGGCATGGATACGATGTCACCGACGCGCTCGTCATCAATCCGGAGATTGGTTCGGAGCAGGAGCTGGCTGCTATCGTCGATCTTCTTCACAACAGGAATATGAGCTGGCTACAGGACATCGTTCCCAATCACATGGCCTACGACCCCGCCAATCCCTGGCTTTCCGATGTGCTCGAACGCGGCCCCGATTCGATCTACTATGATTTCTTCGACATCATGACGGATGAGTCGGGCGATCCGGGCGGCATCCAGGGCCAGGGCGGTTCCGGCGAGCCGCTGCTGGCCCCTTTCCTGGGTTCAGACCCGTCGGAATGTTTGAAAAAAGGCGAGCTCACCCTGCAATTCACCGGGAGAGGTTTTGTGATCCGCTATTATGACAAAGAGTACCCGGTGGCGGCGCGGCTCTATCGCTGGATCGTGAGCCCTGAAGAGGGACTCCCTCAAAAATGGATCCCTGCGCTGATGCTGCTGGAAAAAGCGCTGACGACCGACCCCACGATCTGGCTCGCGGCGAAGAACAGCTGGTTGCGGGAAACCCGGACGGACGGCGATCTGCATGCGCTTATCGAACGGCGGGTGGCTTATATCAACGAGCGTCCGTCCTTGCTCGGGTTCCTGCTTCAGAACCAATCCTACAGTCTCGCAAATGCCCGTCTCGCCGCCAGCCGGATCAACTATCGGCGCTTTTTCACCATCAATGGGCTAATCTGTCTGAGCATGGAAAAACAGCAGGTTTTCGACGCATGGCACCAGACGCTCCGCCGCTGGTACGAAGCCGGTTGGATCAACGGACTGCGCGTCGACCACATCGACGGTCTGGCCGACCCAAAAGGCTACCTCCGTCGTCTCCGGGCGCTCTTTGGAGAGGAATGTTATGTCGTCGCAGAGAAAATACTCACCGGCAGGGAGACCGTACCCGATGACTGGCCGCTCGAAGGCACGACGGGTTATGATTTCCTGGCCGCAGCCAGCCAGGTATTGACCAATGAAAAAGGCAGTCGCCAGCTGCTGGACTATTATCGAATGAATATACTCGACTTAAATGATTATAAAAAAGTAACTTATGAACGTAAATTAAATTTTTTATGTAAGCACATGGGCGGCGAACTGAACCACCTGTTCAGCTTGTTTGCCCGGATCCCGTCCGCGTCACGTCCGGTCGATGAGCGCCGGCTGAAGGAAGCGCTTGCAGTCTGGATGGCTTCGTTTCCCGTCTACCGTGCTTATCCCGACGCACAGGGCCTATCGTCTTCCGACCGGGCGATCCTCGCCGACAGCCTGACCCGTGCCGGACAGCGTCGACCCGAGCTCCAACCCGAGCTCGATCAGCTCGCAGCCACCTGCGACTATGACGATACCGATCCCGGGCGACGGCGGCTCCAATTCCTCAGCCGGCTGATGCAGTTTACGGGGCCGCTGGCCGCCAAAGGAATCGAAGACACCACGTTTTATGTCTATAATCCCTATATCGACCACTGCGAAGTGGGTGACAGTCCCGCAGCCGGAGGCATACCGCCGGAAGAATTCCATCGCCGGATGCTGGAGCGGCAAAAACGCTGGCCGCTTTCGATGAACGGTACGACTACCCACGATACCAAACGGGGGGAAGATGCCCGTATCCGGCTTTCTTTCCTGACCTGCATACCCGGCGAGTGGACGAGCGCCGTGAGCAGATGGCGTATGCTGAACCGCAACCATGTTGCGCTGGTCGAAGGGCGGCCGGCTCCTTCTCCCAATGACGAGTACATGATCTACCAGTCCCTGCTTGGCGGCTTCCCCGAAGACGGCGTCATAACCGATGCATTTCGCGAGCGGTTCGCCGGGTGGCTCCTGAAGGCGCTTCGCGAAGCGAAAACAGAGACCGATTACGATGAACCCGACGAGGGATATGAAGGACAATGCCAGCGATTTGCCTCTGCGCTGCTGCAACAGGAGTCTGCTTTCTTCCCGTCCTTCAGCGCATTCGCGCGCGACGTCATCCGCCGGTCTTCCGTATACAGTTTGTCGCAGCTGTTGCTGAAACTGACGGCGCCCGGAATCCCGGATATCTACCAGGGAGCTGAGCTGTGGGAGCTGAGTTTTGTGGATCCGGATAATCGCAGACCGGTGGACTTTGCGCTCCGTTCCGCACTGCTTGGGGAGATCAGGACCGCCGAAGCGGAGAGCCTCGATGCGCTGTCCGGTCTTCTCGCGCGTCACAAAGAGGCCGGCATCGAAAAATTGTTCACCCTGTATCGGGCGCTTCATTGCCGCAATGCGCTGCCATCGCTTTTTGCACATGGCGAATACATCCCCGTATCCTGTAATGGAGCGGCTTTGGCCTTTCTTCGCCACCTGGATAAGGACTGGGCGCTCGTCTGCGTCCCGCTGCTTCCCGAACAGGATGGCCCGGCCGACCCGGTCTCGATGGTCCTTCCATTCGACACGCCGCGGCGTTGGACAGACGCATTCACGCGCGCCGCCGTCAGCACGCAACCGGGCACGCCTTGCCGGCCCGAAGGTCTTTCCGCGTGGCCGGTGGTGCTTCTTACCGCCAGCACCGGCGCGGATTGACTATCTTTGGCATCTAAATACAGCGTATGCCCATGCTCGTTCTGGTCCGGCACGGACAATCCACCTGGAACCTGGAGAACCGCTTCACCGGCGAGACCGATGTGCCGCTGACCGAACTGGGACGTGATGAGGCGAGGGCGGCCGGGGCCAGGTTGAAGGAGATTCCTTTCGGACATGGTTTCACCTCAGAATTGAAGCGGGCCATCGATTCGATGCAACTGATCCTCGAGGCGGCGCAGCAACCTCAACTGCCGGTGATCCGGGACCGTGCGCTAAATGAACGCAATTACGGCCGGCTACAGGGCCTGAACAAAAAAGAGGTCGCCGACACTTACGGAGACCGGCAGGTGGCCACCTGGCGCCGAAGCTATTCCGTCCGTCCACCGGGCGGCGAGAGCCTGGCGGATACCGCGGCCAGAGTGCTTCCCTATTACCACGCACAGATCGAACCGCTGTTACGCGCCGGAGAGAACGTCCTGATCGTCGCACATGGGAACAGTTTGCGGGCATTGATGATGCATCTCGAGCAGATCAGCGAAACGGCTATCGCGGACGTCGATTTGCCGACGGGCATTCCGCGGCGGTATGTGCTTGACAATCAGTTGAAAATTGCGAGTGCCGGCTACCTATAGTACTTTCGTACTATTGATTGGCAAGCCCGGCGGAAGTAGTTTTGGCAAAACTGTTCTGCTATGCGATCTGCGTTTGTCCTTGGAAGCCGGCTGCTCGTTCCGGCGATGCTGTTACTGATCTTCTGGTCCATGCCCGCCTGTTCGAAGAACGATGGACCCGACAACAAAAAGGATTCGACGGATACCCTGCCCAAAAAAGTAGTCTACGATAGCGCCGCCTACTATGTTTCTTTCCTCATCAACATCTACAATACCAGCGGTGTCTTTACCGACACCTTCAGCGATGACGCAAGCATGAAGATCTACATTGTGAACGGAGTGGTGAAGATCCCGGGGGACAGTATCCTTAATTTTCCGCCGATCGTATTTCCGTCTTCCGGCAAAGACAATATTTATAAGGCAGATTGGGTGCCCGACAATATCGGCGAGATCAATATCACCGGCGCGCAGGGGATCATGACGCCGGGTGATACCGAGGCGATCGTCGTACTTACGCATACGGGCACAGTAACGCCGAAATGGAAACTGACCGCGCTCATGGGTGGCACCGTCACCTATGGGGGAGGCGATGCCGTCCCGGGCTGGCCGCCAGGCTTCACCTTCAAGACGAAGCTCCAGAGCCAGGATGCCTTTAAGCTCGAACAGCCGGGCAGTTACTGGGACATTTGGGTTTACAAAGACTATTGACCGGTTGGACACCGCCGTCGATCGCCGCCCGCGGCAGGGAGCTTACCTTACCCGCTCGACCAGGACGGTGAATTCCTGCGCCAGTACGGGCGAATGCCGATAGAGTTCGCGGATAATGGAAGGGCCATATGCCGCATACCAGGGCATGAAGTTGTCGACCCTTTCCTGGAGATTGCCGTGCGGGAAAAGCGCGTGTTTCAAAGCGCTCAATTGGCGCTGCTGCTCGCCGAACCTTCGTTTCTCCGCCTTGAGCAATTTCTTTTCGAGCGTGCGTATCGGCTCGAGCGCGCGGACCTGCAGCGCGCTGATATGTTGTTCCAAAGTGGGGTCGACGGGTCTTGTCCTGGCCTTGAGCGCCTCGTAGTAGTCGTTGGCCGCCGCGATCTCTCCTTCCAGGCTCAGCGTATGATCCGACTCTCTTCTGACCAGGTCATTGATCAAATCGTCCACATCGCGGAAAAGATCGGCCAGGCCGAAACCGGCATTCTCGAGTTTTTCCATCCAGTGCCGTTGCACGAGCAGAAAGGAATTTCGTATGACCAGCACCGGGAAGGGCATCCGGTACCGGTCGAACAGCTGCTTTAGTTCGAGCCAATAGGCGGTTTCGCCGCCGCCACCGATAAAGGCGAGATTTGGAAGGATGGTTTCCTGGAACAAGCCGCGCAGGATCACATTCGGGCTGAAACGCTCGGGATGGCGGTGCAGTTCTTCTTGCATTTGTTGTTTGCTGAACCGCAACGGCGTATCGATCACGACGAAGTCCTCTCCCGCCCGCTCTATCCTGTTTCGGATATCGTCTTTGAGATAGAACAGGTTGATCGGTCTCGGATTTGCCTGCACCTTATACCGCCTGCTCAGCTGGCCGATGGTCT
>DASZYU010000218.1:0-4518 GCA_035545215.1 Puia sp.
CAGGAGTCCACCCTCCGGAATTACGACAGGACCCGAAACATCCCGGGCATTGCCGGTACCAGCCTGGCCGGCCCGCACCTGCGTTTCGGAGCGGTCAGCATACGCCACCTGGTCAGGCTGGGGCTTGATTACAGCGACACCTGGCTCAACGAACTCATCTGGCGCGAATTCTTCATGATGATCCTCTTTCACTTTCCTTACGTCGTCCATGGCGCCTTCAAAAAACAATACGAGCTGATCCGGTGGCGCAACGATCCCGGCGAATTCGACCGGTGGCGCAGGGGCGACACCGGCTACCCCATCGTAGATGCCGGCATGCGGCAACTCAACGCCACCGGCTGGATGCCCAACCGGGTCAGGATGATCGCCGCCAGCTTCCTCGTCAAAGACCTCCTGGTCGATTGGCGCTGGGGCGAAGCCTGGTTTGCCGAAAAACTGATCGATTATGAACTGGCCTCCAACAACGGCAACTGGCAATGGGTCGCCGGGACGGGCTGCGACGCCGCGCCCTGGTTTCGCATCTTCAACCCGCACGCGCAAACACTCAAATTCGACCCGTCAAATGCATACATCGATACGTGGGTGAGAGAACCCCCATCCGAATATCCTTCTCCTATCGTCGATCACGCGACCGCGAAAGCGCGCGCGCTGCTGGCCTATAAGGAAGCATTCGCTTTCAATTCGTGATCAATGCCTTCAACGCCCGATGACCACCGCACCGCAAGTACTGATCGCGCTTCTGAAGGCCGCAATGTGATCCGGCGCATCCCCTGCCGAAAGCCCGGGATCGAAAGGGTTTGTGACGAGCGGTAAATCCGGGGACATCCCTTTGTGTTTTTCATCCGTTATTCGTGCGGGTTCAAACACCTGTCGAACCCAATCAACGCTAATCGTCATGAAAAACACACTACACCATCTTATGGCCGCCGGATTGTTAACGTTTTTAACAATTTCCTGTCACAAGGACCACGGAAATCCTTCGCCGGCGGGGAACGGAAAGCCCACGATGTTCGGAAAATGGACCATCGTCACCGTCACGACCATCGCCTATGATTCGACCGGCGCGGTACTTTCCCCCCGGGGCAACGTCTACACGAATCCGCCCGATAATTTTTTCACCTTCAATAGCGACGGGTCCTGGACCGAATCGCTGTTGCCCGGTGATCTCGACGAGGGCCTGAACGGACGCTATACGATCACGTCGGACAGCACCTTCACCATCATGAATGCCACCGGCGTCGACGAGCCCTGTCATATCGACTCGCTGACCACCTCGAAGTTCGTCTGGCGGCACCGGCGCGCGGCTCTTTTCGACGGCACGATACCCGGTTTCCTGGATTATGTCTTTCGGATGATCAAATGACCGGCCCCGCGGCTTCCCCGGACCGCTCCGTTTCAGATAGCCTCGCGGCGCGTTTTCTCAGACGGGCCTTTTTGAGGAGCAGAAAGACGATCGCCACGACAAGACCGATAAGACCGCCGAGATAGCTGAAGTTATGGATCGAGCCGACCGTAATGAAATCGTCGCGATGGACAAGAGTACCGGGAAGCCACCAGTCGACTCCTTTTTTCACGAGCACATTACGGCCATAGAGATCGCCAATCACTCCCGCAATGATCGCGATGCCGAGCACGATGCCCAACGCCTGCATGGCCGATGCAAACATGCGGTCGGGATTACGGTAGATCAGCGCGAAAAGTCCAAGGATCACACCGATGTACAGTCCCATCCACCACGTGGCCTTGACGCCCACCATCACCACCGCGCTGCGCGGTTGCGTCATGTGTTGCGCCGCACCCGAATCCGCCAGGTTGAACTGGATGAATTTGAACTTCGTATAATACTCGGGGCTGATCGTATAGGTCACCTGGTTATGGCCGATGCCATACAGCGAGGCGATGACGATCGCGGCGAGCACGATGATCAGGAAGGTAGCCAATTTGCGCATAGCTTAAAGATACGTACATTCGCAGTCACCCGCGAACGGAAGTATGATGCCGGAAAATTTCCTCACCTTTCAAAAGTTCAACGATCCCGCACTGGCGGATAGCATGTGCGTACTGCTGCGGTCACAGGGTATCGACTGCAAGGTCGTCAACGAAGCGCCGGTTTTCGATGTAAGCTTCGCGCACAACCAGATCGATCCCACCTATCACCTGAAGCTGCCGTCCGGCGATTTTGTGCGGGCGCGCGCCGCGCTCGAGACGTATTACGCACAGCAACTGAATACCCTGGACCCGGACTATTATTTGTTGAGTTTTTCGGATGACGAGCTGCTGGATATCATCCGGCATCCCGACGAGTGGGGGGCGCTGGACCATGCGCTGGCCAGACAGCTGTTGGCCAAACATGGAAAACCTGTTACGCCGGAACAGGAAGCGGCTGTCCGGGAAGACCGGCTGGCCGAATTGTCGAACACCGCGACAGAGCAAACGCGCTGGATATTTTTCGCCTATCTGCTGGCGATCGTTTTCGGGTTGGGCGGATTTTTCCTGGGATATGCCATGGTATGCTCGAAAAAGAACCTGCCGAACGGCGACCAGGTCTTCGTCTATTCCCCAAAAGACCGCCGTCACGGAAGACGGGTGATGGTCATTTCCGCGATTACTTTTGCGTACTGGTTGTGGGTGATCCTGGCCGGAGCCGAATCGCTGGCGCCCTGGTCTACCCCGTCGTGACAGTGATCAGGGGATTTGCACCGGCCGGTTCGCTCAGGTAGCCGAACGGCCGGCAGCAAGCTTCGGGAAGGCCGCTCTCCCGCAACAACCGTTCGACAGCCGGAGATGCCGCTTCCGTCACCGCGACCAGTAATCCTCCGCTGGTTTGCGGGTCGGCCAGGATATTCTTTTGCTCAACCGGAACCAGCGACACCTTTCCTCCATAACTCGCCCAGTTTCGGTTCGTGCCCCCGGGGATGCAACCGGCTTCGATGTAACGCGAAACCGAAGCAATCACCGGCACTTTAGCAAACTCGACGACCGCGGACAATCCGCTGCCTTCGCATAACTCGCTCAGGTGTCCCAGCAATCCAAACCCGGTGACATCCGTCATGGCCGTTACGCCCTCCATCTGTCCGAACCTTTCGCCGAGACGATTGAGCGTCGTCATGCTTTGAAGCGCGATCGCCGCATCTTCATCCAGCAAAACGCCACGCTTCCCCGCCGTGGAAAGAATGCCGACTCCCAGCGGCTTGGTCAGATAGAGACGGCAGCCCGCTACAGCGGTGGAGTTCTGTTTAAGATTTCCAATCTGCACCAGACCATTGACGGCCAGACCGAAAACCGGTTCCGGGCAATCGATGCTATGTCCCCCGGCGAGCGGGACACCTGCCTCCGCGCAGACGGCCCGCGCTCCTTCCAATACCTGCCGGGCGCATTCGGGCGGCAACTTATCCACCGGCCATCCGAGGATCGCAATGGCCAGCACGGGCCGGCCTCCCATCGCATATACGTCGCTGATCGCATTGACAGAAGCGATCCGTCCGAAGTCGTAGGGGTCATCTACGATCGGCATAAAGAAATCCGTCGTGGAGATCAGCGCCCGGCCATCGCCCAGGTCATAAACAGCGGCATCGTCGCGCTTGTCATTTCCGACAAGCAATGCGGGGTTGGCGGCCGCCACGGTCACCGCAGTGCTGTGAAGTATCCTATCGAGAACGGCAGGACTGATCTTGCAACCGCAACCGGCGCCATGCGAAAAACTGGTCAATTTTATCGGGGGAGTCTCCATCGGGATGCAAGTTAGGAAAGTATGGGCTGAGGGATGACGGAGCCGATCGTGTCCGCAACACCGATCAACTTCCGGGCATTCGTTGCCGGGTCATGGTTGGTGACCGCTACCGGATGGATCCGGCCGGCATCTCTGCCGCTGAGGCCCTTCCGGTAGGTCTTGTCGTAATAGACCAGCACGATCCGAATAAATTCATCCATGCGGTGGTCCTGTATCGCCGCCACCGCACGCGTAGTCTGCTCCGGCCCCAGCCGTTTGCGGATACGCTCGGTACACTCCACCAGGAAGTCCTTGTCGAGCGACCCATATTCTTCGACAAGCGCATCAACCCGTTGTTCGACCGGGAGACGCACGTCCAGCAACAGGGCATTCCGCATCAGGAGCCAAACAGGCTTGGGGATCAGGCACCTGCCGATATTCTGGCTTTCATCTTCGATCCACGTCCTTTTTTCGGGATCGAGCCGAAAAAGAACGCCGGCCAGATCGTTCTCGAATTGTTCCTGCGAAGGTTGTACCATCCGGCCGAGCGTCCCATACGACGACCCTTTGTGCCGGGCAAGCTCCTCGAGATCGATGATCTGTTCGCCACCCAGGTGCAGCCGCCGCAGTATATCGGTCTTGCCCGAACCCGTCATGCCGCCGACGACCAGCAGCAGATATTCCTTTTCAAACTGCCGGAACACCCATTTGCGATAAGCCTTGTAACCGCCCTGCAGCAGGTAAACCTCGAAGCCATACAGGTCGAGCGCCCAGGCCATCGCCGAACTGCGCATACCGCCGCGCCAACA
>DASZYU010000219.1:0-3001 GCA_035545215.1 Puia sp.
AAGCGATACCCGGGCTATTGGAGAACGAAAGCCCTTTCCTGACCATGTCCAGCAAATGCCCGTCGGTATCCGCCAGTTGGCGGTCACCCCAGGGATTGTCTTCGGGAAAACCCGCCGAGTGCGTCAGCAAATGCCGGATCGTGATCACCGGCGCATCCGATGCCGGCCCCTTCTGGCCGGCCAGTTGCGGAACGTACCTGGACGCCGGGTCATCCAACCGAAGTTTGCCCGCGTCGCGCAATTGCAGGATGCCCACCGAAATAAAGCTCTTCGTCATCGAGGCGATGCGAAAATCCACGTTCGCCGACACCGGCGTATGCGCGGCAACGTTAGCAAATCCCGTCCCGCCGCCGTACACCAGTTTCCCATCCGCTACGATCCCGTAAACCATACCCGGGAAATGGTTCTTCGCCGCGTAGTCCTTATAGATCCGGTCGATCACCGGAAAATACCCCCCGATATCGCCGGCGTTCGCGCGCCCCGGGGGCGGTCCCTCGACCATGTGATCATAGATGAGTTTGGATACCGTCGCCTCGGCTTCCACGGCCTGCGCATGATCGGTGACGCCGCGCGACAAGAGCACCAGTACGTATTTCCGGCCGTCGGGCAAAAAAATGATCCCGCTGTCATGACAGGAGCCGGTGATCCATCCGCTCTTGCTCGCGACGCGGACATTATCCGGCAGCTTGCCGCCGATGATTTCCTTGAAATGCTGGTCCTGCAGGATGGCGATCATCGCCTTGCAACTCGCGGCATCGACCGCCGTACCCCCGGCGATGCGGCTGAACAACAGCATCAGGTCGTAGGCGGTGGTGGTATTGTTCATTCCCTTTTCAAAAGCCTTGTTATCCTCGACGCCGCGCAACACCTGGATATCTTTCGCGCCCATTTCACGCATCGTGGCCAGCACGTTCTTCGCGCCCACCCGTTCGATGACGAGGTTCGTGGCCAGGTTGCTGCTTTCCGTGATCATTTTATACAACAGGTAGCGCAGGGGCAGCCGCCGGCCAACCGTGGCATACAAACCCGTCTCGCTGTCGTCGGCGGAATCCAGTCGATAGCGGCTGCTGTCGGCAATGCTGATGAAATCGATGTGCACTGCAATGGAGTCGGTCAGCGACAACCGGTGCGCGGCTATCTGCCGGAAGGTCTCGATCAGGACGGGCGTTTTCATCGTGCTGGCCGCATGGAAACTCTCGTGTTCGTTGAGGAAGAATCGTTCGCCGGTGGCCAGGTCTTCGAAGGCCAGTGCGAAATGGGCTTGCGGCAGTCCGGCATAGACCGCCATGATCTCGCGTCTGAGTTGCGCCGTGTCCCGGATATCGCGGGCGGTTGCCGTCTTTGCTATCGGTAAAAGGGCCAGCCATAGGCCGCACAGATAGGATCTTCTCATCCCCGGAAGATAGGCATTTTTGACCGGAAGCCGCCCCGCGCCTATCGCACCAATATCATCGTGCCTTTGTGCGTTACCACGCGGCCGTTGAAGGTCGTGCCCTGCACCATCCAGACATAGGTGCCGCTGTCCATGATGTTCCCATTGACCCGGCCGTCCCATCCGTCGCCGACATGCGTCGTGCTGAAGACCAGCTGGCCCCAACGATTGTAGACCCTGAAATACGCCAGTTTCGAGATGCCCACAGGTATCGGGCGGAAGACATTGTTGGTGGGGGCGCCCGGAGTAAAGGCATTGGGCACGAAGATATCCGGACCGGTCCCATAGATCTTCACGAGGATGCTCGTAACGCCCTTGCAGCCCGTGCCAGACGTGGCGGTGATCAAATAACGGATCGAATCTTCCACCGTATACAAACCGGTGGGGTCCGATATGTTCGGATTGTTCAGGCCGGTCGGCGGGCTCCAGTTGAAGGTGTCGTCGCCGGTGGTATCGTTCGAGCTCGCATGCAACTGCAACGGCTGGTTGACCACCACCGCCGTATCGTTCCCCGCGTCTACGACGATGGGCGGCAACACGCGGACCAGGAAGGTATCTTTCAGCGGATTGGGGCATCCTTCGTTGACCATGTTCAACACATAACTGGTCGTTTTCAGCGGACTGGCGGTCGCCTGGATCTTGTATGGCAACAAATTGATCGTGCCGTTGCCCTGGTTGCTGAGCGTAGACGCCCCGGCGGTCCAGGCAAAACTGGTGGCCACCGTGATCGTTGCATTCAGCGTAGCGGTGGTGCCGTAACAGATAAGCGTATCCGCCGGCTCGGCTGCCGCCTGCGGGAAGGAGGTCCTAACGATGTCTATCCGCGCGGGTGCGCTGCTTTGTACCGGGCAGACGCCGCTCTTCACCACGACGCGGTACTGTGTATTGGCGGCAAGACCCGACACCTCGTAGGAGGTATCGGCGTACACCGGGTTAAAATCTGTCCAGGCCACCCCGTCCGGCGAGGCCTGCCAGTTCACCGGCGTTCCCGTTTCGCCGCCCAGCGTCAGCAGGGCATCCTTGGTTTGAGCAATACAAAACTGCATTTCCGCGGGGCTCAGCGAACCGCCTACCGATTGCGGGTCCACGACAATGGTCACGGGCGCAGCCGTGTCGACCTCGCAGGACTCGCCGTTCTGCACCAGCGCGCGGTAGATGGTCGTTGCCGTTAGGTCCTGCGCGGTATAGGTATAATCGGTATCGTTGACGCCATGGTATGTCAAACCGCCGTCCGTAGAAGCCAGCCACTCCAGGACGCTGCCCCGCGCGCCGGTCAGGGATATCGGCGAACTGTTGGCGCCGGAACAGACTTCGCTGTTTCCCGTCAGCGCCCCGGGTATAGTGGGCAGCGCTGTCGTGACCGGGAGCGTCGCCTGGAGGTTGGCACAGCTGTTCTGTTCATGCGCGATGACCGTTCCGGCGTTATTGCCGACCGTCACCTTGAGGATGCTGCTGTCCGACCCCGATACCACCGACCACCCGGGAGGAACGTTCCATTGGTAGGATGCGCCGGCCAGACCCGGGACCGAATAGATCAGCGTGCTCCCGATACAGGCCACCGTGTCGCCG
>DASZYU010000220.1:0-16405 GCA_035545215.1 Puia sp.
TGGCAACCGTATACCTGGTCGCTGAACAACGTCGCGCTCGCCGAGTGCCTGCATACCGCGCTGGCCTACTGGCAGGGCGGGCGGCCGGAGGAGGCGTTCCGTCTCTGGAAAAGCGCGCTTGTGGAAAGCATGTACATGGGGTCCGGCCCGGGGAACTTCGAACAGATAGCGTCCTACGATGTCGCGCGCGGCGAGCTGTACCGCGATTTTGCCGACCCCATCGGGATGGCGGCGCGGAGCCTCGTCGAAGGGTTGTTCGGCATCCATCCCGACGCGCTCCATGACACGCTGACGATCACGCCGGGCTGGCCGGCGGACTGGGCCGCCGTCTCGCTGCACATCCCCGACATCCGCATCGATTATTCGCACGATCGCTATACAATAATCCCGTCCTTCGCGCACCCGATGACGCTGCGGTTGCGTCTGCACGCGCGTTCGACGTCCGTTCGAGGCATCACTATCAACGGTCATGCGCAGCCGTATACCAATTCGGACGCGATCGGCGGGCCGATGCTGGAGATCGTCGTTCCACCCGCCCCGAGCTATGACATTGCAGTATCCTGGGGCGTGATGCCGGTCCGTAGCACCCTCATCGGCAAAGCGGCGGGCTTTAAACATCTTCGCCAGGGGACGTTCTCATGGTGGGAGCCCGTTGACCCGGACGCGAAAACGCGGGCGGCAGGCGAAACCGACGGAACGGTCGAACCACAGGGATCGGGTCTGCCCGGCAAGGGGCGGCGGGTGCAGCAAGAAGCATGGGCTCTGCCGGGCAGGGGGCGGCTCGCGGACACCGTTTCACTGGCGCGGTATTTCAACGACGACATCACGCACATTTTCACCAATCGATACCTGTCTCCGCGGCCCAAAGTGCCGACGCTACAACTGCCGACACAGGGCATCGGCAACTGGTGCTATCCGCTGGTCACCGCCACGATCGACGACGCGGGACTCCGACATGCCAGGGGCGTCATCCGGCTTCCGAACGGCATCGCTTTCAGCACGCCGCCTGCCGGGCATAACATCGTTTTTACATCGCGCTGGGACAACTACCCGGATTCCGCGTCGATACCACTGACCGGCCGGGCGTCACACGCCTGGTTCCTGCTTGCCGGCACCACCAACCCCATGCAGAGCCGGATCGCGAATGGCGCGATCACGGTCCATTACACCGACGGCACGACCGATCGTCTCGAGCTCGTCAACCCCTCCAACTGGTGGCCGATCGAAGAAGATTATCTCGAGGACGGCCCGGCGTTCACGACGGGCGCGCCGCGTCCCTGGCGCGTTTATCTGAAAACGGGCGTCGTCA
Organism: Puia sp.; assembly: GCA_035545215.1. Taxonomy (GTDB): domain Bacteria; phylum Bacteroidota; class Bacteroidia; order Chitinophagales; family Chitinophagaceae; genus Puia. The sequence continues at coordinate 1,310 of DASZYU010000220.1, forward strand.
GCGACAAACCCGGCAAATGGACCACGATAAAAGGACTGACGAACACGGCCATCGACGGGGGCGCCGCCACGGTTGCCGACATGCCACTCCGGCCGGATAAGACGCTGGACCATCTCGAGATCCGCGCACTGGCGCGTGACGTGATCGTCGGCCTCCTGGGTATAACACTGATCAAAACATCCGAATAATGAAAAAATTCATCGCGATTCTCTGGCTGCCTTTGGCGCTGCATACGTCGGCGAACGATCCCGATTGGACTACCAGGGTGGGCGCACGCACGCATCCCGTTTCCAAACGGGTGATTACCGTCACCGGCGCCGCAAAGGACGGCAGCGCCCTCGCTACCCGGGCCATCCAGTCCGCGATCGACGCCTGCGCAGCCAAAGGCGGTGGCGTGGTGCAATTCGAGCCGGGGACCTATCTCACCGGCAGTATTTTCTTGAAAACGAACGTCGAGCTCCGCATCGGCAAGGACGTCCAGCTGATTGGCAGCCAGCATTTCGAAGACTACCCCGGGATCGATACGAGGATCGCCGGAATCGAAATGCGCTGGCCCGCCGCATTGCTCAATGTCATCGGCGCAAAGAACGCCGCCATCACCGGCGAGGGCAAGGTCGATGCGCGCGGAAAATTTTGTTGGGATAAATATTGGGCGATGCGCAAAGAGTACGATCCGAAAGGGCTTCGCTGGATCGTCGATTACGATGCGAAACGCGTTCGCACGCTGCTGGTCCAGGACGGCAGCGATATCACCATCAAAGGGCTGACCTTCATAGACGCAGGCTTCTGGACCGTGCAGGTCCTTTATTCGCACTATGTGACGGTAGACGGTATCGTGGTCCGCAACAACGAAGGCGGTCACGGCCCCAGCACGGACGGAGTCGACATCGACTCCTCGTCGTGGGTGCTTGTCCAGAACTGCGACATCGACTGCAATGACGACGATTTCTGTCTCAAGGCTGGCCGCGACTGGGACGGTCTTCGGGTCAACCGGCCCACTGAATATGTCGTGATCCGGCACTGTACCGCGCGCAAGGGCGGCGGTCTGCTCACGATCGGCAGCGAAACCTCGGGCGGCATCCGGCATGTGCTGGCGACAGATCTGACGGCCCGGGGGACGGGCAACGGCTTTCACATCAAATCGGCGACGACGCGCGGGGGGACGGTGGAAGACATCCACGTGCGGAATATCAGGATGGACAGCGTCGGCAACGCGATCCTGTTCACGATGAACTGGAACCCCGCCTACAGCTACTCCACGTTGCCGGAGGGTTATAACCCCGACTCGGTACCGGCGCATTGGAAGACGATGCTCCGCAAGGTCGAGCCGCCGGAAAAAGGCATCCCGCATTTCAAGGATATCTACGTTTCCAACGTCACCGCGGCCAGCGCCCGCAAGGCGATCTCCGCTACCGGTCTCGAACAGTCGCTGATCAGCGGCGTGCACATCGATCACACGACGATCCATGCGGCCACCGCGGGTGACATCGCATTCGCAAAAGACTGGCGGCTGGACGATGTCGTCATCACCGCCAAAGACGGATCGAAGGTCCGGGTACAACATTCCACCGGCGTAACGATAAATTAACCGATATGCTACATAAATTCCTCCTCGTCTTGCTGTTGGCCGGTATGGCGGTGCCGCAGCACCGGCCGACCCTGTATATCATCGGCGACTCCACCGTGAAGAATGGAAAAGGCAGGGGCGACGGCGGTCTCTGGGGCTGGGGCAATTTCCTCGGCGAGGCTTTCGATACGAACCGGATCTCAGTCCGCAACTGCGCGCTCGGCGGACGCAGCAGCCGTACCTTTATTACAGAGGGTCATTGGGAACAGGTGCGGTCGCAGCTGAAACCGGGCGATTTTGTCATCATGCAGTTCGGTCACAACGACGGCGGCCCGCTGGATGATACCGCCCGCGCACGGGGAACGATCAGGGGAACGGGCGAGGAGACAAGAGACATCTACAACCCGATCATGAAAAAGAACGAGACCGTGCATACCTACGGCTGGTACATGCGGCAATACGTCAACGATACGAAAGCGGCGGGCGCCACGGCCATCATCTGCTCACCCATACCGCGCAACATGTTCAGGGATGGGAAGGTGCTCCGCGACTCCGGCGATTACGGCGGCTGGGCCAAAGAGACCGCCGAAACGACGGGCGCTTATTTCATCGATCTGAACGCGATCATCGCCGACCGGTACGACCGGTTGGGCGCGGACAGCGTGAAGGGCTTCTTCCCCGGCGATCATACGCACACCAACGAAGCAGGCGCGCGGCTGAACGCCGCCGCCGTCGTCACGGGTCTCCGCGGATTGCATGGGTTGTCGTTGACAGATTATTTAAAGGCGAAATGAGGCTCGTCGCGATCATACTGCTGTTTACCGCCGGTTTGCAATCGAACGCCGCCGATCCGCTCTACCTGGCGGGCACCTGGCGTTTCCGGATGGACCCGCACGCCGCCGATACGCTCTACCTGGCGGGCACCTGGCGTTTCCGGATGGACCCGCACGACGTGGGTGTGCCGCAACGCTGGTTTGCGCGGCGTCTCGGGGAAACCATTCATCTCCCGGGCTCGATGATGCAGAACGGCAAGGGCGACCCCGTAACCGCTCAGACGAAATGGACCGCCAGCATTTATGACAGCAGTTGGTTCTTCGATCCGCGCATGGCGAAGTACCGCCGGCCCGGTAACCTCAAGTTGCCGTTCTGGCTGACGCCGCCGAAACATTATGTCGGCGCCGCCTGGTATCAAAAAGATATCGACGTGCCCGCGGCCTGGACGGGGCGGCATCTGACGCTCTTCCTCGAACGGCCGCACAGCGAAACGACGGTCTGGCTCGACGACCGGATGGTGGGGAGCGAATACGGTTTCTGTACGGGGCAGGAGTTCGATCTGACGCACCTGCTTACCCCGGGTCACCATACGATCACGCTCCGCATCGACAACCGCATCAAGGCCATCAACGTGGGCCCCGACTCGCATAGTCTCACCGACCAGACGCAGGGCAACTGGAATGGCGTCGTAGGCCGAATGCTGGTGACCGCGCGTCCCGAAACGTGGATCGACGATGTGCAGGTCTTCCCCGATGTCGCCGGTAAACGCGCGGTGGTCCATTTGGTCCTCCGCAGCCTCCGGTCCGCCGGTACGGGAACCATCCGGTTGAAAGCGGTTAGTTTCAACTCGACCGCTCCAGCGCAAACCGATACACTAACGGTAAGCTATAGCCTTCATGACGGGCTCGACTCGGTCGTGGCCGAACTGCCGATGGGCGAACATCCGCTCCTTTGGGACGAGTTCGGTCCTGCGCTGTACCGGCTAACCGTGCGCTCGACGCAGACCCGGCACGGCGGCGAAGCGACGCGGACCGACACGCGCGTCGTCGAATTCGGGATGCGCGAATTCCGGACCGAGGGCACGCATTTTACGGTCAATGGTCGGCGGATCCATCTGCGCGGTATGGTCGAGAACTGCGAATTTCCGCTGACGGGGTACGCACCGATGGACGAACCGGCGTGGGAGCGTGTTTTCCGCATCGCGCGCAGCTATGGCCTCAACCACATGCGTTTTCATTCCTATTGCCCGCCCGAAGCCGCCTTTAAGGCGGCGGACAGGGTCGGTTTCTATCTCCAGCCCGAAGGGCCTTCGTGGGCCAATCACGGCAGCTCGCTCGGCGACGGCAAACCGATCGATCCATTCATCTACGTGGAGACCAACCGGATGGCGCGCTGCTACGGCAACTATCCCTGTTTCTGTATGCTGGCCTACGGCAACGAACCGCGCGGCGGTCACCAGGTGGAATACCTTACGAAGTTCATCGGCTACTGGAAGGCCAAAGACAAACGCCGCGTTTACACGGGCGCCGATGTCGGCATGAGCTGGCCGCTGGTTCCCGCCAACGACTATATGGTCAAATCGGGCCCCCGGGGACTCAACTGGACATCGCTGCCCGAATCGGAAAGCGACTACAGCGCCGCCATCGAAAAATTCAACGTGCCTTATGTGACGCACGAGATGGGGCAGTGGTGTGTCTTCCCCGATTTCACCGGGATCCCGAAATATACCGGCGTATACAGGCCGAAGAATTTCAACCTGTTCGAAGACCTTCTCCGCGACCAGGGTATGAGTGACGAAGCGCGTCGCTTCCTGATGGCATCGGGCAGGCTCCAGGTGTTGTGCTACAAGGCGGAGATCGAAAAATCGCTGCGAACCAAGGGGTCGGCCGGTTTCCAGTTGTTGTGTCTCACCGACTATTCGGGTCAGGGCACGGCACTCGTCGGAGTGCTCGACGCGCTGTGGCAGGAGAAAGGGTATATCACGGCAAAGGGCTTCCGCAGATTTTGCAGTCCTACGGTGCCGCTGGCGCGGTTGCCGAAATTCGTTTATTCGAACACCGACACCTTGTCGGCGTCGATCGAGCTGTATCATTACGGCCCGGAAGACTTGCGCCGCGCCGTCATCGATTGGGCGGTGCGGAACGACAGCGGCGCGGTCGTGGCGAAAGGAAACCTGGGCCCGATGGACTTTCCGACGGGGAATGTTTTGCCGGTGGGGGCGATAGCGGTGCCGCTCGCGGCAATCCGGCACGCGAGCCATCTCCGGCTGGAAGTGATGGTCCGGAATACGCCGTATGCGAACGACTGGGATTGCTGGGTCTACCCGGCGCGGCTGGAAACGCTCCCGGGCGGCGTCTATTACTGCACCTCGCCGAACGATACCGCGCGTCGCATCCTGGCGCATGGCGGCAACGTCTTTCTCAACGCCGCGGGCAGGATCGTCAAAGGAAAAGAGATCATCCAGCATTTCACGCCGGTGTTCTGGAATACGTCCTGGTTCAAAATGCGGCCGCCGCATACGCTGGGCATTCTGCTCGACCCGAAACATCCGGCATTTGCCGACTTCCCGACCAGTTATCACAGCGACTACCAGTGGTGGGACGTGTTGAATAAAGCGCAGGTGATGCATCTCGAAGATTTCCCACCGGGTTTCCGGCCGCTGGTGCAACCGATCGACACCTGGTTCCTCGACCGGCAGCTGGGACTCCTCTTCGAAGCGAGGGTAGGGAAGGGGAGGCTGGTGGTCTCCAGCGCGGACCTGCGTCCCGACGAGCCCGCGGACAGGCCGGCATCGCGACAGTTGTACTACAGCATCATCCGGTGGATGAACAGCGCGCGGTTCCAACCGGCAGCCAAGGTCAGCTATGCCGTGATCGAAGCGCTTTTTACGCAGCCCAGCCGGTTCGTCTGGTCCGCGTATACGAAGAGCAGTACCGACGACCTGCGCCCGCACCCGCAGCAGCCGGGCGAGAGGACCCGCTCCCGCATCGACCGGCACGCACTCGTCGAACGTCACGACGTCATCAACACGAAGCCCGATCCTTTTTCCGCGTTATCGGTGGGCAACGGCGGCTTCGCCTATACCGTCGATATCACGGGCATGCAGAGTTTTCCGGAGGCTTACGATACGGGCGTGTCGCTGGGTACCGAGTCGGAATGGGGGTGGCACAGTTGGCCCGACACGACAGGTTGCCGTTTCGCGTCGACACTGAGGGCGGGGTATTCGATACAGTTGAAAGATCCGGCCGTCGAGTGGTACCGCGCCAATCCGCACCGACTTCAACTGGGGAACATCGGTATGGAGCTGACCAAACGCGACGGCAGCCCGGCCGCGCTTGGCGACCTGCGCGATATCCGGCAGGAACTGGTCCTCTGGACCGGAGAGATCAAAAGCCATTTTACGCTCGACGGCGTGCCCGTCGACGTCTCGACCTTTTGTCATCCCGACGAAGATCAACTGGCATTCCATGTCCGTTCGCCGCTGATCACGCAGGGCAGGCTGCGTATCCGGCTGCGCTTCCCTTACCCGACCGGCGGCTTTTCGGATGCGGGCGACAATTGGGCGCATGCCGACCGGCAACATACCACTGTCGAACGGACCGCGCATGGCGCCATCTTGCATCACGCGATCGATGACTCAAACTATTTTGTTACGCTCGCCTGGTCGGGGACGGGGACAAGGCTTCGCGATTCGTTGCCGAATTACTACCTCCTCGATCCGTTGCCCTCGGACAGCCTCGCGTTTTCCTGCCGTTTTGCACCGCGGCCGGGGGCCGGCGCCGGTTCCTGGTCGGCCACGGGTGCAGCATCCGCTGACGCATGGCGGCGGTTTTGGACCGAAGGCGCCGCGGTCGATCTTTCGGGTAGCACGGACCCGCGCGCGGCCGAGCTCGAACGACGCATCGTGCTCTCGCAATACCTGACCCGTATCCAGGATGCGGGCATCTATCCGCCCCAGGAGACCGGTCTCACGTACAACAGCTGGTATGGGAAGTTCCATCTCGAAATGCACTGGTGGCATGAAGCGCAGTTTGCACTGTGGGGTCATCCCGGGTTGCTCGAACGGTCGCTCGACTGGTACTTCACCGCGGCGTCGGGCGCGAAGGGCATTGCCGCGCGGCAGGGATACACCGGCTACCGCTGGCAAAAAATGACCGACCCCGCGGGCACGGAGGCCCCCTCGTCGGTCGGATCCTACCTGATCTGGCAGCAACCGCATTTGATCTATCTGACCGAGCTGTGCTACCGGGCGCTGCGGCAGAAGAACGGCGATTCCGCGACGGCCTTGTTGAAAAAATTCAAAGACCTCGTGTTCGGCACCGCGGATTTCATGGCCTCTTTTGCCCGATGGGACCCCGTCACGCATCGATACATCCTCGGACCGCCGGTGATCCCGGCGCAGGAGCGGTTCAAGGCCGACACTACGCGGAACCCCTGTTTCGAGCTTGCGTATTGGCGCTGGGCGTTGGGTGTCGCGCAGCAATGGCGGTCCCGGCTCGGTCTGCCGCCCGACGGACGCTGGCAACGCGTGATCGACGGGCTCTCGGCGCTGCCGCGCAGGGACGGTCTCTACTACCCGACCGAAAGCGCGACGGACGCGTACACCAATCCGCGTTATCGCGGGGATCACCCCGCCGTGCTCGCGACATTTGGCCTGCTGCCGGCTACAAAAGGGCTGGACACGGCGGTGCTGCATGCCACCTTCGACTGGGTAGAAACACACTGGGACTGGCCAACCACCTGGGGGTGGGATTTCCCGCTGATGGCCATGACGGCGACGAGGCTCGGTCTCCCGGGCAAGGCGATCGACGCGCTCCTGATGCCCGTGAAAAAAAATACTTACCTTCCCGACGGCCACAATTACCAGGACGGGCGGCTTCGGATATATCTCCCCGGTAACGGCGGGCTGCTCGCCGCGGTGGCGCTGTTTTGCGCCGGTTACGACGGTTGCGTGACGCCCGGGCCCGGCATCCCGAAGGATGGAAAATGGAAAGTAAGATGGGAAGGACTCTGTCCGATGCCTTAACAATAAAATGAATGCTATGTTCTATCGCCGCATCATCCCCTTTCTGCTGCTGGCCGGTACCGCCGCCACACTGCTGACCCTTTCGCAAACCGCTACCGCGCATGGGACGAGTACCGCTGTCGCACGCGTGGCTCTCCCGGATACCGCCGGCGCACTGGTGACCCTTCCGCCCACCGCCCCAGCGCAGACGCCATCGCCCGTGCCGCGTCAACCGGACGTTCTGAATGCAATGCGTGTCGCCAACGCCTACTTCATGCACAAATGGCCCGACCCGGGCCAGCAGATCGTCACGAATGTCGCGCGCCCGAGTCATATCTGGACACGCGCGGTCTACTACGAGGGTTTGATGGCCCTGTATTCGATCGATCCCAAAAAGGAATACTACGACTATGCGGTCGACTGGGGCGAGAAACATCAGTGGATGCCGCGGAACGGCGTGACCGATCGCAACGCCGATGACCAGTGTGCGGGCCAGACCTGGATCGACCTGTACCAATTCGACCCGCAGCCCGCGAGGGTCGGCAATATCAAAACCTGTATCGACAACATGGTGCACAGCGACAGGGCCGATGACTGGCACTGGGTCGACGCCCTCCAGATGGCGATGCCCGTATTTACGCGGCTGGGTGTGTTGTACCAGGACACCTCGTACTTCAGGAAGATGTATGACCTTTACCATCACACGAAGACGGGGCTTGGGTTGTACAATACGACGGACCACCTGTGGTGGCGCGACAAGGATTTCGTCCCGCCGTACAAAGAGCCCAATGGACAGGACTGTTATTGGAGCCGCGGCAACGGTTGGGTACTCGCCGCGCTGGTGCGCGTATTGTCGATGCTGCCCGTCGACGAACCGCACCGCGCCGAATATTTGCAGAACTACCTCGACATGGTGAAAGCGCTCGTGCCGCTCCAGCGCGCCGACGGGTTCTGGAATGTCAGCCTCCACGACTCGACGCATTTTGGCGGCAAAGAGGTTACGGGTACCGCGCTGTTCACCTATGGTATCGCCTGGGGAATACGCGAAGGTTTTTTGGACAAGAAAAGCTATGGACCGGTGGTATGGAAGGCCTGGGACGGGCTGGTCCATGACGCGCTGCATCCCGACGGCACACTGGGTTATGTGCAGGGCACGGGCAAGGAACCCAGGGACGGCCAGCCGGTCGGCTACGACAGGGTCCCCGATTTCGAAGACTTCGGTTTGGGTTGTTTCCTCCTGGCGGGCAGCGAGGTCTACCAGATCGCCAATACGCCCGAGGCGAACCTCGACGAATCGAAAGTGCCGCCTTACGAGGAACCGGCGCTCCAGCTCAGCACGGCTGCTGAATGGAAAAAGGACCGGCGACCCGCGACGTACCGGCTGTTTGAAAAAGATGTGTACGGGCGTATGCCCACCGTGAAGATACCCGTGACGTACACGACGACCTCCGTGGACGGACACGCCCTCGGCGGGACGGCGATCCGCAGGGACATCACGCTTCATTTTTTGAAGAACGATACCTCCGCGCGGCTGCACATGGCGCTCTATCTGCCGAAAGGCGCGCGGCGTGTGCCTGTCTTCGTTAGTTATAGTTTCATGCCGCTCGATCAGGTCGAAGCCTCTTCGCAATGGCCGCTAAAGGATATCCTTGCGCGCGGCTATGGTGTCGCGGTCGCCTGGTACTGGGACATCGAGCCCGACCGCGCCGATGGATGGCAAACCGGTATCCGGACCAAACTCGCGGCGGCGCTGCAGATCGAACCTTATGAATGGAGCGCCATCGGCGCCTGGGCCTGGGGCCTGTCGCGCATGGCTGACTATGTCGAGTCGCAACCTCAGGCGGATCCGCACCGGCTGATCGTCATCGGTCATTCCCGTCTGGGTAAAACGGCGCTCTGGGCGGGCGCTTCCGATACGCGGTTCGCCATGGTCGTATCGAACGAATCGGGTGAAGGCGGCGCCGCGCTTGCCAAACGCGATTACGGCGAGACCGTCGACATCATCAACGATAAGTTCCCCTGGTGGTTCGTGCCGGCCTACAAACAATATGGCAGCAATACGGCGGCGATGCCTTTCGATCAGTTCATGCTGCTGGCGTTGATCGCGCCGCGGCCCTTGTACGTGGCCAGCGCCGAGGGCGACCAGTGGTCGGACCCGAAGGGCGAGTTCCTGAGCGCGCACTTGGCGACGCCGGTTTACCATCTGTTCAGTGAAAAAGGGATCGAGACAGGCGTCATGCCGCCGCTCGGGCACCCGGTCGGGGACGGCTATATCCGGTACCACATCCGCAGCGGCAAACACGATATCACGCCGTATGACTGGTCGCAGTACATGAATTTCGCCGACGTGCGGCTCCGGCGGTGATCAGGTTTTTGGCAGCAGGACGGTGAAAGCGGCGCCGGCGCCATTCTCCGCACTGGCGGTAATAAAGCCGCCATGGCGCTGGACGATCTTTTTACAAAGCGCGAGGCCGAGCCCCGTTCCTTCATACCGGTCCTTCGAGTGGAGTCTTGCAAAAGGTCCGAATATCTTCTCCGCGTATTCCATCGAAAAGCCGATGCCGTTGTCGGTGATCGTTATTTTGGCAAAAGGCTGTCCGTTGATCTCGACCGGCGAACCGGCGACACGGATCGATGCAGGCCGGTCGGGGCTGGAAAATTTGAGGCTATTGTTGATCAGGTTGTAGAACAATTGATAGAGCAGCACGGGCGCCCCTGTCAGGACCGGTAGGTTCTCGGTTTCGATCGTCGCATTTTTTTCGGCGATGGGGATCTCGAGATCGGACTGCAATTCTTTCAGGACGTCGTTCAGATCGACCGTATCGGTCACCTGGTCGCCTCCATTGGCCATCGAATACGCCAGCACGCCTTCGATCATCGAGTAGGCCCGGTTCGATGCGCTCAGGATCTTATCGAGATGACTTTTGCCCTGTTCGCTGATCTGATCGCTCATCTCGGACTTGAGGCGGTTGCTGAACGTGAGTATTTTCCGGATGGGTTCCTTGAGATCATGACTCGCTACGTGTGCGAATTGTTGCAGGTCCTCATTCGAGGCAACGAGTTCGCGCGTCCGGTCGAGCACCTGCTGTTCGAGCCGGGTTTCGTTCTCCATGAGCCTGGTCCTGATCCTGACCTCGTCGGTCACGTCGTGTCCCTCTACAAAAATACCGACCACCCTGCCGTCCTCGGAGTAGGGTTCATATATGAAATCCACAAACCGTTCTTCCATCTCCGTGGTCGGATCGCGCTGTAATAAAACCCGCGCGGCCTTGCCCGAATAGGCCTTACCCGTGGTCATGACATCGTTGAGAATTTCGAGGAACTCCTGGGTAGCGATCTCGGGCAATGCCTTGACCAGCGGTTTCCCGGCGATACCGGTCCGCCCGATCAGGTCGAGATAAGCATCGTTGGCAAACTGGAACGTGAAATCGCCGCCGCGCAGCAGCGCCATGAAACTGGGCGTCTGGTGGAACAGGTCGCTGAGTTGCTGAGCCCGCGACTGGAGCGCGCGGTTATCGGTTTCGAGCACTTCGCGCTTGCGTCTTTCCGCGATCCGGGCCGACTCGCTGGTTCTCTTCATGCGGACGAGGTTCCTGACACGTACGAGCAGCTCCACTTCGCTGAATGGTTTGGTGATGAAATCCTGTGCGCCGTCTTTTAACAAGCGAAGTTTCAGATCGTCGTCTGCCTTTGCCGACAGCAGGAGGATCAGCGTGTCGTTCAGTTCGGGCTGCCGGCGGATCCCGGCGATCATTTCTTCTCCGCTGACACGCGGCATCATGATGTCGGTCAGGATCATCGTCGGCAAAAAAACGAGCGCCTTCCGTAAACCTTCGTCCCCGTCGAATGCCGCGACCACCTCGAATTCGCCGGCAAGCGCCTGGCAGATGAACCGGTTCATTTCGGGATTGTCTTCGACGACGAGGATGACCTCGCGCGAACCGTCCTTTCTTTCCGGGTCCGCTGCGGGCGCGCCGGTGCGGGAAGGTATGCGGAGCTCCTCCAGCAAACCGTCGAGCGTCGTGCGGTCTGTCTCGCCGTCGGTTGCTGGGTAGGCGACGTGCCGGGGTGAGGCAGCGGCCGCAGAGGAGACGGCGTGCGAGGGCGGGGCAGCGGCCGCGGGGGACGGATGGGGTGAGGCCGCAGCGGGGGGATGGGGAGAAGCACCGTGACCCGTCACGCAGCCGGGTAATTTGACGCGGAACAGTGCGCCGCCCAGGTCGGAACCGTCGACTTCGATCGTGCCTTTGTGCAGCTGGACAAACTCGTGGACGATGGCCAAACCCAACCCGGTGCCCGAAAACTGGCGGTTGGTCGCTCCGTCGCCCTGTCTGAATCGTTCGAAGATGAGCCGCCTCAATTCGGGGCGGACGCCGGGACCGGAATCTTCGATCGTCAGGATCAGGTCTGCGGAGTCGCTGGTCAGGGTGCACCGTATGGTACCCCCTTCGGGTGCAAACTTGAAAGCGTTCGAAAGCAGGTTCATGACGATCCGTTGCAGTTTCCCAGGATCGATCGCTGCATGGAGCGCATCGCCCGTCCCGATCCGGTAATCGATGTTGCGTTCTTTGGCGAGTACTCCGAAGTGCGAGGCGATGAACCGGACCAGTTCGCCTGCATCTGTATCCTTGCGCTCGATCTTCAATTTTTTGGCTTCCAGTCTGGAGATATCGAGCAGATCGTTCACATGTTTGAGGAGCATCTTCGCATTCCGCGCGATCGAATTGGCCGACTCGTACCGCAATGCGGGGGTCATCGATGCGTCGTTTCGCATCAGCCGTTCGGCCGGACCGATGATCAGGGCGATCGGTGTCCGCAGTTCGTGACTGACATTGGCAAAGAATTGCGTTTTGATCTCGTCGAGCTCGCGGATGCGTTCGAGCAGCCCGCGCAGCTCGATATTCTTCTGGGCGATTTCGCGCTCCTGCGCTTTTTTCTCCGAGATATCGCGGCCTTCCGCGCAAAGGAAGACCACGTTGCCTTTATCATCCCAAACTGGGCAGAGCGAGGCGTCGATGATGATGGTTTCTTTTCCACCCGCGCGGCCATAGATGGACGTATCCCAGCGGACGAATTCGCCGGACGCAGCGCGCGCGATCATGGCGCGGAGCTCGTCGTTTGTTTCCCTGGACACCTGCCACCAGAAGGTCGTCCAGAATGGTTGATTCTCGACCTCTTTCAACGAAACGCCTACGGCGTTAAGGGCGACATGATTGATCTCGAGAACGGTACCGTGGACGTCGAGGAGGCCGACGAACTGAACCATGGAATCGAGCGTGATCCTTGCAATCTTTTCGCGATATTGTTGACGACTGTCTGTGGGCAAAATCTCCGTTTCGCGGACCCTGATCGCCGGCCGCTGCTCTGATCCGCTTGCTTCCATCTGCTGCCCCTTATTTTGAGGGTGAAAAATTCGAGAATCACTGCGGTTGCCGCAGTCGCCACGACCGGCAGCCTGTAAATTTAGAAAAATCGGGCCGCACCGCCAAAACTCGAATTTCATAATATGATAACATCGGCGGGGCCCGGACGGAGCCGGGACAGAGGTTTGTTGATTTTGGACGGGCACTCAAAAGAAACTAATCCGCGGGAGCAAATGTCGTTCATGGCTTGGCGCGCAAGCAAAAAAGATACCTGATTGCATGTGTCCTGCATGCTTAAGTCGTCGGATGAGCAAGGATTTCGATGCTTCGTAGGGCTACTGTATTTTCTCCCGGGCCGCTAATTTCCAGCCCTTATATTTTGACTGAGTATTCCAAAAATATTCATGAATTTGCCATCCTGGAACGCATATGATGTTAAAATAACTTAATACTCGGATAACATCCGGGGCTTTTTACCGGGCAAAATGCCTTTTCTTTGGACTTTCCGGCGCTCGCCGGCGTCGGGGCTAAACGCTTGCTGCATGACAAAAAAACAATACTTATTCCCGTTCATCCTGGTCTGTACGTTGTTTTTCCTATGGGCCTTTCTGCACAATATCAACGGGATCCTGATCCCGCATTTGAAAAAGGTGTGCCGGCTGAGCGATACCCAGTCGTCGTTCATCGATTTTGCGGTGTATCTGGGGTATTTCGTTTTTGCGTTGCCGGCGGGGATCTTCCTCCATCGGTTCGGCTACAAAAAGGGGATCCTTTGCGGGCTTTTCCTCTTCGCGGCGGGCGCATTGCTGTTCCTGCCGGCGGCGGATTCGCGGAACTACGCGCTCTTCCTGGTCGCGCTATTCGTAGCAGCCAGCGGCGCCACCTTCCTCGAGACCGTGGCCAACCCGTACGCGGCGAATATGGGCGCGCCGAAAAACCCGGAACAACAGCTGAATTTCGCGCAGTCGTTCAACGGCCTGGGGGCGGTGATCGCTCCCTATGTCGGTACGACGTATATCCTGTCGGGGATCGAACACTCGAAAAGCGAACTAGACGCCATGCAGGCGCGCGGACAACTGGCGGCCTATCTGCAACACGAGGCGAACTCGATCAAACCGGTGTACCTCGTGATCGCGATCGTGCTCGTCCTGGTCGCCATCGCTTTCATCTTTACCAAACTGCCCGAGATAAAAGAGACCGAAGGCGCGCATGGGACGGAATTCTCGCTGCGCGTGCTGCGTCTCCCGCACGTGCGCTGGGCGGTGATCGCCGAATTCTTTTACGTGGGGGCACAGGTGGGCGTCACCAGCTTTCTCGTCCGGTTTTCGCGTTATACGGCCAACATCGGCGAGAAGGAGGCGGGCGATATGCTCGGTCTGGCCATGGTCGGCTTCATGGCGGGACGGTTCCTCGGCACTTTTTTCATGAAATATATCCGGCCGGCGCGGCTGTTGTCGCTGTATGCCGTCATCAACATCGGTTTGCTGCTGGTGGTATTGTCGGCGCACGGGCGCGTCGCGGTGTATGCGCTGATGGCGATCCCTTTCTTCCTGTCGATCATGTTCCCGACGATCTTCGCGCTGGGCATCAAAGACCTCGGGGAGGAAACAAAACTGGCCTCCTCGCTGTTGGTCATGTCGATCATCGGAGGCGCTTTCACGCCGGTGATGATGGGGCTCATCTCGGATAACACGGGGGGCAACATCCAGATCGCGTACGTGATGCCGGTGATCTGCATGGCGTTTATCCTGTGGTTCGGTCTCCGGGGCCACCGGGTAAAGGTCAAAAACCCTCAACCCGTTGTCGCATGAGATATTGTCTGGCGCTCGACCTGCAACCCGACGCGGCGCTGATCGCGGAATACGAACGGTGGCACAAGGACATCTGGCCGGAGATCCGCGCAAGTATCCTCGACAGCGGTATCACGGAGATGGAGATCTACCGGCTCGACGACCGGCTGTTTATGATCATGGAGACTGGGGCGGATTTTTCGTTCGAAAAAAAGGCGGCCATGGATGCGGCCAATCCCGCGGTGCAACGCTGGGAAGAGCTGATGTGGAAGTTTCAGAAAGCGGTCGAGCCGCTGGGGGCGGTTCGCGGGATGGGCGCCGACCAGGGTTCCGGCGGGAAGCCGAGGGAAAAATGGCGGCTCATGGATCGTATCTTTTCATTGACTAAAACGAATTGACATGTTCAGCGTACGCAATAAACACACGATCGTAACCGGCGCCGGCAGCGGCATCGGCAAGGCGGTCGCGCTGCTGCTGGCCAAACAGGGTGCGACGGTCTATGTCGTGGACATACAGGAAGACCAGGCAAAAGCCGTCGTGCAGGAGATCGCGGCGGCCGGCGGCCAGGCCGTCGCAAAAATGGTCGATGTGGCCGAT
>DASZYU010000221.1:0-12107 GCA_035545215.1 Puia sp.
TGCAACCCGGTTACGAAGTCGGCAAACTCGCGATGGGCGTCCTCATCGATGAGATCAAAAACAAAAAGAACAAGAATCAGGTATTCAAATTGAGGACCAAACTGATCTCCCGCGAATCCAGCCGCAGCCGCATCTGAACGAACGCCTGCATCCATGCCAGGGACGAGATCATCAGACAAAAGACTGTCATTGAACAAAAAAAGAGCCCCCGGAGCCTACAGGAAAAAGTTTGCTTGACCAAGGTCATGCCCGAACAAGTTCTGCCGAATAACCACCAAGCTCTATATTCGTTTTGTGCCGGCATGAAGCCCTTCGTCGTTAAACCTTCGCGCCTGCGCCTTTCCTGGCCGTCAGCTCCCTTCCCAGGCGCAACGTCTCGCGCACCAGCACATCGAAATCTTCCCGCCGGCTGCGATGATTGGTAATGCACACGCGTATCGCATAATTCCCGTTCAGCACCGTATACGACGGCGCGGCGATCCCTTCGTCCTGCAGCCGTATCAGGATCTCTTTATTCAATTCGTTCAGTTGCGCGGCCCCGATTCCCCCCGGGTTCCATCGGTAACAGACGATATTCATCGAGACATCAGCCAGCAGTTGCAGGTCCGCCGACGACTGTACCAGCGACCCCAGGTATTGCGCCTGTTCGAGGTTCTGGCGAACCAGCCGGGCGTATTTCTCGATGCCATGCTCTTTCAGCAGCATCCACACCTTTAACGCCTTGAACCCGCGCGACAGCTCCAATCCAAAACCCGCGAATGGTTCGGGACCCGCCGCCAGGCCACGATCGTGTTTCAGCAGGTAGGACGCCGGCACATTGAACGCATCTTTGTGTACCGCGCCATTCCGGACGAGCACGCAACCTACCTCATAATTCATATATAGCCATTTGTGAAAATCGAAGCTCAGACTGTCGGCCTGCTCCAACCCCTTCAGACGCGGCTTCCATTCCGGGAGAATATTCGGGATAGCGCCAAAAGCGCCGTCGACGTGGAACCAGCATTTTTCCGCGCGTGCGATCTCCGCGAGTTCTTCCAGGTCGTCGACCGCGGCCGTATTGACCGTGCCCGCATTCCCGACGATGCAAAACGGGATATACCCCTTTCTGCGATCCGCGGCGATCATCTTCTTCATCAGATCGGTCCTGACCCGGAAATCCCCGCTGACCGGCACCTGTCTGAAATGTTCGCTGCCTACGCCGATGGCCTCGACGCCCTTGATGAGACAATTGTGCGTTTCCGCGGAACCGTAGATCGTGAGGATACCGCCCTGGTCCTGCAGCCCCTTCTTCCGGATCGTAGGCGAAAAATGGTTCCTCGCCACGATCAACGCCGTGATATTAGCCATCGAAGCGCCGCTCGTCAGGATACCGCCCGCCTCGGGTGGAAAACCGAACAGTTGTTTGCTCCAGTCCAACACCTGCCGCTCGACATAGACAGGCGCCTGGTCGCCGATGGCGAGATTGGCATTCATCCCGCTGGCCAGCATATCGGCCATCATCCCGAACGGCGTTCCGCCTCCCTGCACCCAGGCCCAGAAACGCGGATGGATATTGTTGAGATTGTACGGCAACACCTGCCCGACAAATTCTTCGTACACCGACCGCATATCCTGTCCCTTCACGGGTAACGGCTCGCGCAACGTCTTCATTTTTGCCTCGGGCGGTTTCTGCCAGGCGGGCCGCTGACCCACGTCCCGCAGGTAGTCCATCATCGTATCGACCATCTCGTGTCCCAGCCGGCGCATCTCCTCCCAATTGGCGGGGTCCAATGTTTCTTCCGGAAATTTTTCCATAGCTTTCAAATTGATGCGGCAAATATCCATCAAATTGATGAGACAGAACAGATACAGTTTTGTCATAATCGACTAGATCAGATGCGCCCGCACGGTGGCGTCTCATTTTAGACACTACCGGCCGCATTTCGAATGCGTATAATTGGGTAATTTTACGCGTATCCCCTTCCAAAGCCCAAACTACCATCATGATCACCTCTCTAAATTGGGACTCCATCCCCGTCGAAATAGTCAACGAATCCATGTCCCGCCGGATCGTCAGCGGCGAAAAACTCATGATCGCCCGGATCGAATTCAAAGACGGCTTCACCGTCCCGCTGCACTCGCATCACCACGAACAGGTGACACAGGTCGTTTCGGGAAAAATGCGCTTCTGGTTTGGCGCAAACAAGGAACAGACCATGGAGCTCGGCCCCGGCGACGTGATCGTCATTCCTTCCAATCTCCCCCACGAAGCGACGATCATCGGCGATACCGTGGAGATCGACACCTGGGCCCCTCCGCGCCAGGACTGGCTGGATAAAACCGACGGCTATCTCCGAACGACCGCCAGCCGATAAAATACCGTGTTTATACGGTAGCGCGACCTCGCGAACATCGCTACATTTAATGCGTTGACCGCATTTTATGAGAAAATTTGGCATCCTCTTCCTGGCACTGATCGTGATCCTGTTCTTCTTTGCCGGCTTCTATCTGTTCATCGTTCCATCCAAGAATCAATATGGAACCTTCCTTCGGTGTCGATTGCCGTTTGCCGGGAAGAAACCCGACTTCGACGAAACGATGTCCGTATTTTCGCCCTATTTTTGCCGTCCCGGGACCCGCAACCCTGACCCCGGTAAAAACATTGATTATGTCATCTAACGTCTGGCAGGAATACCAATCGAAAAACAAAGACCGCTTCCTCAACGAACTCCTCGAACTCCTCCGCATACCCTCCGTCAGCGCGCGCAGCGAGCACAAAGCCGACATGCAGCGATGCGCCGAAGCCGTCAGGTCGAGCCTCCTCCAGGCGGGCGTCGACAAGGCCGACATCTATCCGACCGAAGGCCATCCCGTTGTCTATGGCGAAAAGATGATCGATCCCAAAAAGCCTACGGTCCTGGTGTATGGTCACTATGATGTGCAGCCGCCCGATCCGCTCGAGCTCTGGCACAGCGGGCCCTTCGAACCGGTCATCAAAGACGGAAAGATCTACGCGCGCGGCTCGGCCGATGACAAGGGGCAGTTCTTCATGCACGTGAAGGCCTTCGAGACGATGATCAATACCAAATCGCTGCCCACCAACGTGAAGTTCATCATCGAAGGCGAGGAAGAGATCGGCAGTCCCAACCTCGCAAAATTCGTGGCCTCGCACAAGGACCTGCTCAAAGCCGATGTCATTCTCATCAGCGATACGGCCATGCTGAGTCTCGAAAATCCGTCGATCGACATCGGCGTGCGCGGCCTGTCCTATATCGAGGTCGAAGTCACCGGGCCCAACCGCGACCTGCACAGCGGCGTTTATGGCGGAGCGGTTGCCAACCCCATCACGATTCTGGCAAAAATGATCGCCTCCTGTCACGACGCGAACAATCACATCACCATCCCCGGATTCTACGACGACGTCGTCGAGGCCACACCGGCCGAACGCGCGCTGATGGCAAAGGCGCCGTACAACGAGGAGGAATACAAAAAGGATCTCGGCGTCAGCCAGCTATGGGGCGAGAAAGGTTATACCACCAACGAGCGGACGGGCATTCGCCCGACGATCGAGCTCAACGGCATCTGGGGTGGTTACACCGGCGAGGGCGCCAAAACCGTCCTTCCCTCCAAAGCGACCGCCAAGATCTCCGCGCGCCTGGTGCCCAACCAGTCGAGCCGCAAGATCACCGAAAAATTGCTGAATTATTTCCGCCAGATCGCGCCTCCCGGCGTCACAGTCAGGGCCGAAGAACACCATGGCGGCGAGCCCTATATGACCCCCATCGACAGCAAAGCCTACCAGTCCGCGGCAAAAGCGATCCAGGCCGTCTTCCACAAAGCGCCGATCCCCGTCCGCGGTGGCGGCAGTATCCCCATCTGTTCGCTATTCGAAAAAGAGCTCGGCATCAAGATCGTCTTCATGGGCTTTGGTCTGGATAGCGACAACCTGCATTCCCCAAACGAAAAATTCGATCTCGAGAATTTTTACAAGGGCATCGAAACGATCCCCTATTTCCATAAATTTTTCGCGGAAGGATAAACACGTGGCGACAACGTAACGTCAAGTGTCGCGTTCGACGAGAGCCAATCCAGCCTCCCCGCCTAATCTTTCAATGGATCTTTTGGCGGCGTCTGCCCCCCCGGCCGAGGCTCACCCGGCTTCACCCCTCCATGCCCTACCGCTCCTCCATCTCCTGTCTTTGCAGCGCCATCTGCCGGCTTCGCCGCACCACCCCCCGGCGGCGCAATACCTTCTGCCTTCGCACCACCCCCTCCAGGCGCACCAACCCCTACCGCCGCACCACCCTCCGTCGTCTTCTCTTTGCCCACTACCTTCGTTTCGGCCACTACCTCCGTCTGCGTTTCGGTCTTTTTGCCATTGCCAATCTGCTGCCCGCCGTCCTTCCCTCCATTCGCAGCCACGACGGCCACGACCGGCGTCCCGCCGGCGCCTCCCGCCTTCACCTGCTGCTCCAGTTCCTTCACTCTTTTCTGCAGATCCTCCACCGACACACCACCCTCGGTCTGCCGGATGAGGTTGGGTACCAGCACCTCGCTGGCGCCCGCCACGATCGCAAGGAAATAGAACAGCCACGGTTGACTCGCCTTGCTGTCATTGCTGAACCCCACCAGCACATTGGCCTTGACCGCATAAAAGACGATCAATCCCGCGACCAACCCGTAAAAGATCCGTAAAAAGCCATCCAGCCAGTGGATACTCAACCCCGCCTCCAGTTTCCCCGTGTAGTTTTGAAATCTGGCGAAGGTGGTGATGAAAGCGCCAACCCCTCCGAGCATGACGCTCCATACAATGAGGAGGTTGTCCCACGGCATCGACTGATCGAGCTTGAAGATGCGTACCAGCAGGAAGGCCAGCACAATGGCCACGACCGTAAACAAGGAGGCAAAGATATAATGCATGCGGATCCGCTCGTTACCCAGCGCCCTGATCCGTTCTTCGACGATCGCCAGCTTCTTGCAGGCGTATTTCGAATCCCGGTCGTCCAGCAGCCGGGCGATCACCGACCCCAACATCTTCTTGAAGGCCAGCCGCGTGCGGTCGTCTTTGAAAATACTATCCACCAACTCGTCCGCCAGCTCGACATTACTCAGCACCTCGCCGAAGTCGGCGGGAAAACCGTCAAACCCGTCGGCCGTTTCCCAGTTCAAACTCAGCTTTTTGTCGATGGTCACAATGAAGTCGGCCGTGGAATAGACGACATAGACGATCGTCTCGCCCGTCGTGTCGTCGATATCGCCCGCGGCGATCTCGTTCAGCGGTTTCCCGTCTTCGTGCAATTCGACCCCGTCCCTGCCGCCGGGGGTGACGCCGATGTTGGTTGTTGCCATGTGGTGTCTTTTAATAGATGACGCGGAACAAAAGTTACCAAAAGTCCCCGGCCCCGTCAACCGTAAAAACACCCGATTTATGAAGTCTTTCTCAATGCGCCATCTCATGTTCCTTCGGCAGGCTCACCTTCAGCGTACACCCGCGCCCCCGCCCCGAAATGATCTGCAGATCGCCGTCGAACACGCGCACCCGGCTGAGCATATTATTGAGGCCCACGCCGTTGCCTTTCTTTCCGGTATCGAAACCCTGCCCGTTGTCGGTGATCCGAAGAAAAACCTGTTCGTCGCTTTCTTTGAGTTCCACGTCCACCCGCGTCGCCCGCGCGTGTTTGATGATATTGTTGAATTGCTCCTGGATGATCCGGTAGATGGCCAGTTGTTCCTCTTCGTCGATTTCCTTGCCGCGGCGCTCTTCATGATTGAAATGAATGGAGAATGGTTTGGCGACGCGGATGCGTTCGATGAGCGTATCCACGGCGGAAATCAGCCCTTCTTCTTTTAAAGGCGGGGGTATCAGTTGGTGCGAGATCGCCCTGATATCGTTGATGCATCGGTTGATCATTCCCTCGCTTTGCTGCAACAGTTGTTGCCAGCCCTCGCCGCCTTCTTCTGCCATGGAGATATAGATCTTGATGATCGACAGGGTCTGGTTGATGTTGTCGTGCAGGTCCTGCCCGATCGCGGCCCTTTCCTTTTCCTGGCCTTCGATGGCCGCACGGGTCAGCATTTTTGCATGACGGGTCCGTTCTTCTTCCAGCCGCTTTTCCGCCTCGAGACGCTCGCGCCGCTCCCTCGTTTCCTGCAGGGCGCGGTTGATCTTCGGCACGATGGTATACAACTTATCCTTGGAGACGAAGTCGGTGACACCCTTTTTGATCAGCGCCACCGCATTTTCCTCGCCGATCGCCCCCGACACAATGATGAAGGGGATCTCCGGCAGCAATTCCTGTTTCATGCGGAACGCCGTCTCCGCATCGAAAACCGGAAGGTTATAATCTGCCAAAACGATATCCGGTCGGAAACTCTCCAGCGCCAAAGCATATTCCTCTTCCGTTTGCGCTACCTCGGCTGTACATTCGAATTGGTTCTTCTTCAGTTCGTATTCGAGCAATTCGACGTCTATGACATCGTGCTCTACGATAAGCACCTTTACCATACTGCTGCCATTTTTTTTGTTCTTCAATATTGTCGCGGCCCACGGGCGCAATGCTGCCCTCATGTGTTGGCTTTCAGGAATGGACAATAGTAATTCTCAACTGGTTGTAGTCGGTGTGATGAGGTTGTTAAAGGAGTTTCCAATATACAAATTCCACCCCTGACCGCAAAATTTTTGGCAGGCGGGACAGGCCACGCGACCCTTTTCCCAATCGGATAATGTGGCCCGCAGG
Organism: Puia sp.; assembly: GCA_035545215.1. Lineage (GTDB taxonomy): Bacteria > Bacteroidota > Bacteroidia > Chitinophagales > Chitinophagaceae > Puia. The sequence continues at coordinate 6,717 of DASZYU010000221.1, forward strand.
TCGTATGGTGCCGAAATCGGTTGTCCCGGTTATTTAGTCGCGGGTGCGCCCGCCTGCGTGGCAATTTTCTGTGAGCGCCCCTGTCCGTTTGTCTGCCAGTGGACGCTGTCTTCGGACGATTGTATCAGGTAGGTGTAGCGGTCGGGCGAGCTGAAGATATTGAGCGTCCGGGTATAATACCGCCGGCCGTTATCCGTATAGGCGCTGTGGTAGATCAGGGTATCTCCCCGATACGCGATCGGTACCGTGAAGGGCGCGCTGCCCGGTATACCCACGAGTGTAAGTGTATAGTCGTCCGTTGCGGGGTTCCAGCTATAGATGGACAGATTGTTCGTCTTCCTGCCGTTCATGTTGACTGCCTGGTCTGCGATCAGGAATCCTCCATTGGGCGACCACCGGCAGGTGTTGATCGCCGATATTTTGCCCGCATTCGCCGAATCCGTAGCCTCGCCGCGCCAGGTGCCCACAAAGACGTCCAGTTTCCGGAGACCCCCGGCGGTCAGCACCTTCGTTTGAGCATAGCCCGCCGATGCCAGCGTCAGCGATAGCGCCACACTCACGGCCAGACCGCGCACCACCACACTCACGGCCACACCGCCACCCCGTATCATTTGTTTTGGTTGTTTTTCCATGGCAGGTTTTTTCCAAAAATAGTGCATTTTCAGACCGCAGCCCTTCCGTCAATCCCCGAAAAAGCCCTACCTTCTGGGATCAAAACGTCCCTCAATGCGATTTCAGCCCCTTGCGAGCCTGCTCGCTATGCTCATTGTTTCTCCCGGCCCCCCGACTATGTATATACCGTGAAAGAGCCCGACTATGCCAAATATCTCGCCTACGGCAAACTGAACATCGACCTCGAGCCGCACGCTTCAAAAGATGGCACGCACGCCGAACGAACGTTCACCATAATTTGTCTCGAAACCGCTGCAGCTTCCCTCGGTGATGCCCATACGATTGGCATCCACTCATGGCCGTTTTGCGAGAAATTCAGCCTGATGCCCGGCTTTATCCGGTAGAATCCAATGTTCTTGGTCGTGTTGTCGAATCCCGTCAGGATAAGCCCCGGATCGTCCTGCCGCAGCAGCAGCATCGCCCCATCACGCATCCGCATCCGCGCTCCGCAGGTTGCGCGGAATCCGTAATTTTGCGGTATGCCCGAAAAAGAAAAACTGCGTCTCGATAAATACCTCTGGTCGATCCGTCTCTTCAAGACGCGCACCGAGGCCGCCGAAGCCTGCGAAAAAGGAAAGGTGAAATACAACGGTCTCGCCGCCAAGGCATCGAAAAATGTCAGCGTCGGCGACGAATACGAAGTGAAGACCGAGGCAAAACGGTGGCGCATCAAAGTCGCCGCCCTGCTCGACCACCGGTTGCAATATGCGCAGGCGATCAACTATTACATCGACATCACTCCCGCCGAAGAGATCGAACGACTGCAATATCAGGCCGCGAGTTTCAGCACCGGCAAACGCCAAAGCAAGATCGGCCGGCCGACCAAAAAACAGCGCCGCGAGCTGGATGATTTTTTGGAGGAGTAACCCTTCATCGACACGATTGCAGACGGATTAAAGACGGGCCGTCGGCGACAGAGGGACCACTAAACTACTCGGCCCGCTACCCATTTACCGGGAGCAGGCCGAAATTTGCAGGTTTAATGGATATGGCCCGATTAGCGCAACCCGCATGTTGACAAGTTGCCTGGTCTTAACGCAATATTCGCAGCAGGAAAAAATTCAAAGGGTGTAGTAACAAAACGATGTATAACACAAAAAGGATGCCTGTTCGCTCGGCAAAAAGGTTAAGGTTTTTGAGTAGGTTTGCATTATGAGCCTTAACATCGACATCCTCAGCGTTTTACCGGAATTGCTGGAATCACCGTTTAACCATTCGATCATACGGCGCGCAAAAGAAAAAGGTTTGCTCGACATCAACGTCCACCATCTTCGGCGATGGGCGGTCAATGAATACGGCCAGGTGGACGACTATCAGTATGGCGGAGGCGCCGGGATGGTGATGATGCCCGAACCGCTGGCGGCGGCGATCGACACGCTATCGGCGACACGTCCCTACGACGAGATCATCTATCTCACGCCCGACGGCAAAACCCTCGACCAGCGGACCGCCAACCGCCTTTCCCTGAAAGACAATCTGCTGATGATATGCGGACACTACAAAGGCATCGACCAGCGGATTCGCGACAGGTATGTGACCATGGAAATTTCGATCGGTGATTATGTCCTCAGTGGGGGCGAGCTGGCTGCGGCGGTCCTGGTAGATGCCATCGGGCGACTGATCCCCGGGGTGCTGAATGACGAGACTTCTGCATTGTTCGACTCGTTTCAGGATAATTTGCTGGCGCCGCCGGTATACACCCGTCCGGCCGAGTGGCGGGGAGAGAAGGTGCCCGAGATCTTGCTGAGCGGCGACCCGCGAAAGATCGAGGACTGGCGCCATGAACAGTCGCTCGAACGGACACGGCAAAGACGTCCCGACCTTTTAGAGTAAGGGCCGCGCCTGCGGCGCGGCCCTAAGTACTATCTGAATATCATCGAAAGCCAGACCAACAACTGCAGAACAAGGTAGTACCCGAGGATAAGGAGCGTGTTGTAGACGATAGTCTTTCTCATAAGGAAACGGATTTAAAAGTTTGCCTCCAGGCGCCTCCGTTTCTAAGGCCAAAATAATACCAAACTGACCCAAATCACATAGGAAATATCCTTGAAAATATCCATGGGAATCTCCTATGACCCCGCGCGGCGAAACCGCCTGCGCCCCGGTTCCGTGCAAAATCCGCCCGCTATCCACTGACTGGCCGTAACCGCACGCGATCGGTAGCCGCTGAAGTCCTGCCCATACACGTCCGAACGCTGCTCCTGTCCGCGCCTCGTGCGCACCTGCCCGCGCTTCCATTGCGCCCGCCTGCGGCGGGCGCCCCCAACTTTAATCTCATTTTAATGCACGCTTAACCGGTGATTTTCCGATCAATAGCCGTTAATTGCCGGTTATCCAATTGTTAAACCGCGGCCCCGTATACACACACCCACTTATCAGCGTTTAATCTTCTCTTAATTTTTTTAGTCCAACTAAGCACAGAAATTGCTCATTGTTAGAGACATGCCGGATGGCCGTGTAACAACAAACCTTCGTACATGACTATTAGTGGATTTACCATGGTGCGCAATGCCACCAAACTTTTCTATCCGATCAGGGAGGCGATTTCTTCGATCCTGCCGCTGGTGGATGAGTTTGTCGTGGCTCTCGGCGATTGCGACCCCGACGATCGGACACTGCAGGAGATACAAAGCATCGGTTCCAGCAAAATACGCATCGTTCATACGGTTTGGGATCTCGATAAATACCCGCGCGGGATGGAGCATGCGCACCAGACCGATATTGCAAAATCCGCCTGCTCGGGTGACTGGCTGTTCTACCTGCAGAGCGACGAAGTGGTCCACGAGGACGACCTTCCAGTGATCCGGCGGCGCTGCGAAGAGTTGCTCGACGACCATTCCATCGACGGCATACTCTTCAAATACCGGCATTTCTGGGGCGATTACGAGCATTATATCACCTCGCATGCGTGGTATGCCAACGAGATCCGGATCATCCGTAACGACAAGGACATTCATTCCTGGGAGTCGGCGCAATCTTTCCGCCGGATACCCGGCTTCGACGGCGTCCACTACCGACAGAAGAAAGGGACGTACAAACTCCAGGTGGCCCGCGTCGACGCGCACATCTATCATTACGGCTGGGTGCGGCCGCCGCAGTTCATGCAGCGCAAGAGAAAGGCGTTCGCCACGATCCACAGCGGCAAAAACCGCGCGGAGGAACATTTCCGGAAAGAACAGGAGGAATTCGATTTTGGCAACCTGGACCAGCTGACCGTCTACCAGGACAGCCATCCCGCGGTCATGAAGGAACGCATCCGCCAGTTCAACTGGGCCGACCAGCTCGAGCGTCGGGCGCACAAACCGCCCGTCCGGCACAAACACGAAAAATTCAAATACCGTCTGCTGACCTTCGTCGAGGAGAATTTCCTGGGGGGAAGACAAATCATGTCTTTTAAGAACTACCGGCTGGTGAATCGCTAGCCGCCGTGCCTTTCGGATCGCCGTGCCGGTCCGGACGAAAATACTTCCGGCAAATAGGGGGGCCTTTTGCCGGAAAAAAAGAGGGCCGGCCAGGCCCTCTTCTATTTTTTATATGGATTACTGTCTTATTTGGGCATGTCGAAGATCGACGGGTCGATGTCCTTGTTGATCTCGACCTTCTTTTGCGTGATGTTGAGCGTGAACTGCGGGAGGTCCCTGGACTGTGCGAAAGACATGATCGGGCCATTGTCGACCTTGCGATAGTCGGAGAAATGGATGGTCGTCTCCTGTTCCTGGCCGCCCATGTTCAGTTTAGCGATGATCATATCGATCATATAAGTCTTCATGTTGATATAAAAGGTGGCGTCGGTGCCGGCGTTGTTCGTCAGCTTGATCTTATAGTCTGCGGTATCCTTGCCGAGCAGCTCGATCTTTCCTCCGTTGGCGCTGTAGTCGAGCAGCGGACCGCCGATGTTGAGTTGCCCCTGCGATTGTTTTACGACTTCGTCGGGCATTGCCGTGGCGGTGGATTGACCGACCAGGGGGTTGATGCTCCAGCCGCCTGATGGCGTGACGCATTGGATGATCTTGCTGCCGCCGAAATCCGTTTCGCTCTTGAAACCCTTGCCGTTGAGGATATACGTGGTGCTCGGGGCCTCGTTGCCGTTGACGTCGATGCTCGACTCGATGACGACGGATTTGATGCTGCTGAGCAGCGCGCGGCCGCCGATCGCATCGATATTTTTGTTGACGATCTCCTCCGCGGTTTGTGCGTAGCAGGTCGCGACCGCAAAAAGGGTCGCTAGTATGAAAAGGGAAGGTTTTTTAAGTGTTTTCATGTAATTGTTTTTATAAATAATATTTAATATACAACCAAACTTAGCGAGAATTCGCGGCAGTCGGTTTACCTTTCATAAAAATAAACCTTTTCACCATTTAAAACCTTATCTATGCAAAAAGAGATCTTCCAGCGTCTCCATCGGATCGATCATTTGATCCGCATTAAGGGCACCGGCACTCCGGCCGAACTCGCAGACAAGATCGGGATGTCCGAACGCAGCATGTATGAGTATATCCGCCTCATGAAGGAATTCGGGGCGCCCGTCGTATACTCGCGCTCCCGCAAAAGCTACTACTACCTCGAGGATGGCAGTTTCACCATCCGCTTTCTATCCGAATAGAAAATCACTTACCCGGCCTTTAGCCTTGCCTGGCTGCTTTCCATTCGAAGGCCCGCTGCATGCAGCGGGCTCTTTTTTTGATTGCGCCTTCGGCGCCATTGCGGCGCGGCCCTTCA
>DASZYU010000222.1:0-29450 GCA_035545215.1 Puia sp.
GATTTTCTGCAAGGGGATATCGAGCCGTACGAGATCATCAAGAGCACGCCCTATGACAACCTGTTCATCTGCGCGGCCGGAGAAGACAGCGGAGACCGGATCGAGTTGTCCTTCAACAGCAGGCTGAACGAACTATTCGACTACCTGGACGGGGTGTTCGATTTCATTATCATCGATACTCCGCCGGTGCACCCGGTGAGCGATGCCTATGTGCTGACGGAATACTGCGATATCTCGCTGTACGTGGTGCGCCATGATTTCACGCCAAAGGCTTTTGTCCAGTTGCTGGATGAGAACAATAAGATCAAACCCCTGAAGAACCTCGTCATTGTCTTCAACGGCATCAAGTCGAGGGGCATCTTCAAAGGGAAATATGGTCTGGATCTCGGATATGGGAACGAGTTTTCAGTCAAACAGCGGAAGACTTCCTCTGTCGTCAGAAAGTTGCTCGGCGCCCGGTCCTGATCGTCTTCAAACCGCATACGGCGGTTGGTCCGATATTTTAACCTGCTTTATCGTTACTCAGAAACGCCCTTGTTACTGAGATGGGCGGAGCCCTTTCGTACAAATTCATCGATTTCAAAATAAGAACTATGAACACTAATTGGTATGCCGTTTACACTAAGCCACGGTGGGAGAAGAAAGTTGCCGAGCACCTTGCAAAGAACAGGTTCGAGAGCTACTGTCCGCTGAACAGAGTGCTCCGTCAATGGCATGACAGGAAAAAATTCGTACAGGAACCCTTGTTCGCGTCCTATGTTTTCGTGCGCACGGAAGAATGCCGTCATGTCGAGCTGAGCCGGATCTCCGGCGTGGTCAATCTCGTCTATTGGCTGCGGAAACCCGCCGTGATCAGGGAAGAGGAGATCGAAGCCATAAAGCGGTTTACGCACGAATACACGAACGTACAGCTCGAAAAGACCGCCGTGAATGTAGACGATAAAGTCAGGGTCATCAAGGGGCCGCTGATCACCCAGGAAGGAAACGTGATTGCCGTAAAAAGCAGGACCGTGAAGATCGCGCTCCCTTCGCTCGGCTATATCATGGTCGCTGAGGTAGAAAAGCAGAATGTCGAGATCATCACGCCTTCCGGTCACTCCTTCGCCTATGCGAATCAACAAGTCGCCATGTGATCCAGTCTACCCCATAAGCATGGCACGAGGCTTTAGCCGACTGCATAACACCACTAAAATAAACATTAACTCGTTATGAAAACAGCTTTAATCACAGGAATTACCGGTCAGGACGGGTCCTATCTCGCAGGCCTGCTTTTGGACAAAGGCTATATCGTCCATGGCGTCAAGAGAAGGTCGTCGCTGATCAATACCGAACGGATCGATCACCTCTATCAGGACCCGCATGAAAAACACGTACGGTTCCGTCTTCACTATGGAGACATGACGGACAGCACCAACCTGATCCGCCTCATCCAGGAGACGCAGCCCGATGAGATCTATAACCTGGCGGCCATGAGCCATGTAAAAGTCAGTTTTGATACCCCCGAATATACCGCCAACGCCGACGGTATCGGCACACTCCGTCTCCTGGAAGCTATTCGCATCCTCCGCCTTCAGGGAAAAACCCGTATCTACCAGGCTTCCACCTCTGAACTCTACGGCCTGGTACAGGAGATTCCCCAGCGGGAAACCACCCCTTTCTATCCCCGCAGTCCTTACGCCGTAGCCAAGTTGTACGCTTACTGGATCACCGTCAATTACAGAGAGGCTTATGGCCTGTACGCTTGTAACGGGATCCTTTTCAACCACGAAAGCCCCCAACGCGGGGAAACGTTTGTTACCCGTAAGATCACCAGGGCGGTGGCTGCCATCGCCCTGGGTCTGCAGGATTGCCTGTACATGGGTAACCTGGACGCCCGCCGCGATTGGGGACATGCCCGCGATTACGTGGACGCCATGTGGCGGATCCTGCAACAGGACGCCCCCGACGACTATGTCATTGCCACCGGGGTGACCACTTCGGTCCGTGACTTTATCCGGATGGCCTTTGCCGAGCTGGGCATTACCGTCGAATTTATCGGCAGCGGTCTCGAAGAAAAAGGCGTCATCGCCGCCTGCAGCTCGGAGGAATACCAGATACCCGTCGGAACGACGGTGGTCGCGGTCGATCCTGCCTATTTCAGGCCTACCGAAGTCGAGCTGCTGATCGGAGATTCTTCCAAGGCGCGCCGCGCGCTGAACTGGGAGCCCCGCTACACCCTGCCGATGCTGGTCAAGGAAATGGTCGCACGCGACGTCGACAGGCTGAAGACCCGCGTCCCCGAATTCACCTTTAGCCTAATGGAACCCTTCTGATCAATATCCGTTAGCATCCCCTCGTTATCATGGCAGATTTTCAGGACCTGAAATCAAAAGCGGTCACCGCCTCGCTTTGGGCGATCGTGGAGAAATTTTCGTTGCAGATCGTCCAGTTCATCGTGAGCGTCATCCTCGCGAGGATACTGGAGCCGAAGGACTATGGACTGATCGCGCTGACGGCTATTTTTACTACGTTGTCGGGCGCGATCATCGACGGCGGCTTCGAAAAAACGCTGATCCGGGCCAAGGTGCTTCAGCCCATCCAGGTTACCAGCGTCTTCTATGTGAACCTGTTCCTCGGATGCGTGCTGACCGCTATTCTGCTGGTGACAGCGCGCCCCATAGCGCTCTTTTTCAAGGCGCCTGCGCTCGCCCCCGTATTGCAGGTGGTGTCGCTGGGTCTGCCGGTCAATGCGCTCACGCAGGTACAGCGGGTGCTGCTGATGAAGGAACTGCGTTTCCGGAAGATCTCCATCGCGCAAATCATCAGCTCGATGGCCGGAGGCGTGACAGGGATCGCGATGGCCTGCAACGGGATGGGCGTGTGGGCGCTGGTCGGCTCGCTGCTCGTTTTCCAGGTGGTTACGCTGGTCATTTTCTGGATCCGTTCTGATTGGTATCCGAGCCTCAGCTTTTCGTATTCTTCGATCAAAGACATGCTTCCCTACGGGAGCAGGATACTGGTCGTCAGCCTGCTGTTCTTCCTGATGCAGCAGTTCAACACCTTCATCGTGGGCAAGCTGTACAGCAAGTCCGACCTGGGCTATTTCAACCGGGGCGGCCGCCTGCCCGATCTACTCGTCAGCCTGGTGCAGAGCATCGTCCTGAAACTGGCCTTCCCGCTGTTTGCAAAGGTCAGAGACGAAAAGGCGCAGCTGGAGGAGCTGCTCAGGCGGACGACTCAACTGGTGGCCTTCATCGTTTTCCCCCTGCTGGCCCTGATGCTGGTGAATGCCTTTGATATCACGCTGGTGATCTTCACGGCAAAATGGCTGCCCTCGGTCATTTTCCTGGAACTGTTCTGCTTCATCACGCTGCTGGAACCGTTTGTCGTGATTTACCGCGAACTGATCCTGGCCAAGGGGAATGCGCGACTGCTGATGCGGATCTTTCTGGCTACTTCGGCGGCCGAGATCGCGCTCGTACTGCTGCTGGCAAAAGATGGGATCTTCTATGTCGTGATCGCTTCCATTATCAGCAAGACCATTCAATATGGCGTGTACCTTGGAGTCTCGTCGCGCCAGGCGGCGATCTCCTGGAGACGCATGCTGGCATGGATCGGGCCCTACACGGGCGTCTCGGCGCTGATGGGTCTGGCGGTAAAAGGCATCGCCTGGATGCTGTCCCGAACGACTATGCCCCCGATCGCAGGACTGGCCATCAAGCTGACCGCCGGCATCGTCATCTATCTGCTGCTCGCGCGGGTCTTCCGTCTCAACGAACTCTCTTTTATCCGAACCTTACTCGGTAGGGCTCAAAAAAAAATCTACGCCATGCATTGGAAACAAGACCTCTATAAGGTCGCCGGGCTCGCTATCCGGCGGTCGCGGTTGCACCGTCTGTTCTCGCTGAAAGAAGACGGACGGCCTGCCTTCCCGCACAAGCTGGTTTATATGTGCGGACGCGAAGGGCAACGCTATCTCAACGCCTCACTGACCTCGGTCTATCTTTTCTGGGACAGTCTGCCCGAAGTGATCGTGATCTCCGACGGCACTCCGCTGAACAACCTCGTCAAATGGCCGCGGAAGCTGGAGGTCATCTCCTGGAAGGATGCTTACCGGCATTTTTCGGACAACGGCAACCAGGATCTCTGCCGCTATGCCGACCGGATCGTTTACGGCAAAAAATTCATTTCGCTGGTCTACCTGGCGCAGAAGACACCTCTCCTTTATTCGGACACCGACGTGCTTTGGTATTCGACGCCGTCCACCGCAGGGACTCAGCAAGGTCCTTATGTCAAGATGGGCAGCGATGTAAGCAGCGGTTATTATTCCGGCTCGCTGCTGGAAAGTCTCGGCGAACACCGCTGCAACGAGAACGTGCCCTTCAATGCGGGGGTAATGTACCTCAGCGGAGACTTGTCCGTTTATCCCAAATGGTCCGAGCTCTGCCGGCGGCTCGCCGAAGACCCGGGAGCCGGTCTGCTGGATTTCACCGAACAAACGGCGTTCGCTATCCTCGCTAATCATTTCAACGCCGCCTCGTATTTTACACAGCGCGAGATCCTCATCCGAACTGACGATACCTATGCGCTCCAATACACGCTCAAGCATTCCCCGGGCATCATCGCGCGACACTATGTGAACACGCGGCGGGTCGCCTTCTGGCGCGACTTCGCCTACATCTGTGTCAATAAAAAACTTTACGCATGACGTCGCCCGTCCGGGAAGGGTGCTGCAATGGAGTCCCCGCGCGCCGTCCGGGTCGAAAAAACGCTGTACGATCCATCTTTTGTCTTCCATAACACGCCACTATGATCAAGAAATCTCTTCAGATCCTGAAAAGGAACCTGAGCCGGCCGAAAGGCATCGATTTCGAGTCGGTGTATCCCGTCTCCGACTTCTACGGGGATGACCGCGGTACGCCCGTGGACCGCTATTATATCGACGGGTTCATCAACGACAACCGCCACCGGATCAGGGGCCGGGTGCTGGAGGTGGCGGAAGACACCTATTCGCGGCGATACGGCATTGGCGTCGACTCGATGGACGTGTTGCACTACGAGGCCGGCACACCCGGCGCGACGCTGATCGGCGATCTCAGCCGGCCGGGGACGCTTCCCGAAGACCGGTTTGATTGTTTCATCTGCACCCAGACCATCCACGTCATTTACAATTACATGGATGCCATCCGCGGAGCCCACCGGTTGCTGCGTCCCGGCGGCACCCTGTTGTGCACGCTCTCGGGCATTGCACAGATCTCGCGATACGACATGGACCGCTGGGGCGACTACTGGCGGTTCACCACGCTCTCGGCACAACGCTCGTTCGCAGACGTATTCGGCGCATCGAATGTCAACGTAGACTGCGGCGGCAATTGTTACGCGGCGATCAATTTCCTGCGCGGAATCGCGCTCGAAGAGCTCGACCGGAAAAAGCTTACCGTAAAAGATCCCAATTATCCCATTGTCATCACCATCATCGCTACCAAATGAACACTCCCATGAATATTCTCTGGCTTGCGCCCTACCCTATCCGTCCCGGCGAACACCCCGCACCATGGCTGGTCACGCTGGCCGCCGAACTGGCGCGCGACGGTCATCACCTCAGCATCGTAACGCCCAGCCCGAAGGTGCAGCAGATGCGACGGATACGTACCGATCACGGTTACCAGCTGATCATCATTCCTTATAAGGGCGGCATCCGTCACCTCCTCAGCCGTTTCCGGACGCAGATCGCCGCGGTGCGTGATTTCCTGAAGGAACAGGCCGGTTCGTTCGATGTCATCCACGTTCACGGCACCGAGCTTCAGCTGGCCTCTTCGCTGCAGGAGGCCGGGATCCGGACTCCCTATATCATTTCCATCCAGGGCATCATTTCGCTGTACAAGAACGTGCTGCCGCAAAAACTTTCCAAACGGTTCCTTTACTGGTCGCTCAGCAGCCGGTACGAAAAAAAGGAAGTCCGCCGCGCGCCGAATTTCTTTTGCCGGACGGAGTGGGACAGGCATTTCGTGCGTCATATGAATCCCGACGCTTCGATCACGAATTGCTGGGAAATGCTGCGCCCCGAGTTCTTCGAATACCGGCATTCCTTTAGCGGCAAAGGCATCCTCTTCCTCGGCGGTGACAACCCGTTGAAGGCGCTTGGGCTTTGCCTGCGTGTCTTCAGTCACCTGGTCGTCCGGCACCCGGATCTGCGGCTGCACATCGTTGGTTCGGTGAACGCCGATCATTACCGGCGTCTTGTTCGCCGTCTCGACGCACGCCCGCTCAGCCGCGAGAACGTCGTCATCCATGGCCCGCTCGACGCCGCGGGGATCTGCAAGGTCTATGCCGATTGTTTTTGCCTGTATCACCCGTCGCTGATCGACAACAGCCCCAACTCCGTTTGCGAAGCGCAGGTGGCCGGTTTGCCCGTCGTGGTCACCAGGGTCGGCGGCGTATCATCGCTGATCGACGACGGAAGAACGGGTCTGCTGATCCGGAAGAACGACGAAGAAGGGCATGTCTCGACCATCAAACGATTGTATCACGATACCGGTCTCCAGCGCTGGCTGAGCCGGAACAGCCGCGAAATGGCGCGGCAGCGTCACGAACCCGGGGCTATCCTCGAGACGACGCTGAACACCTACCGGATGCTGGCTGCGTCGGCTCCCCGGCCGGCGGCCCTCACCCTCCCAAACACAACCAGCTATGTCAATACTCAGATTCCTGCTTAGAGGCTTAAAGATCGCCAGGCGAGGCGCCTGGGCGGCCTTCACCACGCGTTATACCCGGCTCTATCTGCGCACCGGCGGCGTGCGGCTGGGAAAAGGTTGCCGCAGCAACGGGATCCCCGAACTCGAGCTGAGCATGTCGGGACATTTTACGGCGGGAGTCGGTCTCCAGTTGCAGAACGGGCGCCATTACAACATGATCGGAAGGCAGCAGCGGTGCTATTTCATCGTCGGCAAAGACGCGACACTGACCATCGGCAACCACGTAGGGATCAGCGGCACCGCCATCGTCTGTCACGAGAGTGTCTCCATCGGGGACCACACCTGTATCGGGATGAACTGCGTCATCTACGATACCGACTTTCACGATCTCGATTACCGGAAACGCGCGATGATCCCGGAGGATTTTTCGAATGTGCATAAGAAGCCCGTCCGTATCGGCAGGCACGTGTTCATCGGCGGGCATTCCACGATCCTCAAAGGCGTGACGATCGGCGACGGGGCGATCGTAGGAGCAGGCGCCGTGGTAACGAAGGACATTCCCGCCGGCGAGATCTGGGGTGGTAACCCCGCGAGGTTCCTTTCACGGGCCAGGACGGGGGCGGTAGTCACCGATAACATCCGTTCCATTGCCGTAGCAAACGAAACCAGATGAGGAAATTTTCACTCAAGTATCTGTTGGGTTTTGTGCTGGTCGCCACCATTTTCTTCGACGACCCGCACCTGTATTATTACAAGCGGGTGATCTACCTGATCTTCATGCTGCTGTCGGTTTACGAGCTCTACCTTTTCTACTTTACCCGGCCGCCGGAAGAAAGCGATATCCCTGCGCCGTCGTGGTATCCCGTATGGGCATGGTTGTTCCTCCTTTTTACCGGTTACAATCTCATCGTCGATCTGCGCAATCCGGGCTTCAGCCTGGTCACCCAGCTGAACCATCCGCTGGCGGCGCTGATGGTCGTCCCAGTGCTCGCTTTCAAGGTGGGCTACCAGACATCCGACATCCAACCATTCGTCCGCTTCCTGTTCGGGACCTGTCTGCTCTTCTGTTTCTTCTTTGTGGTGCCCATCCAGGGCACGAACATCTATACCCAGGGGCTCACCTGCTGCTATGCCGTGCTGCCCCTGGCGATCTTTGCCATCGACGGAAAGAAATACAGGCCTTTCATCGTCGTGCTGGTTATCCTCAGCATACTCTACAGCCAGGTGTCCGAGTCCAGGACCATCGTGTTGCGGATCCTTTTATTTTTCGGGTTGTTCTTTGCCATGGGCTTTGTGAAAAGATGGACACCGCTGAAGCTCGTCGTGATCGCCGTCACCGGCTTCTTCATCTACCAGTTCCTCGCGCATCTGCAGGACTGGCTCGAACTGTTCAAATCCTTTGTCCATGTCAAGAACTTCGATGACGAAGACACGCGCACCTTCCTGTATAACGAGCTGTTCGGAGACATGAATACGCGCGACCTGATCTTCGGCCGCGGGTTCCAGGGCAATTATTTCAGCCCTTACTTTCTTTGGCAACAGGCCCGCAACCACGATTTCAGCGGCGATTTCTACTACCGGTTCAGTATCGAGGTCGGCTTCCTGGAATGCCTGCTGAAAGGAGGGTTCATCTTATTTTTTCTGTTTATCACGCCCTGGGTGTCGGCGATCTACCGGGGGCTTTTTTCGCGGCACAACAGCCGGGTCGCCTATTTGATCGCGATCTATATCCTCTGCGAGCTGCTCATCCTGTTCGTGGAGAATATTCCCTCCTATCACTTCCAGTTCTTTTTGATCTTTTTCCTGGCGGGTTACTGCTGCAGAGAGGTAACCGTCCATCAATCACCGGTCAATGAAAATATCCGTTATAACGCCCTCGTTCAACCAGGGCCGCTTTATTGAGGACGCGATCCGAAGCGTTCTGATCCAGGATTACCCGGATTTCGAGCACATCGTCGTGGACAATTGTTCATGGGACAATACGCTCGAGGTGCTGCAGAAGTATCCGCACATCCGGTGGGTGTCCGAGCCGGACCGCGGACAAAGTCATGCGCTCAACAAAGGCTTTCGCATGGCGACCGGCGACGTACTGGCCTGGCTGAACTGCGATGATTTCTATCTGCGGGGAGCATTCCATACGGCCGCCAGGGTTTTGAGCGATCCGCATCTCGACGGCGTCTATTCCGATCTGCAGTTTTGCGACCTGAATTGGCGCATCACCAAACATTACCAGTCGCATCGGCCGGTGAAGTTCCTGTCGCTGTTTCACAATTTCATTTCGTCCGAATGTTTCTTTTTCAAACGCCGGATCGTGGACAACAACATCCTGGTGCGGGAGGACCTGCATTACTGCATGGATCAGGCTTTCGCCGCCAGTCTCCTGTACCATAATTACCGGCTGCGCTATATGAAGGACTGTTTCGCGGTATTCCGCTGGCACGGCGCGAACAAGTCCGTCGATACGCCCTGGAGGCGCAGCCAGCGCACCCGCGAGGGTATCCGCATTTTCAACAGTCACAACGGGTTTGTTCAACTCGACGAGGAGAACCCCCGGCACAGACAGTTGTACGCCTGGGGCCGGACGCTGCTGAAACCCTATCGTGTTTTTCTAAAAGCAACCAATGACATCGATGACAAGATACATCACCACAAGCTGGGACGATGGCCATCCTTCGGACGGGCGTCTCGCCGGTCTGCTGGCGAAATATGATCTGAAAGGCACCTTCTATGTCCCGAAAGTCAACCCGGGGCATCGGGTCATGCGCGAGCAGGACATTCGTGAGCTGGGCCGGTCTTTCGAGATCGGCGGCCATACGCTGCGGCACGTTTCGCTGAAAAAGCTGTCCGCTTATGCGGCATGGGAAGAGATTCAGGGCAGCCGCGACTGGCTTAGATCGATACAGGGTAAAGAGCCCGTCAGTTTCTGTCCGCCCTTTGGGGAATTCGCCGCCCGGGACCTGGCGTTGATCCGGGAGGCCGGTTTCAGGGTCATACGGTCCACCGAGCTGCTTTCGACCGGGCGGCCGGCCGGCGTGCTGCCGACTACACTGCAGGTGTTCGACCATAGCCGGTTCACCTATTTCAAACATTTGCTCAAACGCGGCCGGATCCAGAACCTGGCTCTTTGGTGCGGTTCGGGTTTTGCGACGGATACCGTCCGTTTGCTGGACCATTACCTCGAACACCTCCTCGTACACGGGGGATGTCTTCATATCTGGGGCCATTCCTGGGAGATCGATCACAACCGCCACTGGCGCAAGCTGGAAAAGATATTCTCGATCATCAGTCGCCTGAACGGTTTTTCCTACGTGGAGAACGGCCAGCTCGATAAAATAAACAGTCCCGTCATATGAAAGTGCTTTGTATCCATACCTACTATATTCAGCGCGGCGGAGAGGATGCAGTCTTCGAAGACGAATTGCGGATGCTTTCCGCGGCCGGGTACGAGACGCAGTCGCTGCTCTTCAACAACCGCCGCTACGCATGGCTGAAGTTCCTGTTTTTTTTCTTCAACCCGCTTTCTTTCCGCAAGACCTGCCGCGCCATCCGCCGTTTCCGGCCAGACGTGATCCATGTCCATAACTGGTTCTTCTCGGCAAGCCCGGCCGTGTTCCTGGCGGCCAGGTGGATGAAGGTGCCGGTCGTGCACACGGTCCACAATTTCCGGATCCTCTGTCCGTCGAGCTTTCTTTTTGTCCGAAATGAATTGTTCACGGACTGCATGTCGCGCATGTTCCCGCTGCGGGCGATCAGCCGCAGGATCTATCGCGGTTCGGCATTCTCCACGTTCTGGCTGCTGGCGGGCACGCGTCTGCATTACCTGCTGCGCACCTGGCAAAAGATCGACCTGCTCGTCTGTTTGACCGATCCGGCGCGCCAAATGCTCTGCCAAAGCCTGCTCAGGATAGCGCCGCACCGCATCGCGATCAAACCCAATTTTTTCAGCGCCGATGACCTGCCGGCCGTATCGCCGGATCAACCGGTCAAACGCGAGGGCTTTCTTTTCGTCGGCCGCCTCTCGCCCGAAAAAGGGATCCGTCTCCTGTTGGACGGTTTCCGGAACAGCCCTTACCAGCTGCGGATCATCGGCGACGGACCGCTCCGCGGCGAAGTGGAAGCCTGCGCGGCAGAATACGGGAATATCCAGTACCTCGGCAAACAGGGCAAAAGCGAGATCATCTGCCAGCTGCGGTCGGCGGAAGCGCTGGTCTTCACCACGATCGGTTTCGAACAGTTCGGCCTGGTCATGATCGAGGCTTTTTACTGCGGCACCCCGGTCATCGGACCCGACGCCGGGTCGCCGGCCGAGCTGATCATCGAAGGTTACAACGGTCTGCATTTCAAGACGGGGTCGGTACCCGATTTGCGTCGCAAGGTCCGGTATTGGGAATCGCTGCCCGCCGACGTGCAGAGGCGCTATTCGGGTAATGCCGCGGATACGTATTGGCGCTACTACACGCCCGCGATCAACATTCGCTTATTATCAAACATATATAAAAAGGTGTTACATGAAAACAATGCAAATCTTCAACTTCCCCATCAGTGTCGGGAAGTACCAGGACTACATTGAATACATAATGGACAGTGCCTCCACCGGAAGGAGCCAGTACATCTATGTAGCCAACGTGCACATGGTCGTGGAAGCCTTTTGGAACAAGTCGTTTTCGGAGAAAGTGAGAAAGGCAGGTCTGGTTACGCCCGATGGCAAACCGCTGACCTGGGCCTTACGGCTGCTGCACGGCATCAAACAGGACCGGGTCGCCGGAATGGACGTGCTGCCCGCGCTGCTCAAGCAATCGGAGAAGTCGCAGACCCCCGTCTACATCTATGGCGGAACCGAGACGCTGCTGTCCCGCACCCGGAACTATCTCGACCGCAATTATCCCGGGCTTTGCATCAAAGGACTGTACAGCCCGCCGTTCCGCGCGTTGACCCCGGATGAGGAGGACAGGATCATCGAAAGGATCAACAGCTCGGGCGCCAAGCTCCTGTTCGTCGTCCTCGGTTGCCCAAAACAGGAACAGTGGATGGCTTCGATGGCGGGCAGGATCAACGCGGTGATGATCGGCATCGGTGGCGCCCTCCCGGTGCTCATCGGCATGCAAAAACGCGCCCCCAAATGGATGCAGAACCTGGGATTGGAGTGGCTGTTCCGGCTTTGGCTCGAACCCAGGCGTCTGTTCAAGCGGTATTTCGTGACCAACTCCGTTTTTCTCTATCTGCTCAGCCGCGAACTGGTGAAAAAGACATTTATCCGCAAATTCGAACAGCATGAAATGAACTAGTACATGAAGACTTTGATCTGTGACCTGAACGTATACGAAAATGGGCATCACATCGCCTTTGTCAATTCTATCCTCAGCCACGCGGCGCGCAGGGAAGACCTGCTTTTCCTTTTCAACGGTATGGCCGCTTCACTATGCAAAAGCATGGAGAATAACGAACGGATCTTCTTCGTGCCGGAAGACATCCTGCATCCCGATGAACTCGGAAGTCTCAGGGACAAGATGCGCGAATACCGGTTCATCCGGAAATTCGCGCTCGAACATCGCGTGGAGCGGGTCATTTTCCTGGAGATCGACTGGTACCAGGTGGCCATCGGCCTGAGCAGCCGGCCTCCCTTCAAGATCACGGGCATCTATTTCCGCCCCTTCCATCTGATACCGACGCGCGGAGCAGGCCTGAAGAGCTCGCTGAGGAGCCTCGTCTACCATTTGAAGAAACGGCTGCTCTTTCATATCCTCCGCATCAACAGGAAGGTGGAACCGTTGTTCCTGCTGAACGACCGCATGGCGGGCGTCCGTTACCCTTCCTGGTTCCGTTACCTCCCGGACCCTGTATTCGACGCGGGCGGCGGCGCCGCGACGCAGCGGTCTGCTTCCATTCGCGGGCAATTCGACATCCCGCAGGGCGCGCATATAATTCTTGCCTTCGGAGCGATGGGCGCAAGGAAGAACATCGGGAACATCGTAAGCGCCTACCAGCAGGCGACATTCGACGGAAAAACCGTCCTGCTCATCGCCGGCAAGGTCAGGGCCGACTACCGCGCAGCTTTCAACCGTGCCATCGACAGCTTTTCCGGCAACATGGACCCGAACAAAAGGCTCATCGTATTCGATTCCTTCGTGGACGAAGAACACATCGACCTTTATTTCAGTGAAGCGGGCACGATCCTGCTCTGCTACAGCAAATTCTACGGCTCGAGCGGGCTGATGGGCAAGGCCGCGCAGCACCGGAAGACGTGCATCGTCCCCGACCGCGGTCTGCTGTATGAACTCAACAGGGAATACCGGCTCGGATACGCCGTGGACCCCGAGAACGTGCGGAACATTGCAGAAGCGTTAACGATGGCACAACGCGAGCCCGTTCCGGATGAAGGATTCCAGCGGTTCGTGCGCGACCATCATGAGAGCGCTTTCCTTCGTACACTACTCACCGTGTAGATTTACCGTCAAAATGTTTTAGCTATGAACAACAGGTTCCTGAGTCATCTCCAGATCACGCTGATCGTGCTCGACCTGGCCGTGATCAATTTCATCTTCTTCTTCTCGCAATTCCTTTTCCGGCACACGCTGGCCATTACGGCCGTTCAGGAATACGATTATTTTCTGTATTTCATGAATAGTTGCTGGATACTGACGACGTCGATCAGCGGGGTGTACAACAGCAAAACCATCGTCAATTTCGAGACCTTTTCGAGGAGGTCGATGAATGCGTTTCTGTACTTCACCGGGTTCGTCACGCTGTACCTGTATTTCTTCCACCAGATTGTGATCAGCAGGACGTTTATTGTCGCCCAGCTGGTCGGTATTGCCGTCCTGCTGCTGGGCAACCGGTTTCTGTTCCTGCTCATCTACCAGTATTTCAGAAAGAAAGACCACCTGCTGCGCAAGATCGTGGTCATCGGCTACAATAGCGTGGCCAAAAAGTTGGTGCAGTACCTCGAGAACCAGCCGTTCAACTCCAAGGTGATCGGGTTTTGCGAGGACGAGGAGAATGTCCGCGAAGTGACCCACTACCCTATCCTTACCGATATCCGCGGCGTCCTGGACGAATGCGAACGCCAGGGTGTGACCGAGATCTATTCTACCATCGCACCGGAACAGAACGCCTACCTGTATGACCTGATACGCGGCGCGGAGCGTCATTGCATCCGGTTTAGGCTGGTGCCGGACCTCGGCGTATTCATGTTGAAAAAGCAGGTGTATATCGACTACCTGGAAGACATGCCGGTGCTCTCGCTTCGCCGCGAGCCGCTGGAGGACCTCGGCAACCAGATCCGCCGCCGCATATTCGATGTCGTCGTCAGCCTGCTGGTGGTCATCTTCATCCTTTCGTGGATGGTGCCGTTGGTCGGACTGGCCATCCTGCTCGACTCGCCGGGACCGATCTTTTTCGTCCAGGCGCGTTCGGGAAAGAACAACCGGTCATTCCCCTGTCTCAAATTCCGGAGCATGGTCCGCAACAATACGGCCGAGCACTGCCAGGCGACCCGTAACGACAGCCGCGTCACGCGCGTAGGCCGGTTCCTCCGGCGGACGAGCATCGACGAATTTCCGCAATTCCTCAATGTGCTGAAAGGAGACATGAGCATCGTCGGTCCGCGGCCGCACATGCTCAAACATACCAGCGACTACTCCGAACTGCTGGACCAGTTCATGATCCGGCAATTCGTCAAACCCGGCATCACCGGCTGGGCCCAGGTCAACGGCTACCGCGGCGAAACCCGCGATCTCGGGCAGATGGAAAAGCGGATCGAGCACGATATCTGGTACCTCGAGAATTGGTCGCTGTGGCTTGACGTGCGGATCGTCTTCATGACCATCTTCAATCTTTTCCGCCGCGAAGCCAACGCCTACTAAGACACGCCGCGGCCAGCCTGCGCGCCGCGGGGGGCGCGCCGCCGGTCTTTCACGCCAAGGGCCATGCGCGCCGCCGGTCTTTCATTGTCCCAACCAACTGTATTCCAGCAAACGCATAAAATAACCTCCCACCACACTGCGGGCCTGAAAGCCGACCTGTTTGCCATTCGTCGTCTCGTGCCAGTCGCTCAACGGCACCCGGCTGGGTGTTTCCGTCAGGTACCGGTACACCGGGTCCGTCAGCGCCTCGAAGTCCGCCTGGTTCTCCGCAAGCGACGCCGTCCAGCATACCCAGTCCGATTTGGTATACGTCTTCCGGCTGTCGAGCGGCAGACCGAATGCAAGCTGGTGTCCCAGGTACCAGGCTATCTCCTTTTGATATACTTCGTGCGGAAAGATCCCGAGACCCAATATCCGGTCCCAAATGAGATTGTATTTCTGGCTCCAGCTGTCTTTCCGGCCGAAAGCCAGTGCATAATGGTCCGTAGCGTCATCCAGCGCCATCCATTTCAAGGCGAGCGCTTTGGCCAATCCCGTATAATGCGACGCAACGGTATCCATGCCCAGGCGGCCGGCCATCCACCCATAAGCGCCGAGCGCCACGATAGCCTTTATCGACAGGTTGGCGTTCCTCGCCAGGTGCCCGGCGAAATCATCCGTGCACAACTGGTTCACGGGGTCGAACCCCGCCGTATCCAGGTACTGCGCCCAGCGCGTGAGCGTTGCCCAATGTTTTTTTGCATAAGCAGCGCTGTTCTCCGCGCGCGTGATGCCCGCGGTCAGCAGGATCATATTCCCGCATTCCTCCACCGGCATATCCTCGGGATAGGTCTGTCCGCCGGCGATCGGATAGGTGCCCAGGTCGTGCGCTGCAAAAGGCTTTTGCCACCGGCCGCTCTCGCTGTAATAAAATATGCCGTTTAACATGCCTTCCAGCAGGACCGGGTTATAGCAGAGGTACAGCGGCGCTGAAGGATAGGTGACATCGACCGTATTGATCGATCCGTTGCTGAAGTTTTCCTTGGACAGGAACAGCAGCCCGGCTTCCCGGCTTTCCACGAGCGCATGCGCCGCAATGCTTTGCCGGTAGGCGGCCACGCAAAGGTCCGCGTAGTGCATCCCTCCCGCGGCGATCGCCGTTGCATACAACACCTTATTGAACGTGTCGCAGCGCGACAGGACCTTTTCGTATTGCGCGTAAGCGGTCCGGAGCAGCCCTTTCACATCTCCCTTTTTCATTCCCTCGCCCGGATGGGTTCGCCACCACGGTTGCAATCTGCGACCGAAGAACCCGACTGAATACCGTTCGTCGTACCCCGCCAGCGCCAATTGCTCTACAGGGTCGCCGGTTACGCTCTGTTTCGGGAAAACGGTATTCAGGAATTCACCGCCATCTCCGGACGGATTGCCCGCAATCCCGGCTTCCGCCATCCCTGCGGATCCATTGCCGCTGGTGCGAACTTCCGCGATCGCGCTATCACCGACGGCAAGCGCGGCGGACCGCGCGGAACCCACGAATTGGCGGAGACCTTTCGCGTCTGCCGCGATATAGAAATAGCCCCAGTCGATGCGAACGTCGTCTCCTCTTCTTTTGAGCACCGCCTGTGCCTTTGTTCCGGCGCTGAGGAAATCGAGTGGGCCCGCCGTCCCTTTCCTGATCCGAAGCGGTTGATCCGGCGTGTTGCTCGCCAGGTGGCCGGAAATGCCCAGACTGATCTGCGCGGTATGGGCGGCGCCGTCCATGCTGCGCATGCGACAAGACAGATAGGTTACCGGCCTTGACAGCAAGGCCAGATCGGTCAGCAGCAGCGGAGAAGTAAACGTCACCGTCAACTCCACATCGCCGCACTCGAACTGGTAGATCGTCTGGGTGGCATTGACGCTCACCCATCGTTGCAGCGCCGGCGACGCGGCATCCGGAAAACTGTCCGCACCTGCCGGTGTGCCCAGGAACCGGTAGAGCTTGCCATCTACCCGGACATAGCCAAGCATCGGCTGCGGTTTGCCCGTCCAATGCCGGGTCTCCTGGCTGGCCAGCGTGTCCCCAAATGACCAAACGCTGAAATAGGTGGAATGCGTGATCAAGGGGTACGCGGGCATTTTACGCAGCTGACCCAGCGCTACGGGACTAATGAGGAGCAGACACCAAAGAATTTTTTTCATATGTATCCTTTTCTCATGGAAGGGACAAATATATCATTTCCACCGACATTTCCCCGGGCTCTACCGGCCTTTCCACCTCCTTCCGGGAACTCCCGGCGGGTCCTTTCCCGAATTCCCTACCTTTACCCTGCGGACACGAATCGTTCGCCACCGATATGCGCAAAACGAATCCAACGCCATCTGCACAGTCCATGGATAAGGCAAGCGGCCGGCGGCCCAAAGCCCAGGGTCCGGGTCTGTTTTCCCTGTTGAAACCGTACCGGCGGATGATCTTCCTGCTTGTCCTGTTGTCGCTCGTCAGCAATGGGATCAACCTCGCTATCCCCAACATCAGCCGGCACGCGATCGATGCTTTCACCGGCCACCGGCTGGACGTCGACCGCGTGTTGTGGCTATTCATGGCCGCGGTAGTGGGAGTCTTTGTTTTTACCTATGCGTCCAGCTATGTGCAGACCTATACTTCCGAACGGGTCGCGCGCGATCTGCGCAACCGGCTAGCCGACCGGATCTCGCGCCAGAACTTCAGCTTTTTGCAAAAGAACAACACGGGGCAGCTGCTGACCAACCTGACCTCGGATGTCGACTCCATCAAGGGCTTTGTCGCCCAGGCGATCGTTTCGATCTTTTCTTCCATTTTCATCATCCTGGGCGCCAGCATCATGCTGCTGACCATCCGGTGGCAGCTGGCGCTTTGCGTGATCGCGATCATCCCGGTCATTGGCTTCACCTTTTATCTCGTTCTCAAAAAGGTGAGAGTATTGTTCAAGGCCAGCCGCGAGGTGATCGATACGCTCAATAAAGTGATCAATGAAAGCATCATCGGCGCCGCGCTCATCCGTGTCATCCATTCGCAACACCTCGAATACTCCAAGTTTCTCGAGGCAAACGCTAAAGCGCTGGGCCTCGGCTTGCGGATACTGAAATTGTTTGCAACCCTCATCCCCGTGATCATCTTCACCGCCAACCTGGCAACGCTGACGATACTGGCGCTGGGCGGGCACTACGTCATCGGCCGCACGATGACGATCGGTGATTTTACCGCTTTCAATATGTACCTCACGATGTTGATCTTCCCGATCCTCGTGATCGGGTTCATGAGCAACGTCATTGCGCAGGCGCAGGCGTCCTATGGCCGCATCGCCGGCGTGCTGTACACGCCCGATCCGGAAGAGAAAGGGACGCTGGTCCGTCCGTTGAAGGGCGACATCGAATTCAGGGATGTGTCGGTCAGTTACGGTGAAAAATCGGTCCTCAAAGACCTTTCGTTCCAGATCCGGGGCGGATCGAAGACCGCGGTCATCGGGCCGACCGCCGCGGGTAAAACCCAGCTGTTGTATCTGCTCACCAGCCTCAGCCACCCGACCGCGGGGCTCATCGAATTCGACGGCCAGCCGCTGGACGATTATAAAAAGGAAGACTTCCACCGGCAGGTGGGATTCGTTTTCCAGGACAGTATCCTGTTCAACCTGAGCATCCGCGAGAATATCGCTTTCAGTGAGAACGTCACCGACGCGTCCCTCCAAAAGGCGATCGCGACCGCCGAGTTGAAAGATTTCATCGACACCCTGCCGGAAGGATTGGATACGGTGGTGTCGGAACGCGGAACCACGCTCTCGGGCGGCCAGAAACAACGGATCATGCTGGCGCGCGCGCTGGCGCTCGATCCGCGCATCCTGCTGCTGGATGACTTTACGGCGCGGGTGGACAATCAGACCGAAAAGAAGATCCTGGCAAACGTCCGCGCCAACTACCCGGGAATCACCCTGCTGTCCGTGACACAAAAGATCGCTTCGATCGAAGACTTCGAGCAGATCATCCTGCTGATGGAAGGAGAGATGATCGCCGTGGGAACGCATGCGCAGCTGATGCAAACCTGCCCCGAATACGTACAGATCTATCAATCTCAAAAAAGCACCAGCCATTATGAGCAGCCGGAACTACAATCTTAACGAGTTGACGGCGGGGCGTCCGAAGAGCAAGATATGGCCCGCCCTGACCAAACTGGTCGGTCTGTTGCCGGAACAGCGCGGTAAACTGATCGGGGCGTTGGCGATCATGGTACTTTATTCCTTGTTATCGATGCTTCCGCCCGCGCTGATCGGCTATACCATCAACCACCTGATCGCCGGCAGGATCGGTGTTCCGTCCACCGGGCTGCCGGACCAGTCCGCATGGATCGCGCGGCTGTTACCGGGTACGGGCTATTCGCTCGTGCTGACCGTCTGTTGCTGGTTGCTCGGCATCTACATTTTGACCCTCGGCGCGGTCTATCTGAGGACTATCCTGATGGGAGGCTTCGGACAGCATCTCCTGTACACGCTTCGGAACGCGATCTTTAACAAACTGCAGGAATTGCCCGTCGCTTTTTTCGCACAGAACAAAGCCGGCGACCTGATCTCGCGCATCAACAACGATACCGACAAGGTCAACCAGTTCTTCAGCCAGTCACTGATGCAATTCGTATCGGCAATCTTCATCATTGCAGGGGCCGGCATCGCGCTGGTCTATTTCAACTGGCGGCTCGGTCTGCTGACGCTTTCGCCTGCCCTGGTGATGTGGTTGTTCAACAAATCGATGTCGGCGTGGGTAAAAAAGAAGAATGCCGCAGCTGCCAAGGCGACGGGCGGACTGAGCGCCGAGATCCAGGAGTCGCTGAACAACTTCAAGGTCGTCCTCGCGTTCAACCGGAGGGACTATTTCCGCAAACGGTTTGAGCAGGCGAACGCCGGCAACTATTCTTCGGCGGTGGGAGCCGGGGTCGCCAACAGTGTCTTCAACCCCGTGTACAGCCTTCTTTCCGGCATCGGCCAGCTGGTGGTGCTGCTCTACGGCATCTACCTGATCAGGATCGGCTATTTCACGCCGGGATTCCTGGTTGCCTATTTCATGTACACCAGCAGCTTTTACGATCCTCTGCGACAGCTGGCCGCGCTTTGGGCCGGTTTCCAGGTGGCCATCGCCAGCTGGGACCGCATCTCGCATATCCTGTCGCTGGACACCGACCTGGTGACGATATCCGAAGGGGAACTGCCCGCCAGGCGCGGGACCGGGGGTCTTGCGGTGGTCCGCACAGGTGGCAATGGGGCGGGGTCCGGCAAGCCTGCGCTGATCGAATTCCGCGACGTCTCTTTCGCTTACCCACGTGGCAAGGATGTCCTACGGCACAACAGTTTCCAGCTGGAAAAAGGCAAGACCTATGCGCTGGTCGGTCCGACCGGCGGCGGCAAGACCACGACGGCGTCGCTGCTGGCACGGCTGTATGACCCGACGGCGGGAGCTGTTTTGCTGGACGGCCGGGACATCCGGACCTACACTCCGGCTGAGCGGGCAAAAAAGATCGGGTTCATCTTACAGGACCCCATCCTGTTCTCCGGAACGGTAAGAGACAATATCCTCTATGGGAACGAAACGTATAAGGACTGTTCCAACGAGCAGCTGGCGGCAGTGCTGCATGAGTCGGGATTGGAGACGCTGCTGTCCCGGTTTGACGAGGGCCTGGAGACGAAGGTCACGCTGGGAGGCGAAGGGATCAGTCTGGGCCAACGGCAGTTGATCGCCTTTATCCGGGCCGTTCTTCGCGATCCCGAGCTGTTGATCCTCGACGAAGCCACGGCCAATATCGATACCGTCACGGAGAGGATGCTGGAAGACATCCTGCGCCGTTTGCCGCCTGCGACCACCCGGGTCATTATCGCCCACCGTCTCAATACGATCGCCGGGGCCGACGAGATTTTTTTCGTGAATGCGGGCGAGATTACCAGGGCGGGCAGCCTCGACCAGGCGGTCGATATGCTGATGGAAGGCAAAAGGGTCAGCTAATCCTCCAGCATCCCGTCAGAATCGGTGCCTAGTTTGGGACCCAAATACCATCCATATGCAACGTTTGCTGACATGTTCTCTTGCCACACTGGCACTCTGCCTGGCCGTCCACATCGGGAATGCGCAGAATAACAGCGGTTATAAGGTGACCAATTCGTTCAGGATCGGCAGCCCCGGCGGCTGGGACTATATTGCCGTGGGACCGGACAAGAAGGTCTACGTATCTCACGGAACGCAGGTGAATATCCTCGACCAGAAAACGGGTGATTCGGTCGGCGTCATTCCGAACACCACCGGTGTCCACGGCATCGCATTTGACGAGCATGGCGGGAAAGGGTACACCAGCAATGGCCGGCTGAACACGGTCACGGTGTTCAATCTGAAAACGGCGGCCGTCGAGGGCCAGATCGCGACAGGCCAAAATCCGGATGCGATAATGTACGAGCCGTTCACAAAGACGATCATCACCTGCAACGGCAGAAGCAAGAATCTTTCGATCATCGACTGCGCTTCGGGGAAGGTCACCGATTCGATCGCGCTCGACGGCAAACCCGAAACCGCGGTGTCCGACGGCGAAGGAAAGATCTATGTGAACATCGAAGACAAGAATGAGATATCGGAGGTGGATATGCGTACCAGGACCGTGGTGGCCAGCTGGCCGCTGGGCGCCGAAGGACCTACCGGTCTGGCAATCGATATGAAGACCAAACGGCTTTTCGCTGGTTGTGACAAACAGTTGGTCGTGGTGGATGCGACGAGTGGCGCCATCGTCGCCAAACTGCCGATCGGCAACGGATGCGACGGCGTGGGATTCGATGAAGGGCTGCGGCTGGTGTTCGCCTCCTGCGGCGAAGGCGTGCTGACCGTCATCAAAGAAACCTCGGGCTCCTCGTTTTCCGTGATCGGAAACGTCCCCACCAAACGCAGCGCCCGCACCTGCGCCGTAGACAGCAGGACGCATACGGTCTACCTGCCGGCCGCAGAAACCGAACCTGCCCAGGCCGGACAGCGCCCAAGGATGATACCCGGCACCTTCCAGGTATTGGTGGTGAGCAGGAAATAGGGTAAATTGGCCGGGTGAAATACGGCCATCTGAAAAATTTTATCAACGGAGGCTTCGCCGGTACTTCATCCGGCAGGAGCCTCTCTGTTTTTTCTCCCCTCGACGGCAGCCTGCTGGCGGAAATGGACTGCGCCGACGGCGCGGATCTCGATGCCGCCGTACGGGCCGCGCGGCAGGCGTTCATACGTTGGGGCCGCATGACCGTCAAGGAAAGGGTGCAGGTGTTCTTCCGGTACCGCGAACTGCTCGTGCAACACCTGGACGAACTTGCCACGCTGATCAGCGAAGAGAACGGCAAGACCCTGCCGGAAGCCGTCGCCGAAATGGAGAAATGCATCGAGCTGACCGAATTCGCCACCTCCCTGCCCCAACTGGCCGGCGGTGAAGTGCTGGAGGTGAGCAAAGGCGTGGAATGCCGCCTGGATCGCGTGCCGCTAGGCGTCGTCGCCTCTGTAGTCCCCTTCAATTTCCCTGCAATGGTGCCGCATTGGACCATCCCGAACGCGCTGGCGCTTGGCAATTGCATGATCATAAAACCGTCCGAAAAAGTCCCGCTCACGCTGTCGCGCGTCGCCGGCTTGCTTCGCGATGCGGGTCTGCCGGACGGCGTCTTCAACATTGTCAACGGCGAGAGCGATATCGTGGAAGCCATTTGCGATCATCCTGGCATCGATGCCGTCAGTTTTGTAGGCTCGACGAAGATCGCGAGACTGGTTTACCGGCGCGCCACGGGCCAGCTCAAGCGATGTCTGGCGCTGGGCGGCGCCAAGAATCATTTGCTGGTGTTGCCGGACGCGCAACCTGAAATGACGGCTGCCAATGTTGCAGCATCCATGACCGGGTGCGCGGGTCAGCGTTGCATGGCGGCATCCGCGATGGTGGCTGTGGGGAATGTCGACTCCATCATTGCAAAGGTCTGCGAGGAAGCCCGGCACATTGTTCCGGGCGTCAACCTGGGGGCGGTGATCGACAGGGCGGCAAAACAGCGGATCGAGCGCTATATCACCGAGGCCGAAGCGGAGGGTGCGACCGTACTCGTCGATGGCCGCGGCTATACGGTTCCCGGAAAGGAAGGCGGCACCTATGTGGGGCCCACCGTGATCGACCATGTGCGGCCCGGAATGGCGATCGCCACCGAGGAGGTGTTTGGACCTGTCATCGGCATCGTTCGCGTGGAGACGCTCGATGAGGCCCTGGCTATCGAGAATGCCAACCCCTACGGAAATGCCGCCTCGGTCTTTACGCAGAATGGCGCGGCTGCGCGATCCGTGATCGAGCGGGCCAGTGCGGGGATGATCGGCGTGAATGTGGGCGTGCCGGTGCCCCGCGAACCTTTCTCTTTCGGCGGCTGGAACGAAAGCAAATTCGGCGTCGGTGATATCACGGGAAAGAGCTCCATCGAATTCTGGACCCGTCTGAAGAAAAGCACCGTCAAGTGGAACCTATAAATCTTTCGATATGCGCGCACCAGGTACTTTGTCCGAAACGCAGGAGATCGTGAGGGATAACCTCGACTACACCCTGTTTTCGTGGAGCAAGCAAAAAGGCATCCATCCGATCGCCGTACAGCGCGCCGAAGGAGTGTACCTGTACGATCATGATGGCAAACGCTACCTCGATTTTTCCTCGGGCCTGGTGAACGTCAATATCGGCCATGGTAATCAGCGCGTGACCGACGCCGTTATTCGGCAGATGCAGGAGGTCAGCTATGTCACGCCGTCTTTTGCGACGCGGTCCAGGGGCGAGCTCGGGAAAATGCTGGCCGGCATCACGCCGGGCCGGGGTCAGGGGCAGGCCCACCTGAATAAGACGCTGTTCACGGTCTGTGGCGCCACGGCGATCGAAAACGCGATCAAACTCGCGCGTCTCTATACCGGCCGGCATAAGATCATCGCCCGGTATCGCGCCTACCACGGCAGCACCTATGGCGCCATGTCCGCGGGAGGCGATCCGCGGAAGTTGCCCTCAGACAGCCAGCAGGCGCCGGGGATGGTCCACGTCGAGGACCCCTATTGCTACCGTTGTCCCTGGAACCGGGAACCTTCCAGCTGTCACCGCGAATGCGTTTCGCATATCGAGCGCGTGATCCAATTCGAAGGGCCGGGCAGCATCGCGGCTATCCTCATGGAAGGTGAAAGCGGTTCCTCGGGCTGTATAAAGTATCCACCCGACTATCTGCTTAAAGTGCGGGCGCTTTGCGACCGCTATGGCATCCTTCTGATCGCCGACGAGGTGATGAGCGGTTTTGGCCGGACGGGGAAATGGTTCGCCTGTGAATTGCACGGGGTCGTTCCCGATATGATCGCAACCGCAAAAGGCATTACCGCGGGTTACCTGCCGATGGGGGCGCTCATCGTCAGCGAGAAGATCGCCCGTCATTTCGACGATAAGGTCCTGTGGCTGGGCCTCACGTACTCGGCGCATCCGGTGGCCTGTGCTGCCGCAGTCGAAGTACTGAAGATCTATCAGGACGAAGGACTCATCGAAAACGCCGCGCGCATGGGCCGCTATCTCGAAGAAGGCGTGGACCGGCTGCGTGGGGAACATCCCTGTATCGGCGATTTCCGCAACACCGGGTTGCTCGGCTGCCTGGAAATCGTAAAGGACCGCCGGACGAAGGAACCCATGGCGCCTTTCAACGGGAAGCCCGAGGAGATGGCCGTCATGAACAGGGTGTCCGCCCGGCTGACGGAAGCCGGCATGCACACTTTCGTTCGCTGGAACTACGTGTTCATCGCGCCGCCGCTGAGCATAACGCGCGAACAGATCGACGAAGGGCTGGCCATGATCGGTGATGCCCTGACGATCGCCGACGGATATGTAACCGAATGACATGCGCATATTTCTCCTGTTGACAACGCTTCTTACAATGACAGCCACCGCACAACGGGCACGTGACTACGGCGTCCCTTTCGACGGCCAGCCCGGCCCCAACAATGCGATTACCGACGTCGCGGGCGTTACCGTCGGACAGACCACCCTGATCCGTGGCGAAGGGCCACTGGTGAAGGGACAGGGCCCGGTACGCACGGGCGTAACCGCTATCCTGCCCCGCGGCACGACGTTCGATCCTGTATATGCCAACTGGTACACACTGAACGGGAACGGGGACATGACCGGCACACACTGGATCACGGAGTCCGGTTTTCTGGAGACCCCCATCCTCATCACCAACACAGGCAGCGTCGGCGCCGTGCGGGACGCCGCCTGGCAGTGGATGGATCAGCATCGCTATTATACCCCCTTCTATAAAAACTACTGGTATGCCTATCCTGTCGTGGCGGAGACGTACGACGGGTTGTTCAACGATATCAACGGCGGGCATGTGACCAGGGCCGATGTCTTTCATGCGCTGGACAGCGCGCGGTCCGGAAAGGTAGAAGAAGGCGGGGTCGGCGGCGGTACGGGCATGATGTGCTACAATTTCAAGGGAGGCATCGGAACCGCTTCACGGGTCCTGGATAAGGCAGACGGCGGCTATACCGTCGGCGTGCTGGTGCAATGCAATCACGGCAGCCGGGCTCAGCTGACGATCGCCGGCGTCCCGGTCGGCCGCGCCTTGCAGGATACCCTGCCCTATATCATCGAGGGGCAGTCGTTCGGAGTGACGCATGCGCTGCCGCGTAATGAAACGGGTTCGATCATCGTTGTGCTGGCAACGGACGCTCCCCTGCTGCCCGGCCAGCTGAAAAGACTGACGCAGCGTATACCGCTCGGCGTTACCCGCACCGGCGGCATCGGCGGCAATGGTTCCGGGGACATCTTTATCGCGTTCTCGACGGCTAATCCGCACGCATTCAGCAATACGGAGAACAGGGACGTGACAACGCTCCCCAACGACCGCATCAATCCACTTTTCGAGGCTACCATCGAAGCGACCGAAGAGGCCATCATCAACGCGCTGTTCGCCGGACGCACATTGACCGGTATTAACGGGAATACCGTTCCCGGCCTGCCGGCAGCAGCCGTCATGCGCATCCTCCGCGAATACAAGCGGGTTCCGACCGGCCAGCGGTGAAGCCGCGTCTGGCGCCCGCTGGGGTTCCGACCGGCCAGCGGTGAAGCCGCGTGTCTATTTCCTGCTGAACGCGTAGCTCGTTGTGGAATGGTACTGCTCTCCCGGCTTCAACACCGTCGACGGGAAGGACGGCTCGTTCGGGCTGTCGGGAAAATGCTGCGTTTCCAGGCAGAAGGCGGTCCGGTGCGCATCGGTCTTTCCGTTCTTGAGCGGGTTGGTCCCATTCATGAAATTACCGGAATAGAACTGGACGCCGGGCTGATCGGTGTAGACCGTCATGACGATGCCGCTGCTGTCGCCCTCTACCCTGGCTGCCATCGTGGGCGTTCCGTTGGTGGACTTGTTCAGGACGAAATTGTGATCATATCCCTTGCCGTATTTGATCTGCAGGTTGCCCGAATCGTTGATGCGGTTGCCGATCGCAGTGGGTTGCCGGAAATCGAGCGGCGTTCCCGCAACCGGTTCGATCTTGCCGGTGGGGATGAGCGTCGAATCCACCGGCGTATAGTTGTCGGCATTGATCTGTAAAAGGTGGTGATCGATCGGTCCGCTGCCCTGCCCGTTGAGATTGAAATAGGCGTGGTTCGTCAGGTTGAGCACCGTCGGTTTGTCGGTGGTCGCCTGATAAGTAATAGCCAACGCGCTGTCGGTCAGCCGGTAGGTTACTTCCACGTTGAGGTTCCCCGGGTAGCCTTCCTCGCCGTCTTTCGATCGATAGTTCAGCTGGATACCGTTGCTGTCGGCGTGTTCGACGGTCCATACGACATCGGCGAACCCTTTCGTGCCGCCATGCAGCGAATTCGGCGGATTGTTGATCGGCAGCGAGTAGGTCTTGCCGTCCAGTTTGAATTTCCCTTTTGCGATGCGGTTGCCGTAACGCCCGACGATCGCCCCGAAAAAGGTTTCCGGTTGATGGAGATAATTCCCGATGTTGTCATAACCATCGACGACATCCGTCAGGACGCCGTTCTTATCGGGGACCAGCAAGCTGACGAGGCGCGCGCCGTAATTGGTGACGGCCGCCGTCATCCCATCTTTGCCTTTCAGGATGTAGAGACCGGTCGGCCGTCCATCCACGGTATCGCGGAAGGCGCCCGGATCGGGTAGAGCGGCGGGTCCGGGTTTGCCGGTGGCGGCGCTGCCGGCATTCGCGCCCGGGGAAGAAGAATTGCTGCCGCAGGCGGCCAGCAGGCCCGCGCAAACGCAAGCGAAAAGGAAGGCGGTTCTGTTCATATAGCAACGATTGTATTTATACGATGGAAGTGCCGTTCTCGATCTGCCCGATATAGACCTTCAGCTCCTTGTTCATGGCGGTACGGTACATGCGTGTGAGGCGCCCCGCAAGGTCCTCGATGGCGTCCTCCCTGACCAGGTTGATCGTGCATCCCCCGAAACCGCCACCCATCATGCGCGCGCCGATTACACCCGGTTCTTCGCGGACCTGGTCGACCAGGAAGTCGAGCTCGGGACAACTGACCTCGTATTTGTGGCTGAGACCCTCGTGCGAACCGAACATCCGCTGTCCGAAGGAGACCAGGTCGCCGCGCTCCAGGTCTTCTGTCGCCGCCTGCAGCCGTTCGTTCTCCTCTACGACATAGGAACAGCGGCGCCAGATGAGCTCGTCCACGGGAGCGACGGTCTCCCTCAACATTTCGCCGGTGACGTCGCGCAGAGTTCTCACCGAAGGATGACGCTTTTGTACCATCCGGACACCCGACTCGCACTGCTGCCGCCGGATATTGTATTGCGAAGAAGCCAGCGAATGCTTGACCCGCGTGTCCAGCAAGACGATGCGGATGCCATCCAGCCGGAAAGGGAAATAGGAATAAGCCAGCGTCTGGCAATCCAGCCGGATGACATGATCCTTTTTGCCGAACATGCTGGCAAACTGGTCCATGATGCCGCATTTGACACCGACGAACTCATTCTCCGCGGCCTGCGAGAGCTTGACCATCGTGAGCGGATCGAGCGCCAGCCCGAACAGTTCGTTCATCGCAAACGCGGTCGCGCATTCGAGCGCGGCGGAAGAAGACAACCCCGCGCCCGGCGGGATGTCTCCGCCAAAAGCCAGGTTGACCCCCCCTGTCTCGCAGCCCATGCTTTGCAGCTGTTCGACGACCCCCAGAATATAATCCGGCCAGTGCATGCCCGATGGCGCCACGTGACGGACGGAACCGGTATAGGTTTGACGCAGATCGAGCGAAACGATGTGCACTTCATCGTCCGCGCGGCGGCTGACAGCCATGCAGATGGACTTATCGATGGCCGCGGGCAACACAAAACCATTGTTGTAATCGGTGTGCTCTCCAATGAGGTTGACGCGGCCCGGCGACCGCACGATCAGTAACTCGCCCGTCGCACCGGTGAACGCCTGTTTGAATGTATCCGTCACCCGGGAGGCCAGGGAGGGAACTGTGTTTCCTTTCATGGTCATATGAGACTGGCGGAGCGCCTGTAAATGTCAAACTTACATCTATTTCCGCAAATATTACGCGATCTCTGCGCGCGAAAAAAGGCCCTTAAAGGAAATGCCCAGACCCGGGCCGCCCGGAATCGTGACGGCGCCGTCGCGGAAGGTCAGCCCCGTGGCGACGTCTTCCGTCAACAGCAAGGGCCCATCCATATCGACATAATCGATGGCCGGCAACAGGTGCGCGATGGCCGCACTGCCGACCGTGCTTTCGTTCATGCTGCCCACCATGACCTTCATGCCGAGCTGCCTGGCTTTGTCGATCATCCGGCGCGCCGGCGTAAGACCTCCACACTTGGTCAGCTTGATATTGATGCCGTGAAAACGACCATGACACCGTTCCACATCCGTTTCCTGCACGCAGGATTCATCGGCAAAAAGCGGGAGAGCGGATTCGCGGTAAAGGGCCTCCATTCCCGACCAATCGTCTTTTGCCAGAGGCTGTTCGACGAATTCCACGCCCAGCTCCGCCAGCCTGGGTATTTTCCGGAGGGCCTCTTCCACGGTCCATCCGGCATTGGCATCCACGCGCAGAATGGCGTCGGTGTGCCGGCGCAGCGCCTCCATGATCGCCAGGTCATCCTTCACACCCAGCTTGATCTTGTAGATCGGCCAGGGTTTCTCCTTCATTTTCTCCACCATCTTGTCGATGGTGTCGATGCCGATCGTAAAATCGGTCAACGGGGTGCGGGTGGGATCCAACCCCCACAGCGCATACAAGGGTTTGCGCATGATCTGGCCGTAAAGGTCCCAGGCCGCCATGTCCAGCGCACACACCAAAAATGAATTGTCGGGCAGCAGATGGTGGAGATAATGCCAGTAGCGTTGCGGATCGGTCAGCGCAAACCCTTCGATCATTGACCGTTTGGCTTCCAGATCGGCGATCATCTTTTCAACCGGGATCTGGTAATAGGTAATCGCCGGCGCCTCGCCGTAGCCGGAAAGGCCATCTTTTTCAAGCCGGACGATCAGGGTCGGCTGATGGGTCTTGGTGGCTCTGGAGATCGTGAACGGGTGCCGGAAAGCAAAGTTGTAGGAATAGTATGTACAATTCATGGGCCGTAAAGATAGGGTTCCCGTGGCCAATTTCAGGCTCAAACCGCCATAAACCGGCTTGCGGAAAATACCATCGGGACGCGGATATACACGAATAATTTTGCAGATTTGAGAAATTTTTTCCCGTCCTGGGAACGAAATTTTGAAAATTAAAATCGCAATTGATTGATTATCATATTGAAATCAAATTGGCATCGTTTTGCTTACCTATACAGCGTTCACGTAATCCTTACCAGTATGAAATTGACCGTTACCCAATCCAGGAATCTCCGCCTTTTCATTTTCTCCGCCATTCTTTTCGTTGCCACCGGGCAGCACGCCAGCG
>DASZYU010000223.1:0-7661 GCA_035545215.1 Puia sp.
CGGCGTCTACCCGATCACGCAGGGGACGCTAAGCGCGGGAAACAATTACACGATCGTCTATACCGGCAACACGCTGACCATCGCGAAAGCGCAGCAGCAGATCGCCTGGACGCAAACCCTGGTGGTCGGCTGTAACGACACGACGGAGGTGATCCTTGCCGCCACAGCCAACAGCGGTCTTACCGTGTCTTATACGGTAGCCGACACCAACATCGCCAAAGTGTCCGGGAACGTATTGAGCTTGCTCCATCCCGGCACGACGGTGGTTACGGCGGTCCAGAAGGGAGATTCGAATCATCTTGCGGCATCGCCGGTTACCGATACCGTCGTTTACGAGGCTTCCTCGCTCGTGTCGGAGCACTGGACCGATGCGCTTTTGTTCGATAACAGCAGCGGCGACTATGTAGCGTGGCAGTGGTACAAGAACGGTCAGGCGGTGGCAGGGGCCAACAACCCGTTCTACAGCGATACGCCCACATTGAACGGCCAATATTTCGTGATAGCGACCAACCAGAATGGGCAGCGTATCGAGAGCTGTCTGCTGACCATCACCGCGAATGCGCCGATACCCGGCGGGATCA
Organism: Puia sp.; assembly: GCA_035545215.1. Lineage (GTDB taxonomy): Bacteria > Bacteroidota > Bacteroidia > Chitinophagales > Chitinophagaceae > Puia. Next base: position 582 of record DASZYU010000223.1, read on the forward strand.
AGGTGTTTCCGAACCCGGCCACCGCGGGAGCGCCTGTTACGATCTCGTGCAATTACCCGAGGGGCGCATTGCAGGGGGCTGTCTTGCAGTTGGTCGACATCAACGGAAAGGTCCGGCAAAAGATCACGAGTGTGCAGGAGTCGATGCAGGTGACCATGCCATCGGACACGGGTATCTATGTGATCAACCTGCAACTGGCCAATGGCCAAAGGGTGACCGTCAACGTATTGGTAATATACTAACAAATGACCATGCTAATTAAAATACCGGGAATGGCTGTTTGCCTGATCGCGATCTTCAGCCGCGTGGGTGCGCAAGGTCTGAGCATCGAGGTGAACGGCGGACCGCAGGGAATGCGGTATACGCTGGCAAACGGCAAGAGCCAGCCGCAGCCGGGCGGCTCTTTGGGTCTGACCTATGCCTTCGGGCTGGGCAGCCATTGGAGTTTGAGGACGGGGATACTGGGCGGGCTGTACCGTACGCAGGCCAGCCTGACCGACGGTACCCTGTTCGCTTACGGGCAGGTAGACGATGCAGGCTCCGCATTCGTATACAATGTAAAAACGAAGGAATACAAAGAGACGCAGCAATTCTTTACGGCAACCGTTCCTTTATTGTTGCAATATCATACGGGCGGCCCAGGAACGCGGTGGTATTTCGAAGCCGGTGGAAAAATGGTTTTCCCTTTCAACCCCACCGTGGAGGTCACTGCGCAGCAGCTGAGTCTTGTCGGCTATTATCCCGACATCAAGGTGAACGTCTCCAATCTGCCGCAACATGGTTTTGGCGTGTTGAACGGATGGAAGGCTGCCGCGGCTGCCGAAATGAAACCTGCCGGAGCCGTCAGTGCGGGAACGGGCGTCAGTTTTGCGGTATCGCCGCACGCGCGGCTCTATGCCGGCGTTTATGCCGACTATGGGCTGACCGAGCTGCGGGCGAAGACCGACAGCCTGCAGTTGGTGACCTACAGCCCGGCAGGTATCAACAAAGTGCAGCCCAACGGTGTGTTGAACACGCAAAATGCCGGACCGGCGACTTTGTTTTCTTTTGGAATACAGTTACGGCTGAGCTTTGAATCGACGAGGCCGAAAGTAGCCCGGCGACCAAAAGGAGCCCCCGAGGTCCAGGAACCGGATTCGCTGCCGATCAGCGATGACGAGGCGGTACTCCTTCACCGGCCGATCGTTTTTGGCATCACCGGTGAAACCAGCGTTCCGCTGACACAAAAATCCAAACTGGACGATGTTGCCGAGATCATGAAGCAACATCCCGGTCTGCGGGTCTCCATTGTCGGGCATTTTTGCGACAGCACAACAGCGATGGAAAACGGCGAGGTAGCGGCCGCGCGCTCCGCGGCCGTTGCGGACTACCTGCATAGTAAGGGCATCAGCCGGCGCAGGATGGACGTAAGCTATGTCGGTGAAGGCGATCCGTTCCTGTCGTATGACCCGGCCGCCAACTATCGGAACCGCCGGGTCGTCATAAAGGTGGAATAACCTTGAATATGCATACAACGTTTGCACCGGTCGGTCGCATCTTCTATGGCCTGGCTATAGCGGCTATGGGAGCACTGACCATTTATTACCGGACTTTCCCGTATATGCTGGTACCGCCCAACCACGGCTGGCTAACGGATCACCTGACGCCCATGTACGTGTCCGGGGGCTTGCTTTTCCTGGCGGGCGTATGTATCCTGCTGGCAATAAAGTCCCGGTTTGTTTCGCTCGTACTGGCGAGCCTGTTGTTATCGATCTTTATCTTTTGGTTCCTGCCGTACGAGTTGTTGGTGTCCCCGAATTACGGGCATTTCGGCGTGTGGGAGAATGCGGCGAAGGAATTGGCGTTGGCCGGCGGCGCGTGTGTCGTTGCGGGTGACAGAAGATTGTTGCCGGTGGGAACGGTTGTATTCGGGCTGACGATCCTCAGCTTTGGCATCGATCATTTTCTCTATGCCAGACAAGCGGCCGGCTATATCCCCTCCTGGATACCGATCCATTTGTTCTGGATGTACTTCACCGGTAGTGCGTTGTTTGGCTCCTCGCTGTGCATCATCCTGAATATCCGGCGCAACGGAATGGCCGCGCTGTTGGGCGGGATGATCCTGATTTGGGTGTTTATCCTCCATCTTCCGAAAGCGCTTGCATCGCCTGCCGGCGATCCGGGGGGCGAGATCACGAGCGCATTCCTCGCGCTGGCCTATTGCGGGATCGCGTTCGTTATTGCCGGAACCCGCCCGGGGCGGGCGCCTTCGCAGGTCTTTGTCCTGGAATGACTGCCGGCAAACGGGGAAGCGGTCGCTCCGGACTAAGTGGAACCATTGAGGGCATCTAAGTGTTTACTGTGGGGTCAATGACCAGGACCGGCTTGAGAACATTGGCCAAATTGACTAATTTTACCCTACCCTTTGAAACCCAGAATGGTCCGTCCATGAAAACCGTAATCCTTCATAGGCTCAAATCCAGCCTTTCCCGTCTTTGCCTGATGACGGGTCCGATCTTCCTCAACCTTTGTTCTTACGCGAACACCAATACGGCTGTTGCCACAGGCAATTGGGAATCCGCCTCTACCTGGTCCCGGGGCGCTGTGCCAACCACGTCCGACGATGTGGTCATCCCCTCCGGGTTGACGGTAACCCTCACGGCCACGGGCGATGTCTGCGGGGCGGTCACGATCAACTCCGGCGGCACGCTTACCATCAACAGCAACGAATCGTTAGCCATCGGCGGCAATTTTACCAATGCGGGCAGCTTTACGGCCAGCAGCGGTTCGACACTGACCTTCAATTGCGCGGCCAACACCGTGATCAGCGGCGGCGGCACGTACCTGATAGCCGGAACCGTCGTACTGAACATGGCAACGACTGCGACGGCGCTGGACGTCCAGGACGCCAATTTTGCGACAGGGGTCAACAACGGCTCGAATGATTATTTTACGCTTATCCGGGGCACGTTCAAAATGGACAACTCCGGCTCGCTGTATATGTACAACAGCGGCTCCGCCAACAGTCTTACGATCCCATACGGAGTGACCATCGAATCCGATGCCGGCCTCCTTTACCTCGCGCCGGCGGGCACCACCAATAACGTGATCCTTTCGGGAAAGCTATTCATCAACGGCGGATCGGTCAATGTCCAAATGGGTCAGTCGCTCAATTCCGGCGAGGACTTCCAGTATACGGTGAACGGCGGCACGCCTCAGTTGTATGTTTCCTCCGGTTCGCTTAACATTGGCGCCGGATTCAATGCGTTGAACAGTACCGATTATATCGATTTCGAAATGACCGGCGGCAGGATCCTATTGGCGTGTAACGGTTATTCGAACTGGATCACCTTCCAGTTGGCGGACAACGTGGGCGGTAAGACCGTGATGTCCGCAGGGCTCATCATCCTCCAGAACGCCTGCAACAATAACATCGAGGACATCGATATGGGGGGATCGAATGTGGCGGCGACCCTTTACTCGGTAACGGGAGGAACCGTCCAGTTCGGTTATGCAGCCACGCAGGCCACGTCCACCTATTTCGGGATCGATGGCCAGCCAGCCACCAACTATCCCAATCTCGACTTCGAGCCCGGCACGGCGAAGGATGCCGCATCGTTCAATGGGAAGAGTGTCAATATGCTCAGCCTGCATATCAATCCGAACCAAACATTCGATGCGACGAATTTCCCGGTGGTCAACATCCTGAAGAACAACGGGACCTACGCATTCGACCAGGAAGGCACGTTTAAGGCGGGCAACAATACGGTGGAATTTTCGGGTGACGTGCCGCAGAAGATCAGCACTTCGAGTCTCGCCAGCCTGTCCTTCCACAACCTCACCATTGCCAATACGGCCGGGAATGTCTATCTCGGCGTTCCTGTAACGGTGACCAACCAGCTCAGTTTCACGAGCGGCAAAATCGATGCTACGACGCATTCGCTAACCGTCTCAAACGGGTCGGTACCGATCACAGGAGCATCCTCCTCCTCATACGTCATCGCCGGCACCGGCGTGTCTCCCAATACGGGTCAGCTGGTGATTGCCGGTCTTCCTTCGAACAGCGGAACGCTGTTCCCGATGGGGACTGCCTCCTATTATCTGCCTGCGATCGTTAACCCCGGAGCGAACACCGGGACCAGTTATTCAGCGTTTGTGTTCCAGGACGCCACTTCGAACGCGTCGGCAGACGGTCCTGCTTTCAGCCCGGTTTACCTTCAGCAGATGGTCAACGCGGTCTGGAGCATTGGCCAGGCGGCCGGGTCGGGGTCGGCTACGCTTACGCTAAACTGGCTGGCTTCGGGAACGGCGCTCGAGGGCTCTACCTTTCAGCTGGCCGGTACCAGTATCGGCATCTCGCGGTACACGGGCAGCGCGGGAAACTGGGCGGCTGCGACGGGCACCGGGGACGTGTCAACCGCAACGGCTACTTCGTCGTTCAGCAGCTGGACGCAGTTTACGGTCACAATGAACAGTGTAGTCCTTTCGAATATCCTTCTCGATTTCGGCGCGCAGTTGCGGGATGACCGTACTGTAGGCGTGTCCTGGTCTGTCGCCGACGAAACCGGCGTCGCCCGGTATGTCGTCCAAAGAAGCGTGAAGGCGGGCGACTGGGAAACGATAGCCACTGCCCGGCCGCGGGACGAAGGCCCTGTGGATCAACGGTACGCGCTGGTCGATAAAAGCCCGGTGGATGGGGTCAACGATTACCGTCTCCTGATCGAAAAAAGAGATGGCAGTTCCGCTTACTCCTCGGTCAGGGCCGTCCCGGTTACGACCAGAGCGGGAGTGAGCATTTATCCGAACCCTGCCACGGACGAGATCCATATTCAGACCGGCGCGGGCAATGAAGTCCGGACCGTTGTATTGTTGGATGCGAACGGCAAAGTGTTGCAACGGCTCGATGGCAGCGGTCCCGCGATCCTTTCGCTGCCGGTGAAGGCCTACCCGGCAGGCACTTATTATATCGAATTGGCGGGCGCCGACGGGACGAGGAAGATCACGACGCTCCTCATCCGCCATTAGATCGCCGCGTGTTTGGCGAGGACTTTGTCGTAGAGGATCTGTTTCAGCTGACCCGCGTCGATGCCTTTGAAAACAACGCGCGAGGCACCCGCCTGCATTATGCGTTCTCTTTTGCCGGCATCCTGCGACAGTGTCAACGCGATCACCTTCACTTGCGGATAGCGTTCCTGCAAGACACAACAGGTGGCCACACCATCCATGAGCGGCATTTCTATATCGAGGAGGCAGGCATCCGGAATACGGCCGCAGGTGTCCAATATTCGCAGTAATTGCATTCCATTCTCCGCCTCGATCGCAACGTCGAATCCCAGTGTTCGCAAATACCGGCTGACGGTCGACCGGAAGAGGAGATGGTCGTCGACGACGGCCAATGTGTAGCGTAGATCAATCATGTTTTCCCGTTTTTGAATCCAAAGGGCGTAGTTCTCTATTACACCTACGAGAAAAGCGGCGCGGCAGATTTTCGGAAAAGGCCAGTGAAAACACTTATGTGGATAAAATGTTAAAGGCCGTTTTCGTTGGACGTGAGCCCCGGGATCACTCGGCTCTCAGGCTCTTCGCCGGGTTGATGACGGCTGCCTTTATCGACTCATAGCTCACGGTTAACGTGGCAAGGAGAAGGGCCGCCAGGGATGCCAGGATAAAAATGGCCCACCCGACGTGAATGTGATAGGCAAAGGTGTCCAACCACTTGTTCACGGCCCACCAGCCCAGGGGAACAGCGATGACTATGGCAATCCCGATCAACCGGGTGAAGTCGGTGGACATCAACCGCAGGATGTTGAACAAAGAGGCGCCCAACACTTTGCGCAGCCCGATCTCCTTTGTCCTTTGTTCGGCCATGTCATTAAGGATAAAATTGTTTGTGTCAACTGTGAAAGCTGCGGAAAAAATGCGGCCGCCGAGGGTCCTGATATGAAAGATATCAAAAAAGGTTTCGCTCACATCCATGGATGGGAAAACGGGTTGGGATTTTGGGTCTTTCCCCGGCCAGATCACATTGATACTACCGCTGGTCAGGCTCGTCGGCATCTACGATGACACCGCCAGGTCTCACCACCGACGTCCAAGCCGCATACGCTACTTCTTAAAAAGAATCATCGTACCGATCAATTTATTCTTTTTGTTATCAAAAATACTCAACCAGTAGATACCCTCTGATAAGACATTCAAAGCAATGGTAAGCGTATTGCTGTTGTTCAACTCCCGTTGATAAAGCGGCTCACCCAGGTTATCATAAATGGTGATACGGTAACTTTTGTTGGTTTGTAATCCGCTAATGGTAATCACCTGGCCAAAAGGATTTGGAAAGCAGGAGATCGGCTGGTTGGGAAAGTCCGGATCGATAATCCCTGTAGTGGCGTAGCGCACCAGCTGAAGGCTGTCGAGGCCGATCGATGCGGTGTGACAGGAATCGCTGGTTCTCATGCTGACATAGACCGTGTTGTTCCCGACAACTAATGTTCCGGGGTTTATACTCAACTCATTGGCAGTCCCTTCCGGTTGCAAAACAGAGGCGAAGCCGCGGTCCACCGCAAAAGTATACAACGGTTTAGACCCGCCCCCGGCTATATTGGCGGCGGTGATAATGACCGGATCGACCAAGTTGGTCACTGTTGAGATATTGGAAGACAGCTTCACCTTCGGGGTAACGGCGGCTATCACTGTGAACGAATCGGTCAGGGTCTGCGAATCGGCCGCATTGGAATAGATTATATCAATTGCATGACTACCGGCCGCCAGATCCCCCACATTGAACGAAAAACTGCTATCGGGTGCCAGGGATAGGCTGGCGTTGTCGAGGGTGACTTTAACCAACGTGGCGGTATCCGGCAAATTCAGCATCTTTATTTTTTGTATACCCTGGTTGCCGCAGTAGCTGCTATCCAGGCCCGAGATCCGGGGCTGCGACAGCCTATACCGGTATAGAACCGGATCGATCCTGTATAAGATCCTTCCTAGCGCCAGGTACCAGGTGGAATCCCTGTAAAATGCCTGACCGTTGCCGCCGCCGATGTCAGTTACCCGCCCGGTAGATCTACTGGCGAAATATCTCCGGAGGCTATTGAAAAAGGT
>DASZYU010000224.1:0-32139 GCA_035545215.1 Puia sp.
CATCCGAAGACCGGCGTGGCTTTATTAAGACCGCCGCCGCATTCACCGGCGCGATCGCCGGATTCTCTTTCTTTCCTGCCGCGACGATCGCCGGTCAGGACCGGGGTTCGGCATCCGCTGCAAACCTTTCGCGGAAAGTACCCGGTGCGACAACGCTTCCGCCTTGCTTCGGGCCCGCCGCCAACGACCTGAACATCATCGGGCCGAAAGAAGGATATAGCCCCCAGGTCGGCACGCTGGTGTCGATGATGGCCTGGCTCCGGCCGCAGGTGATCCGTTCCGTCAAAGACCTGACACCCGAACAGCTCGATTTTTTGCTCGATGACAAAGCCAATACGATCGGCGCCCTGCTGAACCACCTGGCCGCCACGGATGCCTTCTACCATGAACACACGTTCACCGGCGTCGACTGGGGCAAATGGGACCCTTCCGTGACCGAAAAATTCGGTGCCGCCATGGAACTGGGCGACGAAGGCCGGAAAAAGATCAAGGGGAACAACGTCTCCTATTACATCGATCTGCTGGATCAAACGCGCGAAAGCACCCTGGCCGAGTTCAAAAAACGCGACGACAAATGGCTGATGACCGTCGACGAAAAATGGCCCTGGGGACCGACGAACAATTACTGCAAATGGTTCCACGTCTGCGAGCACGAGTCGCACCATCTTGGCCAGATCAATCTGCTTAAAAGCCGCCTGCCCGGCGCGCACCCCGCCGCAAACGGTTAAGTCCCGCGTTTTTCATCCGGAGAATTGGCTGGGAACCGGACTCCGCTGATTTGCGCGCACAGCTCGAGGAATCGTTCCTGGACGGCTACATCATCCGCCGCCTGGTGACAACGCGTTTCGCGTTGGTGGAAGAAACATCGGCCGCTGACCCTCGCATGCCGGTCATCGCTGATCGCCAGCCACACCTGGGTTTGATACCCGGCCTCGAGGTCGTCGGGCGCGCCGGCTCCGCCCATTCTCGTCGGCACCCATCCCGGGTTCACCGCATTCGAGAGGACATTCGGCCATTTTCGCGCGACCGCCTTCGCCAGGACAACATCATGCAGCTTGGAGTCCGAATAGCTGACCCTGTGCTTGTTCTTCCCCTCCAGACCGCGCAGTCCGCCGTCGCCCTGCAAATGCATGCCCGAGGTGAGATAGACCAGCCGTTGCGGCGGATGGATCAGACAGGTGAGGAGATACGGCGCAATCGTGTTGACGGCAAGCACCAGCGGCAGGCCCTCAGCTCCGACCGCACTGGCGGGTACCTGGTAAACACCCGCATTGTGGATGATCGCGTCAAAATTTCCCATGTTATTGACGTCAGCCGCCAGCCGTTTGGTCTCTTCCATGCTCGACAGTTCCGCAACCAGGACCGCTTCGACCCCGCGAAGCTTCGCCTCCGTTTCGCGCGCTCGTTTTTGATTCCGGGCATGCGCTGTTACCCGGTGCCCCTTCGCGATCAATGCGCTCGCCGCCAGCTGGCCCAAACCATCCGCCGACCCGGTGATAAATATCCTTGCCATAACATTCCTCCGATCGCTTAAGGTAACAAAAAACCGGACCATCGCGCGTTTTTCGATCGGCCGCCGTTCCCGCACATTTGGACGGTCCCGGGAATTTGGCTATTTTAGAACGGATGAGGAAAACCGGTCTCAACTACCTGATAGCGCTCGTATGGCTGGCCAACGGCCTTTTCTGCAAAGTGCTTGACCTGGTGCCCCGACACCGCCAGATCGTTGCCAGGATCCTCGGCGACGCGCACGCGGCAGCCCTGACGACCGCCATCGGTTTTGCAGAAATAGCAATGGCCGTATGGATCGTCGCCGGTTTCAGGTCAAGGCTCAATGCGATTACCCAGGTAGTCACCATAGCGACGATGAATGCACTCGAGTGCGTCCTGGCGCCCGACCTCCTCTTGTGGGGCAGATGGAACGGTCTCTATGCCTTTTTGTTCATTCTGTTGATCCTGTACAACGAATTTTACAATAACGCAGGCCGCACGCAACACGTCTGATATGTTTGCATTCTTGAAAGATCATCCCTTTTCTGTAGAGGCATTTTTTGAAAGCTCGCTGGTTTTAACGTTCGCCGTTCCGAAACAGCAGGTTCGCGTTCTGGTACCCGAATGTCTGCAATTGGATACCTTCGACGACCATTGGGCATTCATCGCCGTGGCGATGGTGCAGACAAAGGACCTCCGGCCAAAAGGATTCCCGCGCCTGCTGGGGAACGACTTTTTTCTTATCGGCTACCGCGTCTTCGTTCGCTTTACCACTCCATCCGGTAAAAAATTGCGCGGCCTCTACATCCTCCGGTCCGAAACCGACAAACGAAAAATGGAAGTCCTGGGAAATATTTTTACACACTACAGCTATCGAACCACCGACATCCATCAGCTACGCGAAAACGGTACCTTGGAGATCAGCTCAAAAAGATCCGGCTTCCGGGTCCGCATCGATTCTTCCCCTGGCGAAACTATCTCATTGCCCGCCGGATCGCCGTTCCCCGACTGGAAGCAAGCCAGGAAGTATGCCGGTCCGCTCCCCTTCACGTTTACCTGCAATTCCACCGATAAGAAAGTCCTGATCATCGAGGGGGTCCGGGAAAATTGGGTGCCCGAGCCGGCGAAGGTGATAGAACAACATTTTACATTCCTCGATAGCATGCGGCTGGAAGGCGTGAGGCTGGCGAATGCGTTTCTCATCCGCGATGTGCCTTACTCATGGAAAAAAGGAAGGATCGAACGATGGAAATAAAACGAAGGAAATTTCAGGGCGTTTTGAATATCCTCAGCTTTAACCGGCATTTTTACGTAGCCGGGTTGATCGTCCTGGCATTGATAATTGCCAGCCGGTCGCTCGTCGCATGGCCCTCCGCGTTGTTTTGGACCGTCGTGCTTGTATTTATCGTCGGCCTCCTCATGCCCCTGCTGGTATCGGCGTATGTGTATGACTTTTCCGGATATTACGATTTGGACTGGATGCGACAACTCATCAGCGACTACAAGGCTGCGGAGATGATCATCAACGTCAACGCCGGTTTTGATGAAACAAGCTTTCTGCTCAAAGAAAAGTTTCCCGGCGCCGGGCTAAAGGCCTACGATTTTTATGACGCAAAGCGGCATACGGAACCCGCCATCAGACGGGCCAGGAAAGTCAGCCTCGTCTATCCGGGCACACAACACGTGTCATCCGGATCGATTCCCCTGGGCGACCGTAGCGTCGACCTGATCTTCCTGCTCTCGGCTGTCCACGAAATTCGATCCGCCGACGAAAAGATCCGTTTTCTGAAGGAGTGCCACCGGGTATGCAAGCCGGGCGGAAAGACCGTCATGGTCGAGCATTTGCGAGATTTTCCAAATTTCCTGGCATTTACGGTCGGCTTCACGCATTTTTTCTCGCGCGCGGTCTGGCGGCGGTCCTTTGAACGCGCAGGTTTCACCACCTTCCGAGAAACCAAGTTCACCCCGTTTATGTCTATCTTCGAGTGTACACCCTGATCAGCCCTAACAATGATGCAACTACAATTCAGGATTGCCGGTGTCCTGATGATCCTCTTAGCCGTCCTCCACGTTTTCTTTCCACGACACTTCGATTGGAAACGCGAATTGCGTTTATTGAGTCTGGTCAATCGTCAGATGATGCAGGTTCATCTCTTTTTCATCGCATTCGCTGTCTTCCTGATGGGCCTGCTTTGCCTGACTTCTGGAGATCAGCTACTGCACACCACCCTTGGCAGACGGATATCGTTCGGCCTTACCGTATTTTGGGCCGTGCGGCTCTGTTTTCAGTTCTTTGTTTACTCGCCGGCGCTTTGGAAAGGCAAACGTTTCGAGAAGACCATCCATATCGGCTTTTCGTTACTCTGGACCTTCTTCACTGTGGTATTCCTGCTGGCCTGGCTTGACAAGTAGCAGTCCTAGAGGCCCGACTGCCAGCGCTGGTGATAAAGCGCCCTGGAAAGATCCAGTACACTTTCGGGCGAACGGCTTTCCAACTGGTGGAGACCGGCAGGCGCCATGCCCGTCAGGACTTTGTACTCTTTTACGAGGTGCTGGTAGTCGAAATAACCTGCTGCAACCGAGATATCCGACCATTTCTTTCCCGGATACTTGTTCCGAAGGTTGTATGCCCTGTTCAGCCGGGCGATCCTCGCATACATTTTTGGATTGACGCCCACCCGTTCGACAAAACTCCTTTCAAACTGCCGGACGCTCAGACATGCCTGTACAGCCATTTTCTCGACTGACAGACAGGTAGGGTTTTTTCCGAGCCGCTCGCTGACCAGATCCAGTGGGATGGCGTCTACAGCGACACTATCGATCAGCCCGTTCACAAATGTCTCGACGATGGGAATGAAGGAGTTGTAGCCACTGGCGGATTGCAACCGATCCAGCACAGCCCGGACGTGCCGCGGGAATATCGATTCGGCATCGAAGTGTCGATCGATCAGTTCACAAGCGGGGATGCGCGTCAACCGATATATTCCCGCGGGCTGAAACACGATTTGTACGTCGAGAAAATCGCGTCCCTGGTATTGGTTGACCAGTCGCGTTCGTTGCCCGGCAAACAGGATGGAAGGCTGCAGCGCCTTTGTGCCATCCGGATGTTCAACGGCAAAATGGTCGCGCAGAAAAAAGTGGAGGATTTGCTCCGGTTTTGGCGGGTATGCCTTGAACGGAACTTCCTGGAAATCGTTAAAATTGAAATGAACGATCCGATAGCATTGTACAAATCCCCGTACTTCCGGAGCAGGCAGGAAATCTTGTAAAATCATGAAGGATATTTGCCTGAATTTACGCCTTTTGATTTATTGCATCGCGGGCTTTCTCGTCGCTGCCAGAGCGGTGATGACATTGGCGGAGCTCGAAACCCAGGCGATTACCCGAAAGACCGTCATCGAGGCTTCGTGATTCGTTCGCGGAAAATTACTGCCGATTGGCTCCTCCGTGCAATCCTCCAGTACGATCGGTGAATAATCCCGGAACATCGCATCCCGCACGGTCGACTCCACGCATATGCTGGTTGTCGTTCCGGTGAAGAGCAAATACTTTTTTCCCAGCTTCCGGAGTATACCGTCAAGGTCCGTGTTATAGAATCCGCTGAACCTGCTCTTATAAAGGACTATGTCTCCCGCAGCAGGTTTGAGTTCCGGAATGATCTCGGTACCCCAGGAATCGCGCACTAATATCCGGCTTTTTGATCCGTTCGGCGCAGTAATCGTGTCTCCGACATGAAAGCGCAAATGCCGGATCCGGTTTGGCGACCCTTCGCCGCCAAGATCGGACAGGTCTTGCCGATAACCCATTTTCAGATAGACGATGGTGAGGTCGGACGCGCGAGCCGCCGCCAGTACCTTCTGGATCGGTTCGATGATCTTTTTGACGGGCGTCCGGTCAATTCCCATGAGATCGAACATCCCTCCTTTGCTGACAAAATCGTTTTCCATATCGACGACGATCACTGCTGTCTTCGCAGGATCGATGTCGATCGGGTCGGGCGTTGCCGCCAATTGAATGGACATATGGGGTGTGCGTTTTTTAGATTCCGCGGGCCGGGCCGGACTACGGCCCGGAACGTCCCGTTGAGCAAAAGCTTCCGGTCGCATGCCCGATGGCAGGACCAGGGCGAATACCATTATGCTAAAGGTAAAATTATGCATTGGTTCTCTATTTTGTTTAGCGGCTCCATGTCTGCAAAATTCGACGCTCAGAAGGTCGGCGACTGGTAAAAAAACGACAATCCCGCGGCTTGCAGAAGCGGAAAAAGGCGATACAATTCGGATGCAATCGGTTGCAATCCGAACTAATTATTGTACTTTAGGTTACCAAAACATCCCTCCACTATGGCCAACCTTTCCCGAGCGGGACAATTGTTTCTGTTGTTGACAGGCATCGAGGCACTGTCCGCGTTTTCGCAGCCTGCCACCGTTCGACATCGCTTCGCGCAGCCATCGACGCCCCGGCAGCCTGCGACTGCCAATTATCCGTCCGCGCGCAACGCGCCTCCACGGCACTACCGCAACGTCTTCCTGGAAGCCGGCTATCGCCAGACCGACATCGATGCCAAATTGAACGACACCTATCACCAGCTTTTCGAAGGCCCTGACAAGGTCTATTTCGAGGTCGGCGATTCGATGGGCTACGTTTCGGACCTGAAGAACCACGACGCCAGGACCGAAGGCCTCTCGTACGGCATGATGATCGCCGTCCAGCTGAATAAAAAGGATGTGTTCGACCGGATCTGGCGCTGGTCCAAAAAATACCTGCAGCACCAGGACGGTCCACGCGCCGGCTATTTTGCTTGGAGCATAGACCCGAAGACCCTGCGAAAAAATTCAGAAGGCACCGCCTCGGACGGGGAGCTGTATTTTGTTACCGATCTGCTGTTTGCTTCCAACCGGTGGGGCAACCGTACCGGCATCGATTACTACCGCGAAGCAAGGACCATCCTCGACGCAATGTGGAAAAAGGATGGCTCGGACGGCATCTACCCGTTTATTAATACGGCACACCGGTTGATGACCTTCACTCCCGAGGGCGAAAACTACAACTGGACAGACCCGTCCTACAACCTGCCTGCGTTTTTCGAGGTCTGGGCCATGTATGCGAACGACGGGCACGAACGGTTCTATCGCGAGTGCGCCGACTCGGCGCGAGCCTTTCTGCACAGGGCCTGCGACCCGTCCACAGGTCTCAACACCGATTACACCGAATTCAGCGGCGCTCCGCACGCCACCCGCTGGATGCCGCCCGCCTTCCGGTACGACTCCTGGCGCGTCCCGATGAACATCGCCATGGATGACAATTGGTTCGGAAAAGACAGTATTTGGCAACGCGACTACGCCAAACGCTTTCAACGCTTCCTGTTGTCCAAAGGCATCGATTCCTTTCCCGACCAATACAACGTCGACGGATCGAAACCCGATTTTATCCTGCAGGCAGGAGGATTTCGTAAGCTCCGGCATTCGCTCGGCCTCCTGGCGACCGCGGCTACGACCACCCTCATTTACAATCCGGGCCATCGTTTCGCGTTCGTTCGGGCGCTCTGGAAGGCGCGGCTCGAACCGTATTCCGATGGATACTTCGATCCCTATTACGATGGGCTACTCTATCTTTTCGCGCTCATGCATCTCAGCGGCAATTACAGGATCATCCCGCCATCTGCGGGCAGTCGTTAAGATTTGCCAAATTGGTGCGTAAAATAAATGACCGGCTAAACCCTGACCTCTTCCTTTTTGGAAGGCATCCGGCTTTTCAACCAATAATTGACGATGGTGAGGAAGACTTCCTTTACATCGTTGAAACTTCCCTCCTTGATGAAAAACCCATGCGCGCACAAATTGTAGGCCTCGGTGATCTGCGCTTCGGATGCGTGCGAGGTCCAAAAAATAAAGGGAACGCTTTTGAACTTTTTGGAATGCGTCTCCAGCAGCCGGTTCCGAAACGTAAACCCGTCCATAGTCGGCAGGTTAACCTCGCAAATAATGATAAAGGGCGCTTTTTCCGCGTTCCTGAGACGTCGGAACGCATCTTCCGCACTGGCCATGAAAACCAACTGGTTAGGCAAATCCAGCTCCCGCCACACGTCTTCCAGGATATCATGATCTTCCAGGTCATGATCGACTATCCATATCGGGTCCGATCGCATACTGAAGAATTATTGGTATCTTGCGACAGAAAATTCCATGCCAGCTGACAGCCCTGCCCCCCTGTCATTGATGCACTCCTATTACTCGCACCTGGTCGTACCGGCTTGACCGGCTATGATGAATAATTTTACTATGATCGAACATCGCCAGGTCGAAGGGTCTGCCGTCCCCGGCAACGCTACGACAACTTCCGCACAACTGTCCCCGGACTGCATCCTGGATCACATGCCCGCCGCCGTGTACGCTTGCAGCAAGGACGGCGCGATCACCTACTTTAACGAGACAGCCGTCCGGTTATGGGGCTACCGGCCCGAGATCGGCGGCCGGCTCGAGAGCCATGCCGGCACATTTAGCATATTCATCAACGGACAGTATGTCCGCCCCGATGAGACGCCGATGGGGATCACCCTTTCTACCGGGCAGGCGTTCAGCAATATACCTGCGCTGGTCCGGCGACCGGACGGCAGCAGTTTTCACGCATCCGTCAGTATCAACCCGGTGTATGATGCTGCAAACGAGCTTGCCGGCGCGATCGGTGTGTTCCATGACGTCTCGGAGAGCAAAAGAGCGGAGGCCGATACGATACAACAAGAGATAGGTCCGTTGCTCGAAAGCGAAAAAAGATACCGCCTCCTGGCCGGCTCGCTCGAAAAAATGGTGCAGGAAAAAGCGAGGAGCCTGCAGACGACTGCCGATCAATTGACGAAAAGTGAAGAGCGGTACCATCGGATGATCGAACAGATCGAGGACTATGCGATCATCCTCCTCGACAGCGAAGGGGTGGTGCAAAACTGGAACAAGGGAGCGGAAAAGATCAAAGGCTACAAAGAAGACGAGATCGTCGGCAAGAGTTTTCAGGAATTCTATCTCCAGGATGACCTCGAAAATGGCCTGCCCTCGAGACTGTTGAATGAAGCGAAAACGAAAGGCAAGGCATTGTACGAAGGCTGGAGAAAAAGGAAGGATGGTAGCATTTTCTGGGGCAGCGTCGTATTGACCGCCCTGCACGACGACCACGGCGGGATCGTCGGTTTTTCCAAAGTGACACGCGACCTTACCGAGAAAAAGCAGTCGGAAGACAGGAAAAAGGTCTACCTGGAACAACTCGAATTTCAGAATAAAGAGCTGGAACAGTTTGTGTATGCAGCCAGCCACGATATGAAGGAGCCGCTGCGAAAGATCCATATTTATAACACCTACATCTCGGATAACCCGGTAAATCAGATAGATGCCCGTTCACGCGAATACCTGACACGTTCGGTCCAGGCCGTCCAGCGCATGAACGGTCTCATCGAAGACCTGCTCGCTTACTCCAGGATCACACACATCGAGGACGGATTCGAGCTCGTGGATCTGAATGAAATCGTCGACGAGATCGCCGCATTTCATAAAGAGGATTTTGAAAATAACGCCATCACCATGCAACGCGATCCCTTACCCGTCCTCAAGGCGATCCCTTTCCAGATCAAACAGCTGCTCTCCAATCTGATCGACAACGCCGTCAAATACAAACACCCCGACCGACCCGCGCGGATCGCGATCGGGTACGAAAAAATCTCCGGCAAACTCTTCTCCGCCGGAGCCAACCCCTACCGTCATTATCACAGACTTTCAGTAAAAGACAATGGGATAGGGTTTGAACCGGTCTACGCCGAAAAACTCTTCCAGATCTTCCAACGCCTCCCGAACAGTTCCACCGTGAAGGGATCCGGCATCGGGCTGGCCATTTGCAAAAAGATCCTCCAGACCCACAAAGGCTGGATCGAGGCAACTGGCATTCCGGGCTCGGGCGCAACGTTTATCTTTTACCTGCCTGCAGAGGATTGACGCGTCACCTGCGAAGATCACAACAGTCGCCGATTGACATGATGACGTGCCGTCGGGGGAACACCGTATCTTTATTTCCGGCCCGCCTACTACATCCTTACCGCGCGGTCACCAGGAGAAAATGATCCCAAAAACGCTTACTTATTTCTTCGCCCTGCTGTTCCCGGCCCTCGTCGCGCTTGCGCAGCAGCCGTCAATGCCCCCTGAGCTCATATGGTCCGCCGATTCATCCACGGTCATTGCGGTCCGGTCCGGCTCGTCTACCCTTCCTTTCCCGCAACCGCTGCCGCTGGTCAGCTTTGTACTGAACGGCAAACCGTGCAACACCGCGGAAAGGACCGGCGCCTGGCCCGGGCGCGTCCGCGTCACGCTTGCCGCCAACGTCCTCTCCTTCACCAATACTTCCGCCGATACGCTCGTACTCACTAATCCCGTTCCCTTTGGCGAGAACGCGGGCCACGTATACATCACCGGTCTCGGCGATCATCCCTTATCCCGCACCGATCTTTTTCTTCCCGGCAGAGCCCCGGTGAATGTCATCGTTCCCGATAACGCCTGGGACATGGGATATTGCTCCTTTGCCGTGTCCAATCCCTCGCAACACGACTCGCTTCAGCTCGCAACACTCCTACGGCGCGACCGCCGCGGTGTCACCCGTGGCCGGACCACCCGCTTCGAGACCACGCTTTATCCAGGTGGTGTTGTCCGGTATAAATGGTATGCTTCGCTGACCCCCGGCGGCTGGCGCGATGCCCTCACCGAGGTCTTCCAGCACCGCATGCTCTACGATACGACGGCTTTCGACGATTCGCTGTTCCGCCGCAAAGACCTCCACTGGATCCGCAACACCTATGTCATGCACATCCTGATGACCTGGGACAAGGACTTCTACGACAACGAAAGCCGGACATACCGGCTCGACCATTTCCTCGCCGACACAAAAAAATGGTACGGCGGCGACGACGTCGTGGCGATCTGGCCCACCTGGCCCACCTTGGGTCTCGACCAGCGCAACCAGTTCGACCTGTTCCGCGATCTGCCCGGGGGGCTCAGCCGGATCAGGAAACTCTCCGAGCTCTGTCATCGCGACGGCGCCCGCTTTTTCATCTGTTACAATCCGTGGGACGAGTCGACACGCCGCGAAGACCATTTCGAAGGCCTCTCACGGCTCATCGGCGCCACGGCCGCGGATGGGGTAGTGCTCGATACGAAAGGCAGCTCGAGCAGGCAATTGCAGGAGGCCGCCGACCGCGTCCGGAAAGGCGTGATCATGTACAGCGAAGGCATGGCCGTGCCAAAGGATATGAGCGGCATCGTCGCGGGCCGCGTACACAATGCGCTCTATTACCCGCCGATGCTTAACCTGAACAAGCTGATCAAACCCGAATTCGCGATCTACCGCGTAGCCGAACTCTCTAAGGAAAAGATAAGGAGAGAATTCGCGCTCGCCTTTTTTAATGGATATGGCACCGAGCTCAACGTCATGGCGCCCGGCACGCCCGATTGGATTAATGAAGAATACCGCTATTTGGGCCGCACGACGAGGATCCTCCGCGAGAACACGGAAAATTTCGTGTCCCGCGGTTATACGCCGCTTGTATCCACGACGGTCGACAGCATATGGGTAAATCGCTGGGCATTGCCGGCAAAAACGATCTACACCATCTACAGCCTCCGGCCCTCGGGCTATCACGGCCTCCTCTTCCGCGAAGAACCGTCCGACAGCATTCATTTTGTCGACCTTTGGCATCACGAGGCCGTCACCCCGCAACAACACAACGGACATTGGTGGCTGCCGGCCGGCACCGACGCCTTTAATGCCAGCGATCTGGGTACGAACAACGAAGGTGAAGTAGATTGCATCGCCCGGCTTCCCCGTCTCCTCCACACCTCGATCGACGGCGACGTGCTAAACATCTCGCTAAACGAACCATTGCCAGCGGTCCCCGCCGCTTCCGCCGCCACAGTCCCCTCAATGTCCAAGCCCATGCCTCGCTTCGCAACCTCCGCCGCAAGCCCCGTGGCTTCCGCCCGCGAGCTCCGTATCTGGGCCGGCGACCCCGCTTACGACAAACGGCCCCTCGTCCTACCCGCCGCCCCGCAACGACTCCTGCTGCATCAACACTTCGGCTACTACGAAGGACGCTTCGTTATCCAACTGGTGGAGAATGGCCTGCTCGCCGATGAATGGATCGTCACGCTTCCACCCGGCACGCCCCGCCGCATTTCGGAACCGGCACGCACAGGTACGAACGCCGTCGCCGACATCTCATCCCGCGGCCCTCAGCACCTACCGGCCGGCATGGTACGCATCCCCGCAGGCAGCTTCCGGTTCGAAGAGACACACGGCGACGAATTCATTCCCTACCCCAAACAGGACGTCGACAGCACCTTCTCCATGCCGGCCTTTCTCATGGACCGCTTCCCGGTAACGAACGCGGATTTCAAACGCTTTCTCGACGCGACGCATTACCGACCCGCCGACACGACCAATTTTCTTCGTCACTGGCGCAACGGTCAGATCCCCGCAGGCGAAGAAAAATTCCCCGTGGTCAATGTCAGCCAGGAAGACGCCGCCGCCTATGCAAAATGGGCAGGCAAACGCCTCCCGACCGAGCTCGAATGGCAATACGCGGCGCAGACCTCCGCGCGCAACGCCTGGCCCTGGCAGCAAACCACGCCCGTCTCCTGGAAAGAGGAAGTGATCACCGGAACGCTGACGGTCAAAACGGTGCAAGGGATCGACCCTTCGCGCTGCAACCTTGGCAACGACTCGCTCTACCCCGTGGGAAAATATCCAGCCGGCGCCAATCCTTACGGTTTGCAGGATCTTGTCGGGTGTGTCTGGCAACTCACGAACGACGTCTATCTGAGCGGCAACTACCGGTACATCATCCTCAAAGGAGGCAGCTACTACCGGCCATCGGGCAGCTGGTGGTACGTGCAGGGCGGCCCGCGCGAGCTCACCTATCGCCAATTTCTCCTTCGGGTAAGCCCCGGTTTCGAACGCAATGCCACCGTCGGCTTTCGATGCGTGCGAGACATCAGCCGGGTCATTCGGCGATAAAAAACCTTGACGGACATTCCCTATTTGCGTCATCAGGCGCTTTTTCCCGGCATTTCTATACTGCCCTTTTTTTCGTATCTTACCGGACGAATGCGCTCCCTTTCGGCGATCATATTGCTGATTCCGATGCTGATCCTGTTCACCGGCTCAGTGAACCTGGCGTCCTATTGTACGGCGGCGTCCGCAGAAACCTGCGCTGCACAGCCGTCGGCATCCGCACAACCTGCGCAACCGGCCCAACCGGCGGCACTCGGACAACCCATGCAGACCTCATCCTGTTGTGGAATGAAGCACTGCCATAAAGCAGCTACGGCCTGCCAAGGGACTAAAAAAGACCATCCCTCCGAAGATCACAGATCCTGCTGCTTCGATTGCCCCCTGTGCTCGCCGGTGACGCTCAGCTCTTTTTACTGCTGGCAAACCCTGCAGCCCGGGAAAAGGACAGAATATACGGTTATGACCGATAATCCGCTCAACGGTTACTTGGACCCCCACTGGAAACCGCCCGACTTCTCCCTTTCCGCATAATGTTCCAAAATATTATTTCATCTTAAAAATGTTCACATGAAAACATGGATGAAACTGGCTTTCGTTGGCCTGCTGGCCATCAGCACCACCGCATTCGCCGGAAACGGAAAACATAAGACGGCAAAGAAGACGCATACGACGCAGACCTGCGGCCCCAACTGTCCGCATCCCTGCCTGGGCGTCTGCCCTGCAGGCTGCCATAAATAGACAGATCGCTATTTACTTCACATAACCGTATACGAGGCCCCCGCGCTGCGGGGGCCTTTTTTATCGCGGCTTGTTTGATTCCTTCTCCGTTGCCCCACCTCATGGGAGACGGCTTCGATCCGTCTGTAGCTCACTTTCGCTCCCGCAACATATCCATCGTATGCTGCAGCGAATGGACATCCGTCCAGCCCAGATGCCCCGGGATCACAAAGGCGGCATTCGGATAACGATCGATCAGCCGCCGGATCGACGCCGGGTAATCGGCAAGACTCGCATCTTCCAGGTTGCCCAGATCGGGCGCCTCGGTGCTCTTCACGATGCAGCCGCCATACAACACCCGGTCCCGCGCCAGCCACACCACGATATTGTCCCGGGTATGACCCGGCCCCGGATAATAGGTCCGGATCGTATAGCCTCCCACCACGAAACTCGTGTCGTGCACGAACACATGCTCTGCCTCTGGCAGATGATGTTCCTTGCAGAGCTCTCGCGTCAGCGCCGACGAGTAGGTGGCGACCCCCTTTGCTTTCAGGAAATTGAGCGCGCAGGTGCGGTCCGCATGAAAATGCGTGGAGATACACAACACCACCGGCTGGTGATGACGCGCCGCTATGCTGTCCAGCAACGGCTGATATTGTGTCGTATCCCACGGACAGTCCAGCAACACGACACCCTTGTTCGTCACCAGGTAGGCACTGTTCGAGGGGTAGGGGGCCTTGCCCAGCATCCGCCAGGTCGTATAGACATAGATGTTACCGGTGAGATGCGTAATGACCAAACGCGGCGGCGCTACGCCCGCCTTCGCCACCGCCAACGC
Organism: Puia sp.; assembly: GCA_035545215.1. Lineage (GTDB taxonomy): Bacteria > Bacteroidota > Bacteroidia > Chitinophagales > Chitinophagaceae > Puia. Next base: position 14,087 of record DASZYU010000224.1, read on the forward strand.
CCGCCCGCCAGCCAGCACCATGCATACGAACACCACCCCTGCAGATAATATCCTTTGAAACATCGATTTGAATTTTAGCCAAAGATAACCAGACATTTCTTTTTCATTTTTCTTGTCATCGCGGCTTGTCTCGACCGACGAACCGGTTCCCCCCTTTCAAAAAGCCGATCGCCCGCTGGATATTGAAGTCGATGCTCTCCTGCTTCTTCAACGCAGAAATATACCGAACGATCTCTTTTTTGCGCGAAGCCGGCAGAGCTTCATACACCTCCCTCGCCTCCTGGTCTTCGTTCAACGCCCGCTCGAAGTCGGCATGCGGCCGGATCGTCCTGTCCCCGCGGTCATGACGCATCGTGATCGCGACGACCTCCCCAACACGTTTCGGTGACTCTTTGAGCATGACGCTATTGATATAGAATCGCCACTCGCCCGCGTACTTCACCAGCGTTTGGCGATACGCCTTCCGATTGACCGAGCCGCAAACGGGGATAGGACCTTTGTCTTTGCCCGATTGGCGGAAGATTTCGAGCAATATCTTTGGAGGGACTTGCACGAACGGGTTGATCCCGATGATCTCGATTTTCGCGTGGAAGGATTGAACTTTCATAAGCCGGGGCCGCTCAAAGTACTACGTATGGCCTTAACTTCCAAACAACAATCGGCAAATCGGCGCTTACGCTAATTTTCCGCCGCCAAATGCCGGTGCAGGATCGCCTGCAGGTCTTCGGGACGGAATGGGAATTCCCGGCTTTCTACGTCGCCGCCGGCGCTGGCCTTTTCCCTTCCACCGCCAGCCAGATATAGATCGTCACCGCCAGCGCGATGCCCGCGGTGACCAGGAACGCCGGCGACGCGCCAAAACGCGTCCATATCCAGCCGGTGAGCGTGCTGGCCAGCAGCGTACAGACACTTTGGATGCCCGTGAATGCGCCGATCGCGGTAGCTGTATCATTCTTGTCGGCCATGTTGCTGATCCAGGCTTTCGTGATGCCTTCAGTAGCCGCGGCGTAAAGGCCGTACAGGAAGAACAGCGCGAGATACCAACCGATGCCTTCCGCGACCGACATGCCGGCATAGACGATACAGAACAGGACCAGACCCGCGAGCAACACCTTCTTGAGCCCGATGCGGTCCGCCAGCCCGCCGAGCGGGAAGGACGACAACGCATAGACGACATTGTAAAAGATATAAACGCCGATCGTGGCCACGTCCGCCAGACCGGTCTGCTTCATCTTGAGTAGCAAAAAAACATCCGAGCTGTTGACGAGCGTGAAGATCCACAGTCCGATGACCAATTTCCGGTAGCCGGTCGGGCTGAACGGCAGGTAATGCAGAAAAGACAGGAGACCCGTGCGGCGCGTCTTGACGGCGCCCGTCCGCGCGCGCCTTTTCTCCTTCAATAGCAGCGTGAACACGATCGCCAACAGACCGGGCACGAATGCGATCACGAACAACCATCGGTAGCGGCCCGGATGATCGTTCAGCCACACCAGGGCCAGCGCCGGCCCGATGACCGCCCCGAGTGTGTCCATGCTGCGGTGGAAACCAAATATCCGGCCCTTGGTCTCCGGGGCCGCCTCGTCCGACAAAAGGGCGTCTCTCGCCGCGGTCCGCATGCCTTTTCCAAGACGATCGAGCGTCCGCGCAAAGAAGATCCACAGTGGATAGACGAAGACCGCCATCATTGGTTTCGACACTGCGCTAAGCCCATACCCGAAACGCACGAAAGGTGTACGTTTTCCCAACTCATCCGACCGCTGACCGAAATAGCCTTTCGTCAAACCCGCTGTCGCTTCCGCCAATCCTTCCAGCAGCCCGATCAGCAAGGCGGAAAATCCGATGCTGCGGAGATAGATCGGCATGACTGGGTATAGCATTTCGCTCGCCACATCGGTGAGAAGGCTAACCATCGAGAGGATCCAGATCGCGCGGGTAAGATAACGCATACGGCAAATGTAAAGCCATTAGGCCTTCTGACCATTGGCCTCCCCAAAACCGGACGCATACTGTATCATTATCGTACACCAGGTCCGAAATATCTCGCTAACTCATTGGTTGGCAGTCCGGGATTTATTGGCATTATCCGTGATGCGTAACCGGTGCAATTCCCTTCACCGATATGTTTAAAAACTACTTCCGCGTCGCCATCCGCAATTTCAGGCGGAATAAGGCATTTTCGGCCATCAACATCCTTGGTCTGGCAATCGGCATCAGCGCCAGCCTGATCATCTACCTGCTCGTTCACTACGATTTCACTTTCGATAAGTTCGAGCCGGACGGGAATCGCATTTACCGCATCACGTCCTCGGGCAGTTTCCAGGGAAACACCTGGCACAGCAACTCTTTGTGCGAGCCGATGGCAGCGGCGGTGGAAAAAGACCTGGCGGGCTTCGAGGTGGTCGCTCCCTTCACCACCGCTTATCCAGTGCGCGTGACCGTTCCCTACCCCGATGCCGCGCGGCCAACGGTGTTCAAAAAGCAAAAAGATGTAGTATATGCCGACAAACGCTATTTTGACCTCATCAAATATACCTGGCTGGCCGGTTCGTCCGCCTCCTCGCTGCAACAGCCTTACCAGGTTGTGTTGACCGAGAAGAATGCCCGGTTGTATTTCCCACGGCTGAACAATGCCGCTATCCTGGGTAAAACCATTGCCTTTGACGATACCATTCAGGCGACGGTCACGGGCATCGTAAAAGACATTGCATATAACACCGATTTTTATTTCAACACGTTTATCTCGCGCAGTACACTCTACACCAGCCGCCTTAAACCCGAGAGCTTCGGCAAGTGGGACTGGACCAATTCGGCCGACCAGCTATTTGTCCGGCTTACGCCCGGAAACAGCGCTGCGCACATGGTCGCCCAATTGAACCGCCTTTGGAAGAAATACAACCCGCCCGATCCCTCACACCACGCCGGCGGTACCTTCTACGTCGAATTGCAACCGCTCTCCGATCTGCATTTCGACACTAACTATGGCGTATTCGATGATAGCCGTCAGGCCCATAAGCCAACGCTATATGGACTGCTGGCCGTCGCCGCCTTCCTGCTGCTGCTGGCCTGTATCAATTTTATCAACCTTACGACCGCCCAGGCTTCCCAGCGTGCAAAAGAGATCGGTATCCGCAAGACGATGGGCAGTCACCGGAGCCAGCTCACTTTCCAGTTCCTCTGCGAGACCTTCCTGCTCACGATCCTGGCCGCGCTGCTGTCGATGGCCCTCACTCCGTTGCTGCTGAAAGTATTTGGCGATTTCATCCCTGAAGGCTTTCAGTTCGATCCCTGGCGTCAGCCGGTCATCCTGGCCTTCCTGGTTCTGCTCATCGCGGCCGTGAGCCTCCTGGCTGGTTTCTATCCTGCGGTCGTGATGTCGGCATTTAAACCCGTCTCTGTGCTCAAGAACCAGGCCTTTGGCGGAACGGGCAAAACGCGCGGCGCCTGGTTGCGAAAGATCCTCACCGTGTCCCAGTTTGTGATCGCACAGGTATTCCTCATCGGCACCTTGCTGGTCACCAAACAGATCAGCTACGCACTCACCAAGGATCTGGGTTTCCGGCGGGACGCCATCGTATATTTTCATACCAACTACCATGAACCACCGCGCAAACGCGACCTGCTGGTTGAAGAACTCCGCCGGTTGCCTGGCATCGCCGCGATCAGCGTGGCCAGCAATCCGCCCACCAGCAACGCTAACTGGACCAGCACGATGACCTACAACGACGGCAAAAAGGAGATCATCAGGAATGTCGAATGGAAAGTGGCCGACAGCAATTATTTCCGTATGTTCCGCTTGCGCCTGCTGGCTGGCAGTGCCATTACCCAGTCGGATACCACGAATTCGGTCGTGATCAACACGGCATACCTTCATGTCCTGGGCTTTCAGGATCCGCAAGAGGCGATCGACAAACAGATTTCGGGCGGTGGCGGGAGCAAGTCCCGAATCGTCGGAGTAATGGCCGACTTTCACCAGCGGAGCCTCCATGAACACATCGAACCGCTGTTGATCGCTAACGGGACGAAGACTTCCGATTGTATCAACATCGCACTGCAGCCGCAGAACGGCGATGCGGGTGCGTGGGCCGCCGCCATCGCAAAAATACAGGCAGCTTACAAAAGCGTCTACCCCAACGACGATTTCGATTACCAGTTCATCGACGAGACCATCGCAAGATTCTATACAGCCGAAAAAAACACTGCCAATCTGCTGCTCTGGTCGGCAGCCCTGACCGTTTTCATCAGCTGCCTTGGCCTGCTGGGGCTTGTTATTTATATTACCAACCAGCGGACCAAAGAGATCGGGATCCGGAAGGTCATCGGCGCCACCATTGTGCAGATCGTCCTGTTGTTGTCGAAGGATTTCATCCGGCTCATCGGCCTTGCGATCCTCATCGCGATCCCCATCGCCTGGTGGGGCAGCCACAAATGGCTCGAGGATTTTGCCTACAGGACGACGCTCAACTGGTGGGTCTTCGCGCTGGGCGGTGCATTGTTGCTCCTGGTTGCCCTCATTGTCCTTTGTCTGCGCACTTTTCGTGCCGCGGCGGTCAATCCCGTCCGGTCGCTTCGCAGCGAATAGGCAATGCCATTCCCGCTAATCGATCCCCAATCGCGTACGCAAGGACTCCCGGTATGTGCTGCCGACAGGTATCTTCTCGCCTTCGACCGTCACCTGGTGCACCTCGATCATCGCGATATGCCGGATGGCGACCACATTGGATTTGTGGACTCGGACAAAATCCGTCGCCGGCAAGACATCCTCGCGCCGCCGCCGTCCCAATCACTGACCCGCGGAACATCCTTGCGCGCCGCCTGCATCTCCCAACCCCAATCACTTGCTTTCGGCATCGGGGACGTCCTCCAGCCGGTAGTAAACGGGCAAGCCCCGTTCCCGCGCCAACCGGACATCGTTGTCCGCGCCTTTCGATGCGCCTTCGAGCCGCAAGATCGCGTCGCATTTCTCCAGGAGCCGGTGCGCCGCCGGGTATTGGATCTCTTCCCACGCGCTGTCACCCGGTCTCGTGGAACCCGCAAGTTTGATCAGCGGCAAGGCAGCCCATTCCCCGATCATCGGAAGGTGGCCTTTTCGAAACAACGGCAGCGCCACCGACTCCAGGTGGTCGAGGTTCTTTTTCATCAGCCACGGATCGTCGTTCGTTCCACTCCGGTATGGGCCTGCAATAAGGATCAGCATAGCATTCTTTTCGCCAAAGGACGGAAGTATCCGGGTAAAAGCGCTTAAGCTACCTTAAGATTTCATTTCATTTTTCGGACAGCGCTCAGGAATTCCGGCGTGATCCCCAGATAGGAAGCAATCTGCTTTAAGGTGACCGCCTGAGCGACATGCGGATACTTCCGCAGGAAGCTGTCGTACTTTTCCTTCGCGGATAGCGACAGGTTTTCGATGTTGCGCAACTGCTCGCGTGTATAGGCGTTTTGCATCAGGATCCTGAAAAAGCGTTCGAACTTGGGCACCCTTTTATAGAGTTCATCGTGAGCCGTTTTGCCGATCTGCAGGATGCAACTCTGCCCGATGCTCTCGATATTCAGCATGGCCGGCCGGTGATTCAGATAACAATACATGTCCGTGATCCACCAGTCCGCCACCGCAAACAGCACCGTCGATTCTTTACCGGACCGGTCAACATAATAGGCCCGCAACGCTCCCGAAGAGACATAACTCAGCTGGTTGCACACCTGGCCTTCCCTTAACAGGAGCGTTTTTTTCGGAAGTTCAACCTCGGTGACCAACGACAGAAAATAATCCGTCTCCTCCCGGTCCAGCGAAATGTGTTTGGCAATGTTCTTCAAGATCGGTTCGGGGTCCATTGGCGCTGTCCTTTGTCCTAAGGTACTGACTGCACCCGGTCGCAGGCCGGTTGCCGACAGATTTTTTTTAAGCCCGGCAACGAAGAGTGCCCAAATCATACAACAATCTGACCGCGCTCACCCTCCTGCCGCCGGTATCTTATCAATTTTGCAGTTAAATCGCCTGTTATGAAGAAGATACCGCTGCGGCTAGCCCTGTTGCCCGCAATCATTATCGCGCTGGTGGCGCCAGCCTGCAAAAAGGCCATCGAATACTGGGAAGAGCACAACCCGGCGGCCGCCTACCGGATCGACAAGATCACGTATTTGGACGTCTACGGCGTACCGGACTCGATTGCATTCACCTATAACGCGTGGGGAGACCCCGTTTCGGGCATCCGCACACGAACCAGCACGGGCTATACCAATTTTCTATTTCAATACGACCAGCTCCATCGCCTCACCGATAAGATCAATATCTACGGCGTCGACTTATCCTATTGGATCCCCCCGGAAAGCTGGGACCGCTTCTTCTACGACGACAAAGGCCGGATCGCGGTCGACTCCCAATATTTCTTCCCCGATATCGTGAACGGTAGGCCTGTTCAGGGCAAATACGGCGTCGTAACGCTTTTCTATTTCGAATACGATGCCTTTGACCGGATCACCCGCGTCAGCATGGCCACCGGTGGCAAGATCTTCTATGTGAATACCTACAGCTACGATTCGGGCGGGAACCTCGCCGGCCAGCCCCACGACGCGATGATCAATTTTCGTCGGTGCAACCGGATCTGGATGTTCCTGTCGAGGGACTATAGTTTGAACAACCCGTTGAACGCCGTATACACCTACAACCGGACCGGTTTGCCGCTGACCATCGATTGTACCGGCGAGAACAGCCAGGAATTGATACAGGAAACCATGGGAACGTTGACATTTAGCCACGCCACGATTGCGTATAGCCGTGCCCGGCCATGAAACGCCGCGATCCGCCGTCCGACGACCGGCCGGTCGTTCATCCAACCGCAACCGTCGCCGTGCGGGGCTTTTTCCGCTTGAGGATCAACGACGCGATCAGCGAGATGACGATCCCCACCGGCAATACCTCCAGGTACGTGAACAGGATGACCATGACGGGATTCTTGTACATCCGCGCCATGCTGTTGATGGAATCCAGCCGCCGCTGCAACGCGTCGGGTGAAAGACCGCTGTGCTGCGCCTTCTCGATCAGCGCGGCCGAGTACTTGTCCATGAAATCGGGCATAAAGCAATAGTATTCGATCAGCCAGCTACCCACATAAAGCGTGGAACCGATCAGCGAAATGCCCAGTCCGACCAGGAACGCCTGCCCGAAACCGACGATCCCCCGGTTGTACTTGTCCCTGAAATTTTTGATTCCTACAAAAATGAAAGAGAAAGCAATGACCATCGCGCTGTACCCCACCACCGCATTGTCGCTGTGCCCGTGATAGATCTTGCTGACGATGCCGATGGAAAGAATGAACGCCGCCAGGATCGCCCCGGAGACCAGCCCGAAAACGAGAATATTCCTTTTCATGATGAATGATTTTGTTCGCGCAAATTGGCCAATTTCCATCTCCGCGCTTTCATACTTTCGGGTGATTTCGACGGCTTGCCCACTTTTTCATCCTTTGGAATGAAACCCAAACGGCTTGAATAAGCCTGTCGGGCCGCCGTCAGTTGCGCCCCTTACCGGGTCCCCGCTTCGTCGGCGGAGTCCCAATCGCCGGCAGAACCCTCCGATCACCGCCCTGAACCCACGCTTACCGTATCAGTCTCAGGCGTTTGGCCACTTCTATCGCCTGCGTCCGGCGCCTGACATCCAGCTTGTCGAATATCCGCGAACAATGCGTTTTGACCGTATTCAACGACAGGAACAGCCGGTCCGCGATCTCCTGGTTGCTCAGTCCCTCCGCCATCAGTTGCAACACCTCTTGTTCCCGTCCGCTCAGACCCAGCCGCGCAAGTTCTTTTTCATCGATCTCCTGTCCCGGCGCCTCCGATGCCGGCCTTACCATTACCACCGTATGCACTTTCGGACGCGCCAGCTTGATCGCCAGCCAGATACCCACACCGGTAAAAACAACCGCCAATGCCCCGCTGTAAACCTCGATGGCATGGTCAAAAACGACAAATCGCCATTCCAGCCATTTCAGCAGGATCAGCAGCCCCGCCAGCGCCAGCCCGTATAGAAAGATACTCCTTCTCATTGCTCCTTAAAAATACAAGGAATATCCAAAGAAAGCCTGCTGTCCTTTCCGGCCGTCGGTTTTACCAAATTCTTGGGCAAAATCTGGAAATAAAGGGGTACCTTCACCGAACTATTTTGAGCTTCGCATCCAGTAATGCAATTATCCTGCTCCGCACTATAGTCGTCTTTACTTTTTGCTTTCCTCAGATCAACCATCATTTTTAATTATTATGTATGAACATCTACGTTTCCAATCTTAGTTTCAATGTCAGGGATGAGGACCTGAAAGGATTTTTCGCACCGTTCGGCGAAGTCACTTCCGCGCGGATCATCAATGACAAGGCTACGGGCCAATCCCGGGGATTCGGCTTCGTCGAAATGACAGATGACGCGGCTGCCAGGAAAGCCATGGCTGAATTGAACGACTCTACGGTCGATGGCCGCAACATCAAGGTCGTCGAAGCCAGGCCGAAAGAAGAAAAGTCCTTTCGCGGCAACAGCGGCGGGGGATCCAGGAATAACCGCTGGTAATGGTCTGAAAAAGCCCCGGGTTTCCTGGGGTTTCATTTTTAGCCGCCGGCGTTAAAAGGATATTATCGTTCACTTAAACAAGAGAAATTATGGCGAAATCGAAAGAATCTTTCAACAAGCGGGAAAAAGAAAAACAGCGTCAAAAGGAAAAACGCGAAAAGCGGGAGAAAATGGAGGAGCGCCGCGCCAACCAGGCCAAAGGACGGTCGCTGGACGACATGATGGCGTATGTTGACGAGAACGGTAACATTACCTCGACGCCGCCGGATCCCGAGAAACGAAAACCCGTAAACCCGGAAGACATCGACATCAGTGTGCCCAAACGGAAGGAGATCGACGATCCGCTCAAAGAGGGCACGATCGACTATTTTGACCGGTCGAGGGGTTTTGGTTTTATCCTTCAAAACGACGGTGCAAAGATCTTTTTCCATACTAACCAGACGACTTACCCCGTTAATGAAGGTGATGTGGTGAATTACACGCTCGAAAGAGGGCCGAAAGGCTGGAACGCCGTGGACGTCACCAAAAAAGCCTGACAGGCCGTCATCCTCATTTCCAATATTCTAAATCTCGCCAGAATGCCCCAGGGCTCGTTTATTGACAATCTCCTTTACCAACCTTCTTATGGGTGGAAGGACCACTCGGGAGAATTGGTCGTCCCGACATCGAAAAAACTTTGGTCGGAAGCCTTTTCCCGCATTAATATTTTCCGGACGAGAAAGAACTGGATCTCGTTTGTCAGCTTTTTGATGCTGGCAGGAATGCTTCCGTTCTTCTTTCTTTTTCTATTCAGGTATTTCTCGTGGTACCTGCTGATCGCCGTTGTCGTTTACAGCATGGTCATCATGGGCACCCACGGCACGATCTGGTTTCACCGGTACTGCACCCACCGGTCCTACGGCTTCAGCCATCCCATCTGGCGGATCATCACGCAGAACCTGGTGATCAAAACGGTGCCCGAGGAGATCTACGTGGTCTCTCACCATGTGCATCATTGCAAATCGGATGAACCGGGCGACCCGTATAACCCACAGGCTGGGTTTTGGTATTGCATGCTGGCCGAATACAACCATCAGCGCGTTTCGCCGTTCCTGACCGAAGAAGAGCATCAAAAGGCGGTGCACTTCCTCGACCACACCGGCGTGAAATTGAATTCTTACCGGCAATATCAGAAATGGGGCTCGCTGACCTCTCCCGCCTATACGCTTGCGATATGGGCGCTCAATTGGACGTTTTGGTTTTCCGTATTGTTCCTGATCGGCGGTGTCGCGCTTGCTTCGGCAATTTTTACGGCCGCTTTTCTTTGGTTCACCTTCATTCGGGCATTCAATTACACCGGCCACGGCGGAGGAAAGGACAAACATCGTGAGGGCATCGATTTCGATCGCAGCAACCTGTCGATCAATCAGGCCAGACCCGGTTTGCTGGCGGGCGAATGGCACAACAACCACCATCTTTTCCCCGGCAGTGCCCGCGCCGGCTTTCTCCCCGGCCAGCTCGATCTCGCATGGGTATATATCTATACCTTGCGGCGGCTCCGGATGGTGTCCTGGTACAAGGACTCGAAGAAGGAGTTTTTGAAGAAATACGTGTCCGGCGCCGCTATCGCATAATGCCGCGCCAGGGCTCCGCCGCGCCGGTTCGCGCTGCCTTTACCAGCCTGCGTCCCGGCCTCATCCGGGTGCCCGCCCTCAAAATGCCTGGCGGATCGGATGTGGGTTCTCCACGAGCTCCACATGCAAGACGCCGCCCAAACCATTCAGCATCTCCAGGACCTGCTCCAGTTTCCACGCAGGGGTATCCATCGGGCTAAACGCCGCCGTGACCTCCGTGCAATAGCCATCCACCGCCACCGTGCTGATATCCTTGCCCCTGCCTGACCTCAGCAGCTCCAGGATTTGTCGCACCGAACCGTTTTGGCATTCCACCTTTACCAGCGCCGACGAGGGCATTTGTCCCGATTGGATGGAGGGGCTGCAGCCAACGAGTGCTGCCAGCAGGGCAAAGCTTACCCATAGAAAAGCAGATTGTCTTTTCATAAGCAAAGTTTTTATGATGTGTTTTGTTATTTCATATCCAGTGTGCAGTTGCTGCATTTCAGGCGGAAGGCACTCTTCCTGCCCGTGCCCACCGTTATGTTGAAGGAAGAATCCGTGGCATGGGCTCGTTGGAACGGCGTGTAGAGATTGCTGCCCGTCCCCTCGAAAAAGACCGAATAGTCCTTTAGATTGTCTACCGGCAGCCGCAGATCTGCGTACTGATCGTCAATCTTTACCAGGGTAACGCCGCGCTCGATATTGTGGACCTTGATGTCGGCATTCACGCCGGTAAGATCCAGCGAATTTTTCAGCGAATTGAGCCGCAGCGACCCGAAGTTCTTGCCCCCGGTGACCGCTCCGGCCTCTTCCAGGTCATACTGATCGTCATTGCTGTTTATTTTAATCTGCTGGACAGACCCCAATTCGACCGTGGACACCTTCGAGTTGATCTCGAGCGTCGAGATGTCTTTTGCATGGAACCATCCATGGTTCAACGCGATATCCGCGTCGTCGATGTTGCCGGCATAAACGCTTCCGTACGAACTGTTCAGCACCAATCGTTGCGCATCTTTCATAGTCAACCCCCCGTTGGTGATCCGCGCTTTGACCTCGCTGAGGCTGCTGTCGATGATCACCTCGGCATACCGTGAATCGATTTCCAGCTTTGCGCCGGCAGGGACATACACGTAGATATCGCGACGGATATTCCCCTTCTTGTACAGCCAGTTGCCTTCCGCATCGAATACGACGGTCCCGTTGGGCGTCAGGTTATTGAGCGTTCGCCGCTGCGGGAGGTCGGGCGCCCGGTGCGGCTGAACACGCGCCTTAGAGAACGGGATGGGAGAGGGCAGCAGCGTCGATCCCGTCCGCTCCATATTGCCGCATTTGACGTCGGCATAGCCCGTGTTGCCATGGACCTTCAATTCCAGCTTGTCCAGCCACTCTTCGTTCGTATACCGGCAATTGCCTTCATAGGCAACGCTCGTGACCAACCGCACTTTATTCTCGTGCGTCGTCCGGACGGTCACCCGTCGGACGATATTGCCGATGAAGACGGTCGGCGCTTCGCCACACGACATCTCGTCCGTGACTTCGATCAGTTTGCGTTCCTGCGCATGCAGCCCGCCGCCCGATATACTCAGCAGCAGACCGGCTGTCAGAAGAATCCTTTTTCTTACCATAGAGTTTTTTATATGTTCAGGTAATGAACTTGCGACATTGCCGTTGGCGACTGCTTTTCTCTTACCTTATTGTTCATCTTATTGATCTCCGTCTGCAGATTTTTCAGGATGTTCAGTTTTTCCTGGTACACGTTGATCATCTGCTCGAGGAACTCTCCCGTTAACCCATACGTTTTGATATCGTTCCGCACCGCCTGTTCGTCCCGGTCCATTTGTTTGAACTGCTCGACATAAAACGAAAAGTACGCGCCGTTCTCCGCATACAGCGGCATGGCCCGCAGTTTCTTCAGTTGGTAGTCGATCAGCGTGGAATAGCTCTTGTCGATAGCCGCGATCTCATCCGGCATCCCGGCCTCATGGCCCGCCCCCGCCTTATGCGGTGCAAGTGTCCGCCCGACAGGACTCTGCGCTGCCATCGCGCCGGCGGACCTTCCATGTTGCGCACCCTGGCTGTCGATCTTTGCCCCCGCCGCTCCAGTCCCCCCTGCCGCACCCGCGTCCCCCGCCGCTCCAGTCCCCTCCGCCGCACCCGCATCCCCCGCCGCTCGCATTTCCTTTGTTCCGGCGGCGCTCTCTGTTTTTACAACGTCGGCGGCAGCTTTCTTTTCCCTGATCACCAACCACGATCCAACGCCGGCAAGCGCGATCACACAGGCGGCTGCCGCATACCATACCAGCCGCCTCAAATTTCGCGATTTCGCCCGCACCTCCGTGCCAGGGCGGGGATCGGCCTCCCTCGCCGGTCCCGGCTCCTGCGTAGGCGGATTATCCTCCAATCGGGACGCGATATCTTCCCAACCGTCGGCCGCCGGCGAGTCCACATCCAGCTCCTTTTTATGAAGGAGCAAATATTCTTTAAGGTTATCCATCGGGATACATTTTTTTGGTGATCCGTTCCTTCAATAACTTCCTTGCACGCTGGTACTGGCTTTTGCTCGTGCTTTCCGAAATGCCTAGGTCGCGCGCGATTTCCTTATGCCCGAAATCTTCCAGCGCAAACAGGACGAAGACCTCCCTGCAACCACCCGGAAGACTTTTTATCTCCTCTTGAACTACCGCCAGCGGAATATTCAGCCACCAGGCCGTTTCATCCTCCTCGTTTGGCGTCGCCGCATCCTCGTCCAGGCTCTTCCACGCGACATGACGCTTGCTGAACTGGACACATTTGTTGATCAAGATCCGCCGAAGCCACCCGCCAAAGGCCGCCGGTTGTTTCAGCTGGCCCAGCTGCCGGAAGGCTTCGATAAAGGCATCTTGCAGCAGGTCCTGGGCGTCAAAACGATTGCCCGTCATCCGGATGCAGATATTGTACATGGCTGTGCCGTAATGCCGGTAGAGGTCGGCCTGCGCACTACGGTCGCCCTGCACGGCCCTGGCCACGGTCAAATCCTGTATGGTGGGTGGATGCTGCAAGTCCTGGTTACGATTCAGTCATGCCTTTGCCATGATTCGAACACTTCCGAAAGGTTACAAAAAACCCCACCAATAAGAGTATAAAAGCGGAAATAGTTGGAAAATCGCTCCGGTAAAAATAAAAATTGGCCGACCGGCAAGCCCTTAGCGACTCACCAGTCAGCCCATCTGTGCCGGGTATCGATCTACCCTTGCCCCGTCCGCCCGTTCATCTTTGACCGTCTGCCCGTCTTGCCGGGCTGTTCACCCCGGCCCTTGCCCGTCCGCCCAACTCACCGGACCGGCTCGTATTCGAGGAGCAGCACCCCGTTTTCGAACGCGCGCGAATGTTTGAGCGAGAATTTCCGGAGCTCGCGGTTGTCATCGAAAAGCCGCAGCCCGCCGCCGACCGAAACCGGGTAGACCAACAGGTGGAACTCGTCGATCAGATTGTGGTGCAGCAGCGCCTTGGCGAGCGTTCCGCTCCCATATACCAGGATGTCGCCGCCACCGGTCTGTTTCAGCGCCCCGACGTCCTTTGCCACATCGCGGAGGATATGACTGTTGGCCCACTCGGTCTTTTTGAGGCTGCGCGAGACGACATATTTCGGAAGCTTGTTGATGGGATCGGCAAACGCTGCGCCCGTCTGCTGCGGCCAGTAGGCGGCAAATGCTTCGTAGGTGTTCTTTCCCAACAGCAAGGCCTCCACGCGCGCCAGTTCGTCGACCTTGTACTTCCCTGTTTCAGGATGGCCGTATTTGGTTTGCCAGCCGCCGTTCGGATGAGGCGTCTCGTTGCCGCCGGGGGCCTCGATAACTCCGTCGAGCGTAATGAATTCGGTCACGATGATCTTTCGCATGGTCGATTATTGTAGGTTTTGTAACAGTCCTTCGAGATAGTTGAGCGTCATCGTAAATCCTTCCTTGAAGCCCATTTGGATATGTTGCTCCAGCTCGGCAAGCGTGTTCATCCGGATGAGGATCGCGACCGTCGTCGAGCCGTTCCGCTCGCTGAAACTCAGGTCCCAATTGGATTGAGGCATCGCGTCATTGACCCGTTCTTCGGCGTCTGTAAAGACCGAATGCATCTTGAAATTGGTCTTCGGCGTGATGGCCGTAAACTGCTGGACGGACCAGTGTTCCTGCCCCTCCGGGCTGACCATGGCATAAAACCTCCGACCGCCTACGGTAAAGTCCATCGATTTGGTCCGCGACTTCCACGGTTTGGGCGCCCACCATTGGTCGAGGATCTCCTTTTTCGTAAAGGCATCCCACACCAGCGACTGTTCCGCTGCAAATTCCCGGTTGACGGTGACCGTATTGGTCGCCCTGTCGACGATAAAGTCGAATACCAGCGTGCTGTTCATTTTTTTTGTTTTTTAAGCGTTGATAATAGGTTGTCGAGCTCGTTGAACCGGGTCTCCCACAGCATGCGAAACTGGTCCAACCATTTGTCTATCTCTTTCATTTTTTCGATTTCGAGCGAATAATAGATTTCCCGGCCCAGGTTCTCCTGTCTGACCAGGTCGCATTCCGCCAGGATACGCAGGTGTTTGGAAACCGCCTGCCGCGTTGTTTGGAAATTCTCAGCGATCGCGTTCGGCGTCATGGCCTGCAACGCAAGCAGCGCGATGATGGCCCGTCTCGTCGGGTCGGCAATGGCCTGGAATATATCCCTTCTCATGGATGTTTTTTTGAATTGAGAAACTGATCGGTTGCAAATATAAGCGCAACTATTCGGTTGCGCAAATTTATTTTTCGAATTTTTTCGAAAGGCCCCGGGACGCTGATTGCCCGAAAAATGGCCTATATTAGGTACCATGAAACGATTGCTCTTTCTTCTCGCAGCCATCCTCCCGGCCATTCTTACAAACGCGCAACCTTCGCGGTTCAGCCGCGAAACCTTTATCGATAAGACCGATACCCTCCGTTATCGGCTGTTGTTTCCCGACGCCAACCGCCAACGAAAATACCCGCTGGTGATCTTCCTGCACGGCTCGGGTGAGCGCGGCAGCGACAACGACGCCCAGTTGAAATGGGGAGTGATGAATTTCGCGACCGATCAGAACATGATGGAGCACCCGGCGATCGTCATCGCGCCCCAATGCCCGGAACATCAGACCTGGAGCAGCGAAACACCGAACAAAACGGGGACAGCCATGACACTCAACGCCGAGCCGAGCACCCCGATGCGACTGTTGATCGCGCTGATCCGCCGGTTGGAGACGACGATGCCGGTGGATACGAACCGCATCTACATCACCGGCCTGTCGATGGGAGGATTTGGCACCTACGACGCGCTCGAACGATATCCCAAACTCTTCGCTGCCGCCGTGCCCGTCTGCGGGGCCGGAGACACTTCCCGCGCGGCTTCGATCGCCCATATCCCGATGTGGATCTACCTGGGCGCCGAGGACCCGGCCGTCAATCCCCTGTATGGACTGGATATGCTGGAAGCATTAACACACGCGGGCGCACATCCCGGGTTCACCCAATACCCCGAGGTCGGACATTTTTCCTGGCTCGGCGCCTACAGCGACCCGCTGATGATGGAGTGGCTCTTCCGCCAGCACAAGTAGTGTACCTCGCCCGAGCCCCGTCTGCCCCCGCCCGCCCGTCGTCTGCCCGAGCCCCGCCCACCGCCCGATCCCCGCCGGCCCACCGCGGTTTCCCGCCGCTCAAACAATTTCCTTAACGAATGTCAAACTAATTATTACATTTATACTTGTTAAGTAAATACCGCAATGAAACATTCCATCGGTGAATTCGAGGAACTGGTACTCCTCATGGTAGCCGCCTTGCACGACGAGGCCTACGGCGTGAGCATCCGGGAAAGTCTCGTCGAAAAATTATCGAAGCCCGTCAACATCAGCGCCGTCCATGTCGCCCTCAAACGGATGGAGGACAAGGGGTTTGTCACGTCGCGATTCGGAGGAATTACCGAAGACAGGGGAGGCAGGAGAAAAAAATACTACGTCATCACTGCGCTTGGAAAACGCATCCTCGACCACCAATACGAATTACGGACCGGGCTCTACAAAATGATCCCAAAAATTTCCTTTGGCCGATGAATGCGCGACCGCCCCGATGGCCATTGAAGTTCCTTCGCTGGTTTTGCCGCGAAGATTACCTCGAGGAGATCGAGGGAGACATCACCGAGATCTTTCACCGGCGGCATGCCGGTTCCCCTGCAGCAGCGCGACGCCAGTTCTTATGGAACGTGCTCCGGCATTTCAGACCCGAGTTTATCAAATCGCTCAAATTCCGACCACACTACAATACCGCAGCTATGGTTCGCAATTCCCTCAAAACATCTTCCAGGAACGTCTTCCGGAACAGGAACTATGCCTTTATCAACATTGCCGGCCTGGCGATCGGTATCGCGGTCTGCATGACGATCTTTATCGTTATACAGTTCCAAACCAGCTTTGACACCTTCCATTCGAAAAAAGACCGCATCTACCGGGTACTGACAGAGTATCACCACGCCGATGCCGCTAACGTCTTTTACGGCAAAGGTGTTCCCTATCCGTTGCCGGTGGGTTTGAAGAACGCATTCCCGCAATTGGAACAGGTGGCGCCGGTCTATGCCAGTCATAACGACCAGGTCGACGTACTCGACAGGAACGGCTCGCCGGTAAAGATCTTCAAGGAGAACTCCGGGGTATTCTATACAAAACCCGATTTCTTCGACATCTTTGATTTTCCGCTGCTGGCGGGTTCCTACTCGTCGCTGGATGTTAGGAACAGCGTGCTCCTCACGAAAGAAGTGGCCGAAAAGTATTTCGGCGACTGGCGATCGGCGATCGGGAAGACCATCGCGCTGAAACCGGGCGGGTCCATATGGGACCACACCACCGATATATTGAAAGTTACCGGTATCCTTGCGACCGTACCGGCGAATACCGATTTCCAGTTTAAATTGGTCGTATCGTTCAGGACGTATTTTGACGGCTATTTTGCAAAATCCACCGACTGGGACGGTACGGCCGTGGATTTCGGCTGCTTCGTCCTGCTTCCACCGGCCGTTTCCGCAGACCGGTTCAATCAGCAGCTGAGATCCTGGTGCAGAACGGTCGAGTCACCCCAGAACAAGGACAGTCACATCATCCAGCCGTTGAGCGATATCCATTATGATATGCAAGCTGGCGACTACAGCAGCAAGAACATCAGCCGCCGGTTGATCAATGTACTATGGCTGATCGCGGCATTCATTCTGCTGATTGCCTGTGTCAACTTCATCAACCTGTCGACCGCACAGGCTGTCAACCGTGCCAAAGAAGTCGGCGTAAGAAAGGTGCTGGGAAGCAACAAGGCCCAATTACAGGTGCAATTTCTGGTCGAAACCTTATTGATCGTTACCTGCGCCCTGATCCTCGCGGTTGGTCTTTCGATCCTCGCCCTGCCTTCGGTCAATCGGCTGCTGGAACTCTCGCTTTCGCTCAACTTCGTCAAAAATCCCGCAATCGCCCTATTCCTGGCGACGGTGCTCGTCTTCGTCACCGCCGTCGCCGGCTTTTATCCTTCCATCGTATTATCCCGTTTCAAACCCGTGACCGCCCTCAAAAGCAAACTGTCGGAGAATCCGGCAAAGGGTATTTCATTGAGGCGGGGGCTCGTCGTCTTTCAATTTATCGTGGCGCAGGCGCTGATCATGGGCACGCTCATCATTGTGAGGCAAATGAATTATTTCATGAACCAGCCGCTCGGCTTCGACAAAGAAGCGATTATAAACGTCCCCTTCCGTACCGATAGCGTACGTCTCAGCAAGCTCAGCTATCTGAGAAAGCGGTTACTGTCCGAGAGTGGCGTACAGGCAGTCAGCTTCAGCTCGAACACGCCGGTCGAAAACGGGGATGATATGTGGAGTACGTTCAGGTACAACCACTC
>DASZYU010000225.1:0-9562 GCA_035545215.1 Puia sp.
CTTTTGCAACCGGCCGCCCGAATAGTTGTCGATGCTGTAAAGTTTTCCGTCGTCGTCGAAATACCTGACTTCGCCTGTGATCTTGCCGTTCTTCTGGTTACAACTGTACCGAAGGACGCCGTTGTCATAGTACTCACGGTATTCCCCTTCGGACTTGTCGTTGACGAAATGGTCGACGCTCTTCAGCTGACCGTTGTTGTACCAGGCTTTCCATTCGCCATCCTGTTTGCCTGCTTTATAATTGCCTTCTATTTGCAGCCGGCCGTTCGGATAGTATCTTTTGTAGTCTCCGTCGAGCTGTCCGTCCCGGTATGCGGCAATGACGTCGATGCCACGGTTACCGTTCCAGGATTTGACCTCGCCGTTCAGCGTACCCGCGACATAGTGTTCGAGCAGGGAAGTATCGCCATTGTTCTGGAACGTGAGCTTGACGCCGTCCTCCTTTCCATCGTGATAATGGGTGATGGTATGCGGCGTACCTACCCAGAAATAGGAGACGGATTCGCCTTCGAGCATTCCTTTTTTGTACCATGAATGAGAGGCCATCGTGCCGGTGGAGAACCAGGACGTCTCCTCGCCTTCCTGCAGCCCGTCGGAATAGAATTCTTTTGTTTTCGGTTTGCCGTCGAAATAATAGGAGTCGAACCAGCCTTCTTTTTTGCCGTTATTGTTGTAGGAACCCGTTGACCGGATGTTGCCCGGGTGATAGAAGAATTGCCAGTCACCCAGCAGCTTGTCCTCTTTGGCGAGGTATTTGCCGTGTGAAGCCAGTTCTCCGTCCGAGTAGAACCAGGATGCCGCCGCCGTGTCCCTTTTGACATAATTGAGCTCCCGGGTCGAACGGATGTGGTTAAAATAGGCTGCCACGCCATCAAGCACGACCTTTATCTCTTTCTTGTTCTTCTTGTTGAACTCCTGTATGGCCGGTATATCCACGCCCTCGAACATCCGGTTGATGAGGTATTCGAACTGGCGGTTGACAAAGGCGGACTTGAAATAGGGGATATAGTATTGCATCCAGAAATCGCTGTCGGCCTGCTGGTATTCCATTTTTTCAAAGACCACCTGTATCTGCCGGCAGATAGGGTCATCGAGCTGGGTGATCGGCTTGTAATTTTTGTCCAGCGCGATCTTCGATTGCAGGATCTGTTCCAGAAGCGAATAGTTCCCATCCGGGTCGATCGTCCGCTTGCTGAGGATCGTTTGGATAGTATCCATGTTTCTGGCGATCGCATCCAGTCCGCGGATACAGTTGGCTTTGAATCTGCCTTCCGGATCCAGGAGGAGATAACCCATATAGCTGAGGAAGGCGGGGACGAGCTTGCCCTGGAGCAGGGCGCAATAGCCCAGTTTATAATGCGAGCCATACGAGTACGGGTCGATCAGGAGCGCCTGTTTGAAGACGGCTTCGGCCTCGGCATAGCGCCCGAGCCTTATCAGCGCGGAGCCCTTGTTCAGGTAGAACACGGAATAGGCAGGATATTTGTTGATTGCGGAATCGTAAACCTTGATGGCCTCTTCGCTGGCGTTCGCCTCGTTGAGGGTGTTGGCGACCCGGTTATACAGATCGGGCCCGCGTTCGGGGTCGGAATTCAGCCTCAAACCTTGCCTGGCGTATTCGAGAGATGCCGAGAACTGGCTATCTTCGTAGAGACATTCGCTGATGCCATACAATGCGCGGACGTAGTTGGTATCGTTGCGGTCGATCCGTTCATACAGCTTGATCGCCTTTTTGTACTGCCCGGAATCGAGGAGGTTGCCTGCCTCCTGGAGAAGCTGTCCGGATACGATGAGCGGATTGTTTTCCTGCGCGAAAAGGGACAAGGATAAGAGCGTAAGGGCAAACGCGGTGAATTGCCTGGTCATACAAGGTCTAGATTAGGAATAAAGGGTTTCATTGCGAAAAATACAACCTTATTCGAGATAACGTATAAATCGCCGAAAAATATATATGCCGACACCAATCGAGAATAAATCTTTAAAACAACTGAATACTTTCGGGATCGATGCCCGGGCGCGCTATTTTTCCGGGTTTTCCACAGCGGAAGAACTGGCCGATCTCCTGGAATGGGCCGGCAGCCGCCGCCGGCTGATCCTGGGTGGAGGCAGTAATATCCTATTGAAGGAAGACGTGGATGGTATCGTGTTGCACAATGCGATCCGGGGCATTGAGTTGGTGAACGAAGGTCCCGAACATGTCTATGTACGGGCGGGGGCAGGAGAGAATTGGGCCGCGTTCGTCGCCTATTGCATCGGGCGCGATTGGGCGGGGCTCGAAAACCTTTCGCTCATACCCGGAAGCGTCGGGGCCGCGCCCATGCAGAACATCGGCGCCTATGGCGTGGAGCTCGGGAGCGTCTTCCTGGAGCTCGATGCGTGGAGCCTGGGGGAGCGGAAATTGTGCACGTTTACCCTCGGGGATTGCGAGTTCGGTTACCGGGACAGCGTGTTCAAACGCCGGTATCGCGATGAATTCGTTATCCTCAGCGTCACCTTCCGGTTGCGGAAGAAGCCGATCTTTCATACGGCTTACGGCGATATACAGCAGGAACTGCAGCGGATGGGCGTCCGCGACCTGAGCATTCGCGCCATCTCGGAGGCGGTGATCGCCATCCGGCGCAGCAAGCTGCCTGACCCGGCGCAGATCGGTAACGCGGGCAGTTTCTTCAAGAACCCGATCATTCCCAACGCGCAGTTCGCACAACTGCGCGAAAAATTTCCGGATATCGTTGGATTCCCCGATCCATTGGGCAAAAACACGAAGCTGGCGGCCGGCCGTTTGATCGAACAATGCGGCTGGAAGGGCTACCGGCGCGGAGACGCGGGCGTGTACGACCGGCAGGCCCTGGTCCTGGTCAACTACGGGAATGCCAGTGGAAAAGAGATCTACCGGCTGGGGGAAGAGATCGCGGCCAGCGTAGAGAAAAAATTCGGCATCGTCCTCGAGCGGGAGGTGAATGTGGTGCCCTGACCGCCCCTTCTGAACCGCCTTTTAATTGAACTCGTCGCCTTCGAGGTCTTCGTCTTCGTTGCCGAAACTGCTTCCGGAAGAGCCGAGATTCACCATCGATCCGATCAGGTCCTTGAACTCGATCTTTCCTTCGACCACTTTTTTACTGATCAAAGAGTACGCGGCCAGACCGTGCAGGACGAATTCCATCAGCAGCGCGGCCTCGCGTTCGTTGGCATGTTTGAAGTATTTTTTGACCAGCGCGTGAAGGCCATCCACTTTGTACAGCTGTTGGATCTTCTCGTGATCCGGCGTATTGAAGAAGAGGTTGAGATGATTGCCCTTGTCGAACCAATGCGTGATCGGACGGAAGGGGTTGTCTTCGCGGCTGTCGCCTTTCCTCTTTTTCAGCTGGTCGGGATTGGGAAAATAGTTGACGAACTGCGAGCGGAAGGCTTTCTCCAGCAGATTGAAAGCCACCTGGTAGGGTCCTTCCTGTTCGCCCTCGTACACGAGTTCGATCTTGCCGGTGATGGAGGGTACGATGCCGACGAGATCGCTCATCCAGACCGGCGTTTCTTTTTCATTGTTGAGAATCGCGCGACGTTCGGCAGCGCTGACCGCATTTTCGAATGCCGCGATGGTGAGACGCGCGGAAACGCCGCTTTTCTTGTCTACGTATTCGCTGCCGCGCGCCTCGAAGGACACCTGTTCGATCAGTCGTTTGACCAGGTCGCTGACGATGACCCGGCCTTTCTGCTCTTCATGAATGTCAGCTTCCTGCTCCGTGATCGCGAGCGCCGTCTCGATGCTTTTCGGGTAATGCGTGAGGATCTGGCTCTCGATACGGTCTTTCAGCGGCGTGACGATGGACCCGCGGTTCGTATAGTCTTCGGGGTTGGCGGTGAAGATGAACAGCATATCCAGCGGCATGCGCAGTTTGAAACCCCTGATCTGGATGTCGCCTTCCTCGAGTATGTTGAACAACGACACCTGGATGCGCGCCTGCAGGTCGGGTATCTCGTTGATGACGAAGATGCCGCGATTGCTTTTGGGAATGATGCCGAAATGGATCACTTCCTCGTCGGCAAAGGTCAGCCGCAGATTGGCAGCCTTGATCGGATCGATGTCCCCGATCAGATCGGCCACGCTGACGTCGGGAGTAGCCAGTTTTTCGCCGTAGCGCTCGCTTCGGTGGAGCCAGCTGATCGGCGTGTTATCGCTTTTTTCCGCAACGAGGTGACGGGCGAATTTTGAGATGGGGTGATACGGGTCGTCGTTTACCTCGCTACCCGTGATGTACGGTATGTACTCATCGAGCAGGGAGATCATCTGTCTGGCCATCCTCGTCTTGGCCTGTCCCCGAAGACCGAGGAAAAGGATATTATGACGGGACAGCAGCGCCCGTTCGGTATCGGGGATGACAGAATCCTCATAACCGAGTATCCCCGGAAACGTCGTTTCCTTTCGCTTCAGCTTGCAAATCAGATTCTCGCGGATCTCTTCCTTGACCGATCTGCTTCTATAGCCGGACTTTTTCAATTCTCCCAGCGTCTTGATCTTTATGTTATCCATTTCCTTGTTTTAGTGTGTATGTGCGGGCAGTGCGCCAACCGGCGGTTCTGCCGAGAGCCCTGCGATCCTTCGCCTCAATAGACGGTCTTTCGTTTGCCGCTCTCGAAATCCCGGAAGATAAAGCTGCCGAGGCGGTCGAGCGACGCGAAGAAAGCCTTCCCGTTGTTGGTCTCCGTGAACTCGTTGACGAATCGCTGCAGATAAGGGTCACTGGCGATCATGAAGGTGGTGATCGGTATTTTCAGTTTCTTGCATTGAGCGGCTAGGTTGAGACACCGGCTGGTGATCTTGCGGTCCAGGCCGAAACTGTTCTTGTAATACCTCTTGCCAATCTTCAGACAGGTGGGTTTACCATCGGTGATCATAAAGATCTGCTTGTTGGCATTGCGCCGGCGGCGAAGGATGTCCATCGCGAGCTCGAGCCCGGCTACCGTATTGGTATGATAAGGACCGACCTGGAGATAGGGGAGGTCCTTTATTTCCACCGGCCAGGCATCGTTACCGAACACCACGATATCGAGCGTATCCTTCGGGTATTTTGTCGTGATCAGCTCGCTCAGCGCCATCGCCACCTTTTTGGCAGGCGTGATGCGGTCTTCCCCGTACAGGATCATCGAGTGCGAGATATCGATCATCAGGACGGTGGAGGTCTGCGCTTTGAAATCCGTCTCGCGGATGGTCAGATCGTCTTCCTGCATGTTGAAGCGATCGATGCCGTGATTGATCTGGGCGTTCCGGATCGACTCCGTGAAATCAATCTGCTCAAGCTGGTCGCCGAAGCGGAAGGGACGGGTTTCGGGATTGGCTTCGTCGCCAAGACCGGGTTTGAAGGTATTGTGATTGCCCTGTCTCGTCTTTTTCAGCTTGCCGAAGATCTCCTCCAACGAACGCCGGCGAATCCCCTGTTCGGTCTTCGGCGTGATATTGATCTCGCCCGTTTGTCGATTCTCATCGATATACCCCTTGTCTCTAAGGTCTTCGATAAAATCCCCCATTCCGTATTCGTCGTTGGTGATCTGGTATTCCTTATCGAGCTGGTTCATCCATTGCAACGCTTCACCCACGTCCCCGTTCGTGTAGCTGAGCAACTGCATGAAGATATCGAGCAGTTGATCGAATTTCGATTTGCCGGATTCGTTGGGGTCATAGCGATTGAAGTGGAACCCTATCATGCGTACAATTTACAGATTAAAAACAACTTATTCAACCAAATGGTTTGGTGCGAAAAAACGGGGGCCGGCCCTCGAGGGCCGGCCCCAAAATGGTCAATACGTTGTCTTATCTAGCCGATGGCGTAACCGCTGGGGGTTTCGCTTTGCCGCCAAATTGTTTGTCCCAGTCGTCTAACTGCAGCAACAGCTGATAGCTGCTGAGGATGTCATCGACGAACTCGCCCTGTTTGTCCGACAGATTGCCGCCCTTGTTCTGCCTGGCCATCTGTGCATTAATCGCCAATTGTTCATTGCTCATGCTTTCGCCCAGGGAGTTATAATAACGCATTTGCTGGTTGAGGTCCTTCCGCAGCGATGCCGCGACCTTTTTGGCCAGTGTCAGATCGCCCGACTCGTAGCAAGCCAGTAAAAAGCTCATCGAGATCCGGTTTTGCTGATTCCCGCGGTTGGAGGTCATGCCGTAGGGGAAATTGGGCTCGTAGACGTTCTGGTCGAAATGCTCCAGCAACCGCCGCGCGGAGTCCTTTTTGCCTTCGTCGATCAGGCTCAGCGCCAACTGCGCGTGCGCCGCGCGCAGCGTGTTGAGGTGACGGCGGTTCTCCTCGTCGTAGTAGACCCCAGGGGTAATGGCGTTTCCGAAACCGAATTTGGTCATCATGTTCCTGTACGCCACGTCATTATTGTAGAATCCCCAGTTCGAGTTTTTGCTTTCGACGGGTACCAGCTGTCCTGCCAGCCCGTTCTGGCGGATGTATTTCTCGAGGCCCAGATCGGCCACTTCATAAGTCGAGTTGAAACAGATTGGCCGTTGCCAGCGATTGGCCGCGATGATGGCCAGAACGGCCAGCTCGTTCTTGAACAGATAGCCTTTTTTCGGGTTGATGTCCAGGTGCAACTCGGTGACGACGCTGTCTCCCGGCATGACCGTGCCGTTGGCGCGGACCTTATTGATGTCCACGGGAACGGAGAGTTTGTGGACAGGCAGGAAATGATACACGTCGCCTTCTTCCGTCGTCTGCTGGTATTGGGAGGCGTCGCTGCCGACGACATCCTTGAACATCGTGTAGGCGTCGTAGTATTTATTCTGATCGAAACCTGCCAGCGGGCTGATGACGACGGCGTCCCGGTTATTCCCTTCGATCTGTTCGGGCGTGAAGAGCACGTCTGTGGGCCCGCTCTCGTTGACCTTATAGCGCAACTGGTTGATGTACCAATCGGTGCCCAGCAGGCTGTAGTTCATGACGCGCACGTCGGGCCGGATCCCTTCCACCTCCTGCGCATACCACAAGGGATAAGTGTCGTTGTCGCCAAAGGAGAAGAGGATCGCATTCGGGGGGCAGCTTTCGAGGTAATCCCTGCCGATATCGCGTGCGAGCGTTTTTTTACTCCGGTCGTGGTCATTCCATTCCTGGCTGCCCATCAGGACCGGTACGGCTACGAAGCAAAGCCCTGCGGCAGCATAACCTGCGAGATCCGCCTTGCCTTTGAACGCATATTTTTCAAACATCTCCTGAACCCAAATTACGCCCAGGCCGATCCAGATGGCAAAGGCGTAACAGGCGCCGGCAAAGGCGTAATCCCTTTCGCGCGGCTGAAAACCCGCCTGGTTGAGATAGACGACGATCGCGAAACCGGTGAAGAAGAACAGGAGGCCGGTCACCAGGAAGTCCCTTTTGGTGCGATTCGCCTGGGCGAAGAAGCCGATCAAACCGAGGATCACCGGCAGCAGGTACAGCCGGTTCCAAGATTTGTTGTTTTTCCGAATCGAGTCCGGCATCATGCTCTGATCGCCGAAGAAATAATTGTCGATGAACGGGATACCTGTGATGGCGTTTCCGTCGCGGACATTGCCGAAACCCTGGAGGTCGTTTTGTTTGCCGGAATAGTTCCACATAAAGTAGCGGAGGAACATCTCCCAGTTCTGATAGCTGATGAAATACTTGATGTTGTTGATCATCGTGGGAGGGTCGTCGTCGCTGATGCCTCCGTACGATTTATAAGCGTCGATCTGGTTGCGGTCATTGTTGGGGTCCCACATCCGCGGGAAGAAATGAGAAGAGGGTGTATTGCCCCAGTCATCACGGTACATCTTCCCGGCGATATCGTATTTTTCTTTTCCTTTCACATACAGCGGACCGTTTTCGACACGCGGTGCGCGGTCGGTGTAGTCCGGTCCGTAGAGGATGGGCCAATCCCCATACTGTTCTCGGCTGAGGTAACCCACCAGGCTCACGGGGTTGTCTACATTGTACATATCCACGCCCGGGTTGGCGTTACTTCGGATCATGGTCGTGAAATAGGTGGAATAGCCCAGGAGCATGAAGGCGAAGGCCCAGAGCGCCAGTTTGAAATTGGGCAGGCGGTCTGCTTTGATGAAATAGCCTACCAGCCAGGCGATCGCCAGTGCAAAGAGCAACTTTACAAAGCCGCCGCCCGTCATTCCCGTGCCGCTGAAGAGCAACGGCAGGATAACGATCAGCACGAAAAGGATCAGCCACACGCGGACCCGCGTGATGGTAACCGTTTCGCGTTTGAACAGGAGGCCCCAGGTGAGGAGGGCCGCCAGCAGGAGGTAATAGAAACCAAAGCCGGTGAAGAAGGGCAGGTTCAGGCTGTTGACAAAGAAGATGTCGAAGGCGCCGGCGCCCTTGATCGTGTATTGGATGACCACCACCTGGACGATACCCGTGACCGCGCAGCCGACGATGAAGGCCAGGATGGTGCCCCAGGTCGTGGGCGTGAAACGTCTGAAATAATAGACCATCACGATGGCGGGGATGGTCAACAGGTTGAGCAGGTGGACGCCGATCGAAAGGCCCATCATATAAAAGATAAAGATCAGCCATTTGTCGGCCCCGGGCCGATCGGCATTCTGCTCCCATTTGAGGATCGCCCAGAAAACGAGGGCGGTGAAAAAAGCCGAAGAAGCATAGACCTCGCCTTCCACCGCGCTGTACCAAAAAGAGTCCGTGAAACAATAGGCGAGTGCGCCCACGACGCCGGCTGACAGGATGGTAAAGGTTTGGCGCCGGTTGGGTTCCGCGACCAGGTCGCCTTTGAGGACGAGTTTCCGCGCGAAATGGGTGATGCTCCAGAAAAGGAACAGGATCGAAAGACCGCTGGCGATGGCGCTCATGAAATTCACAGCGTGTGCGGCGGTATGCGGATTATCTCCGAAGAGGATGATGAAGAAACGGCCCATGAGTACGAACAGCGGGGCGCCGGGGGGGTGGGGTATCTGTATCTTGTAACAGCTGGAAATGAACTCGCCGCAGTCCCAGAAGCTGCCGGTCGCTTCCATGGTCATGACAAAAACCGCACAGGCAATGAGACCCACGATCCAGCCGACGATATTGTTTACTCTTTTAAAATGCATTGGATTGGAGAATTTTTGAATTCAGGCACGAAATTAAGGCATTGTTCCTTTTACCTTGTTCGGTTTTTCCCACTCCGTCATCTGCATCAGCATCCGGTAAGTGGAAAGAATGTCCTGTGCAAAATATTTGGCCTGTATGTCGGAAAGATTACCCCCCTTGTTTTGTAACGCCATATTGGCGTTGACGGCCAGCATTTCGTCCGTCATCGATGGATCGCCCAGCGACCGGTAATACCGCATTTGCTGTTCGAGGTCTTTTTTCAGCGAGGCGGAGACTTTCCGGGCAAGCGTCGAATCGCCCGCCATCATACACGCCTGGAGGAAATCGAACGAGAAGTAGTCATGCATGTTACCCTGGTTGGACGTCATTCCGTACGGCATGTTGGATTCGAGCACGTGCTGGTCGTAGCGTTCGAGGATCTTCCGCGCGGAATCTTTCTTGCCCGCCGCAGCCAGGCTCATCGCCACCTGCGCGGAGGTGAATTTAAT
>DASZYU010000226.1:0-6897 GCA_035545215.1 Puia sp.
GGAACGCTGGGTATCTCCTACGCTGTACCCATCGGTCGTCGCGAAACCTATCTCGCCGCCGGCTTCCAGGCGCAATACTACCAGAGCCAGTTGAACGTGGCGGGCGTAGCCAATGCCTTCGGCGACCAATACAACAATTACGGACCGATCGAGGGCGCGCCCAGCCTGGACCGTCTCGCGAACGGCTGGTCTTACGGCCATTTCAATTTCAATGCGGGCGTTTCCGTTTTCAGCAACGGCCGTTACGACAAGTGGTATGCCGGCGCTTCGGTCATGCAGATCAACCAGCCGTACGCCTATAAGGTCAAATCGGATTCCACGCGCATGCGGCCGAATTTCGGTTTCCAGGGCGGCTACCGATTCACGACGAAGACGGAGGACGAAGTGGGTTTTTATGCATCGATGAACTGGGAGGGGCCGGCCTATCGTCACTATTTCGAATTGATTTATACCAAAGCGATACCCGGCATCGTAGGCGGTGCGGCGGTTGGAGCCGGGGTGGGCTATCGGTACAACGATGCCCTGGTGCCGAATATCGAATTGCGGTACCAAAAACTGGTATTGGGAATCTTATACGACGTAAACATATCAAC
Source organism: Puia sp. (assembly GCA_035545215.1). Taxonomy (GTDB): domain Bacteria; phylum Bacteroidota; class Bacteroidia; order Chitinophagales; family Chitinophagaceae; genus Puia. Next base: position 594 of record DASZYU010000226.1, read on the forward strand.
GATCAGCGCGTCCGGCATCGCCCGAGATGGGGTGGAACTGGCGCTAAGAATGGACTTTTAAACTTAACCCCATGAAGAAGGTAATGAATGGTTTGTTTGCTTGCTGTATGGTGGCCCTCCTGACGGCCAACGCGCAGGACGGCTTGTCGCGGGATGCGCACAGCAGCCGGCGCGCAGCGCATACCGCCATCCCGTCGCAGCATGCGGTCTCCAGGGACACGGCCGGCCAGCCGGTTCCCGACACCTCGTTCCGTTACCAGGGGGATTCCAGCGCCGCGGCAAACGACACGGTGATCAGCGTGGCCGGCGACGCGCCGGCGCAGAAAAAAGACGCGGGTGCCTCGCCAAAAACCGGTGCAAAGCCTGCCGGCAACCCGGTTGGTACGGCTACGACCGGCGCCGCAAACATGGATGCAAGGCCTGCCGAAGATGCGGGCGGTACGGCTACGGCCGGCGCCGCAAACATGGATGCAAAGCCTGCTGCAGATGCGGCCGGCGCAGGATCGGGCAGTGCGCCGAAGACCGATACGACGCCGTCCAATCCAAACCAGGTAACGAAGACGGATGCCGGGAACACCATTGTGGTCACCGTCAAGACGCCGGCCACGACCGCCGAAGCGCCGAAAGCCGATCAGCAGCAGTCCAACGATACCGCCACCAAAGAAGACCGGTCCGAAGAGACGAGACACGAACTGGACAGGCGGTGGTTCATATCGCCGCTGCTCAAACTGCAATTCCAGGATTTCGCTATGCTCGAGAAGAACCGCAAGGGCTATCTCAGCAATGCCAATAACCTGCCGTTTTTCCAGCGGGGCAACGCCTCTTTCGCGGCCTCCGCTTACAAGAACCTTACGCAGCGGCTGTCCGTAAGCGCGGACCTCGGTCTTAGCTTCGGTCATGTCACCAGCAACGATATCCTCATTAGCCAGACGCAATCGAAGACCTTCAATCTGCTGAACGCAGCCGTTTATTACCACCTGATCGGGCCTTCTTACCGGCTGCAGCCGTATGTTACCGTTGGGTTCAACGACCTGATCAATGACGCATCTTATCTGACGTTGCCCATGGGCGTTGGCGCAAAATTCAATTCCCGGAAGATCATGGTCACCGGCCAGGTGACGTATGGCTACGGTTTGTCGAAGAACAATGCCAGCACCACGATGTATTCGGTGGGGATCTATCTGCCCATCAACAGCAAGAAACACAAACAGCCGGATGACGACGATAAATCGTTGAACAAAAAGGATGAGGCCGGCAAGAAAGACAGCACCTCCAAAGGCAATGGCAACGTGACCAACAATATCTATATCACGATCAATATGGACTCGGTCCTCAAAGCGAAGGGCCTGCTCGACGAGAATGGGAAACCGGTCCTCGCCGGGAAGGGAAGCGAGGGAGATGGATCGGACGAAGGCGTCACCGGCTCGGCAAGACGCAAAAAACCGTTCCGCAGCCTGGGTCTCAACGATTTCAACGAGGACGACTACCGGATCGATTCGCTCGACGGCAAACCCGTCATCCGGTTCGTGATCTATTTCGAATTCAACGAATACGGGTTGAACTCGAAAGCATTCGGCGACATCGACAAAGTGATCTCACATCTGAAGCGCAGCCAGGACTATACCGTCGAGATCAAAGGCTATACCGACTCCGTAGGATCGGAACAGTACAACAACATCCTTTCGCGCAAGCGGGCCAAAATGGTGCTGGACTATATGAACAGCAGGGGAGTGCCCAGCGAGCTGATGAAAGCAAAAGCCTACGGGAGCGACAGCCCTGTCGGTGATAACAGCGATCCCAACCAGGCCTGGTTGAACCGCAGGGCGGAGATCATTGTTCACCCGAAGGACCAACTGGCCAGTCAATAACTTATTTCAAAAGACCATTTTAAATCCAGGACATCCATGTTAAACCTGAGTTCTGCCAATATCAGCATCCGGCTGATAGATGAATACGGCAACCGCATCGATCCGCACCATATCAACGAAGTGGATTATCTTTCGCGTTTCATCAACAAATGCGTCGTCAACAAGGTCTTCCGGCAAATGATGGCCGACCGCCGTACGGGCGTCATCGAAGTCTACCAGGACAAAGTGCTGGTGAAGGATAACTAGCGATCTCCCGACCTGCCGGTTCCCGCCGCCTCTTTTTGTTGCTCTCCCGCCTGTTGTTGCGGACCGGCCTCCTTTTGCCGTGCGGCCGCCTGTTTTTGCGCGGCTGCCTCCATTCGGCTGAGGTTCTTCTTCAGAATAGCCACATATCTTTCCGCGTCCTTGTTGCCCGGGTCGAGCGTGAGCAATTTCTCGAAATACCCGATCGAACCCGAATAATCTTTTTCCGTGTTGGCTTTGTATGCAGCGATATACCCGTATGCCTCGATGAGATGTTTGCGGTTGAGCTTGCTCGCCGTGTCCTTTTCGTCGATTTCGATGAGCTTGGTGTATTGCGGCACCGCCATCCCGCTGGTCATGGCGGTATCGATCGCCGCGTCGCAGCGCGCCCTCCAGTAGAAGCCAAAGTCCTGATCGGGGTATTTGGTCTCATAGAGACCGAAAACGCTGTCGGCCCTTGGGTACTCTTTCGCCATATAATGCGCCAGTCCCCAATTGAACAGGTCGAGGTTGGTCGCCCTGGTGTTACCCATATAGTATTTGCCAAGCCACATCGCCTGGCTGGAATAGTCTTTCTGATCCTTGTACAGATCGGCCAGTTTTTTGGCGAAGGCTATTCGTTGGATACTGTCCTTTTCCATTGTCCCGGCCTTCACATAGTAGACTGCCGCCGAATCGGGGCGGCCAAGCATGCTGTAGATCTCGCCCATCGTCTCGTAGTCCTTTTCGACAAAACCCGTATCGGTCTGAGCGCCGAAATACCGCTTCATATAGTCGAGCGCAGTGATGCTGTCGTGCAGCTCTTTATATGAATAGGCGATCAGTTTGTACAGCCTGGGTTCGGTGACGCTGCCCTGCCGGGCGATGAGTTGCTGAGCGTGGTTGATGGCGGCGGTATACTGTCTGGAAGCGTATAGCAGATCGGTCAGCAGGTAGTCATTCTCCAGGCTCGGATCGCTGGCCGCGATATAGTGATCGAGACATCTTTTGGCCATGTAGACGTCGCGGAAATAGTAGTGGTAGTACAGTTCGTACCACGCCGGCGCATACGTCGAATCCGCCGCTACGGCCTCGTTGAAATATTTGAGGTACATATCGGGGTTGTTCTGGCTGACGAAGATCTTTCCCAGGCGGAACATCGCATCGACCGACCTGGAGTCCTGCGCCAGGGCGTCCGAGTACGCCTTATACGCGCTGCCGCCATCCAGGAGCCTTCGCCAGGCGTCGCCGAGCGCAATATACAAACGCGGGTTGTGTTTGTCGCGCCGGATCGCTTTGTTCAGCAGATCGATGGCATGACGGGCATCCGTGGTGTCGGCCGGGTCCGTTTCGTCCGCCGTTGCGACGGCAAGCAAAACGTGCGGGTCTTTTTGTTTGGTCTCGGCGAGCGCCTGATCGAACCGGGTCCTCGCACTGTCTTTCTGATGCAGGGCCAGGAAGAGGAGACCCCGGGCGCAGAGCGCCATCGGTTGGCCGGTCACGGCGGCGGGCAGGTAACGGAGCGTGTCCCGCAAAGCGGGCAGTCGGCGCTGGTGGACGTACACCTGCGACAGCAGCCACCACGCCTCGGTGTTGGCCGGGTCGGTTTGCAACAGTACGTGTAATTGATGGGCGGCTCCGTCGTAGCGCCCGTAATCCAACATTTTCTGCGCCCCGGCCAGCGACTGAGCCTTGGAGCCACCCATCAAAAAAATGGTCAACGCGGTAAAGAGCAATCGTTTCATAGTCAATTTATACATTTTTGGTTTTGCTGCGGTTTGCAAGGTTCTTTTTTGATTTTGCTGCGCCTTGCACGGTCTGCTTTGGTTTTGTTCGGTCGTATAATGTTCTTCTTTGCTTATGTTCCGTCTTGTAGGTTCCACTTTAGTTTTGCTGCGTCTTGTAAGGTTCCACATCGAGGACCTGTATTTTGGAATCCTTCGCCAGCAGATCGCTGATGTGGCGCGAACACGCGAAACCCGAGATCCCGCTTTCCGTCTCGGGGTTAACGAGGATCATGTCCGCCATGATCATTTCGGCATAATTGAGCGTGGCCCTCGCGGGGTTATGTCTTCCGGTGGACGAATACTCGATCGGATGATGCAGGTTCTCGCGCAGGTGGTGATAGGCTTTCAGGAAAACCTGCGGCAGGACCCATTGCGCGGGTTCGGGATTGTCGCGGATAGCGAGCAGGTGCACCTGGGCCTTGTAGCGCCGGGCCAGCAGTACAGCCCATTCGAGTTTGCGTTCCGGCAGAAAATCGCGGATCGGGATCACGATCACCCTGGTCCGGCTGTCGAGCGAACCCGGTTTTACGGTAAGGACGGGGCAGTCGGTCTTTTTGGCGATGCTATCGGGCGAGATGCCCCGCCTAAGCGACCAGCGTCGCCGGTTGTTCTGCCTGCCGATGACGATCAGGTCGGGTTTGAGCATGCCGGCGCATTCGATGATCATCCGCTGGACCGAACGGCCTTTCAGGATATGCGTACGAACGCGGAGCGAAGGATACTGCCGGCAGATGTTCTCCTTCCACTCCTGTAGCTCTTTTTCGACCGCCCAAACCTTGAACTGGTGGACGGCATGGTTACCCGGTCGCATCACATGCAACAAATGCAGGACCGTGTCATACGTCCCAATCAGCCCGGCCGCCTTCCTTACCGCCGTCTCCGTGTTCAGCGAAAAATCGACCGGGATCAGTATCTGATTGAATGCGATCGCCATTTGCTTGTTTATCTCAATAATATAGCCCGGGTATTAACAAATAATTAGAGCGGCATTAGAATTGGATTAGAGTAACTTGCTGCCCCCGTAATTCCGTAATATTGTAAGGATAATGGTCGAAGAAAGAAAGATACTCGTCATCGAGGATGAAAAAAAGATCGCGGACACCCTGAAGATGGGTCTGACGGAGAACGGCTTCGAGGTGGAAGTGGCGTATGACGGAAAGATCGGTCACCAGTTGTTGTTGTCCCGTCCGTTCGACCTGGTCATTCTCGATATCAATCTGCCCGGGATGAACGGGTATGAGCTTTGCAAGGCTATCCGGTACCGCAACATGAACATGCTGGTGATCATGTTGACGTCGATGAGCTCGCTCGACGACAAGATCGAGGGATATGACGCGGGCGCCGACGATTACCTGGTCAAACCCTTCGAGTTCAGGGAGCTGTTGCTGAAGATAAGGGCGCTGCTCAAACGCACGCCGGGCCAGCCGGTTCCCGTCGGCAACTTTCTTCGCGCCGCCGACCTGGAGATGAACCTCGACAACAAAGAGGTGCACCGTGGGGGGCGACGGATCAAGCTCACGGCCAAGGAGTTCCAGCTATTGGAATACCTGATGCGCAATAAGAACAGGGTCGTGTCGAGGGCCGATCTCGCCATCAATGTCTGGGATGTCGATTTCAATACCAATACGAACGTCATCGATGTCTATATCAGCTATGTCCGCAATAAAGTCGATAAGGATTTCGAGCAAAAGCTGATCCAGACCCACGTCGGGATGGGCTACATCCTGAAAACAATGTCCACCTGATGCCGGTAAGAAGCCGCATAACGCTGTTGTTCACCCTCCTGGTGGTAGGCATACTCACACTCGTCTGCACATCCGTTTATTATTTCTCCTATACGAACCGTATCAAGGATATCCAGACCCGTCTGGCGAACAGGGCCATCACGACGGGCCGGTTGCTCAGTCAGGGCGGCATCTTCGACCAGGCGCTGATCCGCAAGATCGACGCGTCGACCTCGGTTGCGATGAAAGACAAGGTCGTGGAGGCCTACGATAATTTCGACAAACGGATCTACTGGTACAGCGATACGCCGGCCGATACGCTTCGGACCGACAAGCCGATCCTGAACAAGGCGCGGAACAGCAAGGAAAGTATTTATTTTACACAGGGCAAGAAGGACGCCATCGCGTATTACTACGACGACGAGACCTCCTGTTTCGTGATCATTGCCGCCGCCTACGACGAGGCAGGGAACGAGAAGTTGCGTCACCTGCGCCTCGTACTTTCGCTGAGCTTTGTCGGGGGGATCCTCAGCAGCGTGATCGGCGGTTACTTCTTTTCTATCCGGTTGCTACAGCCGCTGCGTCGCATCGCCGACGAGGTCAATGAGATATCGGCGCGCAACCTTACGCGCCGCATCGGATCCACGGGCGGACATCCGAAGGATGAATGGGACTATCTTTCCGATACGCTGAACCGGCTGCT
>DASZYU010000227.1:0-2245 GCA_035545215.1 Puia sp.
AAAACCGCGGGAGGAGCTGCCAACGGCGGCAATGGCGGTTTGCCAGGCGGCCCGGCAATCGCCGGTAGCGGCACGGGTCCCGGTGAACCCGCCGATGCGGCATCGGTTGCAAGGCTCGAAGGACTCAGCACCCGTCTGGAAGCAGCCGTCGAGCGGGGGGAGGCGGAGGGCGCGGAAGGCGAACCGGCCGGCGAAGGTCCGCACCCGCACATGCCGAAATGTCTCGGTAATACGCCGCACAACTATACCGCGGTCGTCGGAGACGCGGCTGTCCGCGAATTGGTCGATAAACTGCTGCCGCAAAAAGAGATCTGTTTTGATACCGAAACGACGGGCATCGATGCCAATGACGTGGACATTGTCGGCATGAGCTTTTCCATCCAGCCGGGTGAGGCCTGGTATGTGCCCTGTCCACCCGATGCTGCCGGCGCTCAGAAGATATTGGATGCCTTCCGGCCGCTGTTCGATTCGCCGTCCGTTACGTGGATCGGTCAAAACCTGAAGTACGATCTGCTGGTCCTGAAATGGTACGGCATCACGCTCCGCGGGACCGTTTTCGACACTATGCTGGCGCACTATGTGATCGAACCCGAAGGCAAGCGTGGGATGGACCAGCTGAGCGCGCAATACCTGGGGTATGAGCCCGTGCACATCGAAGAGCTCATCGGGAAAAAGGGAAAAGGACAGGGTAATATGCGGGATGTCCAGCTGGAAAAGATCAGGGACTATGCCGCGGAGGATGCAGACATCACATTGCAGTTGAAACATATCTTCCTCCCGCAGCTGAAACAAAAATCGGTCGAAAAGGTGTTTTATGAAGTTGAGAACCCACTGGTGAAAGTACTCACCGATATGGAATTCGAGGGGATAAGAGTAGACACGGAGTTCCTGAACGACTATTCGAAAGAGCTGGAAAGAGAGGCGCGCCAGGCCGAAGAGAAAGTCTATCAACAGGCGGGCGAGCGGTTCAATCTCGCCTCACCCAAACAGCTTGGCGAGATCCTGTTCGAAAGAATGAAGCTGGACCCCAAAGCCAAAAAGACAAAAACGGGCCAATACGCGACGGGTGAGGACGTCCTGTTGAAACTGGCCGCGAGACACCAGATCGTGGACGATATACTCGCCTTCCGCGAGCTGACAAAACTGAAATCGACCTACGTGGATGCCTTGCCGCTGATGATCAACCGCAAGACGGGCCGCGTGCATACCAGCTATGCACAGGCCGTAGCGGTCACCGGCCGGCTCAGCTCGAACAATCCCAATCTGCAGAATATCCCGATCCGCACCGAACGGGGCAGGGAGATCCGCAAGGCTTTTATCCCGCGCAATGAAGAGTATGTGCTTGTATCCGCCGACTATTCCCAAATCGAATTGCGCATCGTCGCGGCGATCAGCGGCGATCCGAACATGTGCGCCGCTTTCCGCGAAGGAAAGGACATCCATACCGCCACGGCGGCCAGGGTATTCGGAGTGGACGAAAAATCGGTCACGAAAGAAATGCGATACAAGGCCAAGAGCGTGAACTTCGGGATCATTTACGGTCAGGGCGCGTTCGGGCTCGCGGATAATCTGGGCATCAGCCGGGCCGAGGCAAAAGAGATCATCGACAACTACAAATCCCAATTCTCGGGCATCCAGCGGTATATGGACAGCACCATCAATTTCGCACGGGAACACGGTTATGTGGAGACGCTGATGGGACGAAAGAGGTGGTTGAGGGATATCAATTCCGCCAATTTTACGGTCCGGGGGTTCGCCGAGCGAAATGCCATCAACTCGCCCATCCAGGGTTCGGCAGCCGATATGATCAAGCTGGCCATGATCCGGATCCATGAGGAGTTCACCCGGCAGGGGTTGAGATCGCGGATGCTGTTACAGGTCCATGACGAATTGGTCTTCGACGCCTATAAGCCTGAGCTCGAGATAATTAAACCCATCATCATGCGTTGTATGCAAACAGCGCTGCCCTTGCCCCAGGATGTCCCCGCGCTGGCGGAGATGGGTTCGGGGATTAACTGGCTGGAAGCGCATTAGCCGTCGCGCGATGAAGGGGGTCATTAATCACTTTTTAACATCTTTATTTGACAGTCCCACCAAACCTTCAGCCCCCATGATGGTCAAAGCAGTAATAAATGAAAAATAAACATATGAAAAGCATGCGTACTATGTTCCCTATGTTGCTGGCGATCATCCTGATGGCCGGCGCGGGGTCTTTGACGGCCGCACCCCTGCCGCAGCAACAGGA
>DASZYU010000228.1:0-6019 GCA_035545215.1 Puia sp.
TGGTGATCAAGAACGGGCAAAAGGTGAACCGCATCCAGGCTCTTGGTAAAGACGGTCAGCTTGCTGATACGGTTATCAACCTGGATTGGATCAATGCTCATTTGCAGTATAGCTGGGCCGAGGGACCGGTGATGTGCAAACGCAACGGTTATTATTATTACTTCCCTGCCGGGGACGTTTCGGGTGGACAGTATGTCCTGCGGACCAGGAGACTGACAAGTGATTCAGCGTATTGGGAAAGGCTTGGCGATTTTTTTTACCCGGTGACCGATCCGGAAGAAGGCTTTCGTCGTCCGAACCATATATCGGCCCCGATACAATTGGCGGACGGTACGTGGTGGACATTGGGTCAGAGCTATGAACGGTATGATCACGATGATTGGGCGGGCACCGGCCGGCAGACTTCTTTGTACCCGGTGATTTGGAAGGATGACCGGCCATGGGGGTTGGCTCCGAGCACACAACCGATCATCAAGCCGAATCGGCCGCAATCGGGCATCCTATGGACCAGCGTCCGGGGTGATGATTTCAATGAAATGGACCTGGGCCTTCAATGGCATTTTCTCAATCGTGGGGCAGCAAAAAATTATTCCCTGACGGCGCGCCGCGGATGGGTACGGCTTACGCCCCGGGGGGGGCGCACCCACCTCGTTCAAAAGGAAACCGATCACTACTACAGCGTTGTCACGAAGGTCGATCTGGATGCGGCCGATACCGCGGCCAAAGCCGGCATTTACCTGACGAACGGGAATCAACAGGTGGTGGCCCGCCTGTATACCGGTTACGACAACGGCAAGCGTATCGTTTTCCGATTGGATACTGCAGTACGCAGTGTGGTCAATACCGGCGGTGACATCGTTTGGCTGAAGTTGGAACGAAAGGCGCATGATCTTACCGGCTATTACAGTATGGATGGCAACACCTGGATTTCGCTGGGCGCCCCCATAAGTGCGGTAAAGCTCGACAAGGAACAACCGTCATGGAACTCCTGGGTAGGCACAAGTATCGGCGTCTTTGCGGAAGGTCGGCCGGCTGATTTCGATCTGTTCCGATGCAAAGATGCGTTTTCGCCACTAACTGCCGGCGGATATGCAAACTGCTATGCTGTAAAAAGGGAAACGCTGGGCGACGACAGGATCGTCACGAATACTTCCAACGGTGGTGGGTGGTTCATGATCTCCGGTGTGGAGACGGGAGAAAACTCTGCCCGCGGAGTAGAATTGAGCGTCGCCGCTACAACCGCCGGCCATATCGAGGTCTGGCTCGACGACCTGCAGGACGGTAAACTGGTAGCCACCGTGCCCGTGAAAGCGACGGGCGGCGAGGGGCATTGGAAGACCTTTTCCGCAAAATCGGCGAAGTTCGGGGGTCACCATGATGTGTTTGTCAAATACCCGGAAGGTGAGGACGGAAGGATCTTTGTCCGGTGGTTACGGTTTTTAAAGTAAAGGATTTGACGATAGATAAACGGTACACGCGAAAACAGCTTCGGTTGGTTTTCAATACGCTTTTCCGGCCGATTCGGTCACAGTGCAAATTACAATCGACTGCAAAATTATTCTTTAGATTTGGTAAGGAGCGGCATCCGGCTGCCGCATTGAATTTTTAAATGATGAATCAATGAGAGTGCTTTCGCTAAGTGTCCTGGTAACTGTCTGCCATGTGGCGCTTGCCCAAAATCCCATCATCCGAACGCAGTACAGCGCCGACCCGACTGCAAGGGTTTTCAATGGAAAGTTGTATCTCTATCCGTCGCACGATATCCTGGCGAAGGAGGGGAGGGGACGGGTCGGATGGTTCTGTATGGAAGATTATCACGTTTTCTCGTCGGAGGACCTTTTGCATTGGGCGGACCATGGCGTGATCGTCAGCCAGGACAAGGTGCCCTGGGTGAAGCCCGACAGCTATAGCATGTGGGCGCCGGACTGCGTCTTTCGTAACGGGAAGTATTATTTCTATTTCCCTTCGGCGCCGGCAGACAGTTCTTACGGACGCGGATTCACGATCGGCGTGGCGATCTCGGACAAGCCGGAAGGGCCGTACATCCCGGAGACGCGGCCGATCATCGGGGTACATGGCATCGATCCCAATGTTTTCATCGATCACGACGGACAGGCGTACATGTATTGGGCGCAGGGAAATATCTATGCGGCCAAGTTGAAGGAGAACATGCTGGAACTCGCTTCCCGGCCGGTCATCCTGCAGGAACTTCCTGCCAAAGGATTGAAAGAAGGCCCCTTCCTGTTCGAAAGGAAGGGCATCTACTATCTGACCTATCCACACGTCCGTAATAAGACCGAATGTCTGGAATACGCCATGGGAACCAATCCGATGGGGCCTTTCACGGTAAAGGGTGTCATCATGGATGAATCGCCCACCGGATGTTGGACGAATCACCAGTCGATCGTAGAATACAAGGGCCAATGGTACCTGTTCTATCACCACAACGATCTGTCGCCCCGCTTCGATAAGGCGAGATCGGTCCGGGTGGACAGTCTGTTTTTCGAGAACGATGGAACCATCCGCAAAGTGATCCCAACGCTGAGGGGTGTGGGAAATACGAAAGCCACCGAATTCATCGACGTCGACCGGTACAGTGCCATCAGCCCGGGAGGGGTCTCGATCGGGTTCCTGGATACGCTCGACCTGTTTCGCGGATGGCAGACCAAATTTGCGGGCAACGGGGCCTGGGTGCAATACAACAGCGTGGATTTCGGAAAGCGGAAATTGGATTCGATGAACATGCGCGTGTCGTCGGCCGCGGGCGGCGTGCTGCAGGTGAGCGTAGACGGGCCGGATGGACCGGTGATCGCGGAGGCCAAAGTGGATGCCGGAGCGACCGGCTGGCGAATCGTTACCGTCCCTTTGCAGCGGTTCCTGCCGGGGATACATGCTTTGCGGATGGTATCGAAGGATGCCCGGGAAGTCAATGTCGACTGGATACGTTTTGAATAAATATCGTTTGTATGAAACAGATCATTGTTGTCGTTTTATTGTTGTGCGGTGCCGGGGCGCAGGCCCAGTCGGTTACGCTGCGGCTGGACGAGCCGGGTCACGCCGTGCCGCGGGGCCTCTACGGGTTGATGACGGAGGAGATCAATTATTCCTATGACGGCGGCTTGTACGGCGAGCTGATCAGAAACCGGTCGTTTAAGGATAATCCCCTATACCCGGCGCACTGGGCGTCGGTGGCAGAGGGTGGCGCGCGTGGGAAGATGGCCCTCGACCGGCGGAACGTGATCAATGAGGCCCTGACCGTTTGTCTCCGCCTGGACGTCGAGGCTACGGGTAAGCGAGTGGGTATTGCCGATAGCGGATACTGGGGCATCCCTGTCCGGGCCAATACCGGCTATACCGCCTCGTTCTATGCAAAGGCCAGCAACCCGGGTCCTTTGACCGTCAGCATCGAAAGCAATGACGGGAAGACGGTGTATGCTACGGCGCGCACCCCGGACGTCGGCAGGGGCTGGAAACAATACCGGCTGATGCTGCATACAGCGGCCGACGTGAAGCCTACGGCGGATGCGCGTTTTGTGATCGCGGCTGCTGACACGGGCACCTATTGGTTCAACCTGGTGTCGTTGTTTCCTCCCACGTATCATAATACGCCTAACGGCAACCGGCCGGATGTCATGCAACTGCTGGCCGATATGAAACCAGCATTTCTGCGGTTTCCGGGCGGCAATTATCTCGAAGGCGATTATTTCAGCACCCGGTTTGACTGGAAAAAGACGATCGGCGCGCTCGATCAGCGGCCGGGGCATCCGTCTCCCTGGGGGTACCGGTCTACCGACGGAATGGGTTTGTACGAATACCTGATGTGGTGCGAGGATCTGCACATGGAACCGCTGCTCGCGGTATTTGCCGGTTACACCCTGAAGGGCGATCACCTGGAAGACCCGGCTTTTCTGAAGCCTTTTGTCGAAGAAGCGCTCGACGAGATCGAGTATGTGACCGGCGACCCGTCTACCAAATGGGGCGCGATCCGGGCCCGTGACGGCCATCCCGCGCCCTTCCCGTTGCATTATGTCGAGATCGGCAACGAGGACGGGTTCGATCGATCGGGCAGTTATGAGAAACGGTTCGATCAGTTCGCCGCCGCTATCCGGTCCAGGTATCCGCAACTCAAGATCATCTCGACGGTAGGTGGCAGGAAGGATTGGCTTTCCGGGCAATCGAACACACCCAAGGGGAACCCCGATCTCATCGATGAACATTTTTACCGGAATTCCCTGGAGATGCAGGATATGGCAACCCTGTACGACACGGCAGACCGCAATGGCCCGAAGATCTTTGTCGGCGAGTGGGCTACGCGCGAAGGATCGCCCACGACCAACCTTCATGCGGCGCTCGGTGACGCGGCTTTTCTGACGGGTTTGGAGCGCAATTCCGATCTGGTGATCATGGCGTGTTACGCGCCGCTTTTTGTGAATGTGAACCCTGGGGGCATGCAGTGGCGATCGGATCTCATCGGCTACAATGCACTCAGCAGCTATGGCTCTCCTTCTTATTACGTTCAAAAGCTGTTCAGCGAATATCCAGGCGACGAAGTCGTGCCGGTGGAGGCAAGGGATTTGCCAACGCAGGTAAAAAAACCGAATGCGCGCGACTCTGCCAGGGGCGTGCCGCCCAAGACGATCCCGGCGATGTTCTTCTCGGCGACGAGGGACACGCACGCGGGAATGATCTATCTGAAAGTGGTGAATGCGACTGCCGTTGCGCAGGATGTAGACCTGCAATTGGCCGGAAAAGACAGGGTCCTGCCGGAGGGTAAGGCAGTCACCATCGGTTCGGACGATCCGGATGCTACCAATACGATAACGGAGCCACAAAAGATCGTTCCAGTGGCCGGCGGGTTCAAAGGTGTGGGTAAGCGATTCCGGCATAGTTTTCCGCCTTATTCGGTAACGGTGCTGGAGTTGACGTTGAAACGATAGGGGCGAGTCTATTCGCGCCGAAAACGGATAGCGAAGCGGAATTGATCGAGATGGTCCGTTATGTGGTGTTGATGGAGCGGGAAGAATTGCAATTCCGGACAAAGATCGTTTCTGCTATTGTCCAAAAAGGCAGGTGCGCCGACGCTGAGCGCCCGGGGCGCTACGCGCTCTGCTGTAGCGCCGAGTGGCCTGAATCTTCAATATTGCGACATGGATGGGGCGAGGCCTCCTGCGGATGGTAAATGGTTCCGCTGGGCGCCGGCTTTTCCTCATGGGTAACCGCAGCAGTGTCTGCGACCATCTGCACAAGACGTTGGAGCTCTTCCTGCTCTTTATCCGAGAGATAGGCAAAGATGATCGTCAGGTAGGCCTTTTTTCGTTGCAATTCGCCGGTCGCACCTTTGTCGAGAAGTTGGATAAACTGTTTCAATTCTGCGAGCGCGAGTTTCCGGAGCTCGGACCCCGAAAGTCCGCTGAGACGGGTTTCCATAACACTTTTTTAACATTTCTAAATCACACAGTCCCAAATGACGAAATACAAATGTTGTTCCACGGGTCTGGACCGGGCATTCACTGTTCCGTGCATGCGGCCGCTCTTCAGGATGAGGCATTTCGGTTTCCGGCCCGGCTTGCCGGTGGGGAACGGGTTCCCCATTCAATGAGGGATGCTGCTGTTTTAGTTGTGCTTACATCGCTTGCCACCCGGCTAGGATTTCAGGTGTCCGAGCGTGCTTAGCAGCGAGATAACCGATTGCGGAGTGTGGAGGTTAAAGAGGGCGTGCGAGGCCTCGTGCCCGACCTTGATCGTAAAGGTGTGTTCGCTCTTTGCCAGGCTGCGGAACATATCCTCATCGGTGCGGTCGTCACCAATAGCGAGAATGAAGTCCCCGGGATCCTGGGCCAGCAACCTGGAAACCATGCTTCCTTTGTCTATTTCGCTGCTACGAACCTCGACTATTTTTTTGCCCGTCGTGACCCGGAAGAACCGGTTTGCGTCTACCGCGGAAAGTTCGGTGCACAGGTCGGTTTTGACGCGGTCTGCGAGTTGAGGGTCGGCATTGCGGTAGTGCCAGACGATCGAG
>DASZYU010000229.1:0-4659 GCA_035545215.1 Puia sp.
GGGTTGCAGAACCTGGGCATCCGGAGTGTCAGTGACGTGCGGATCGGCAAGAGTATCTCGCTCCAGATAGAAGCGGCCTCGGCCGATGAGGCAAAGAAGATCGCAGAGGAAGCGAGCCGCCAATTGCTCGCCAATCCTGTCATGGAGTACTTCGAGACGACGGTCAATTAATTAGGGGCCCGCGGGCCCGATGCTGAATCAATTTTTGTTTTGCTTTATATCGTTCCTTCTCCCATCGGTAACCTGCAGGATATTACGCTCAGGGCTTTGGAGGTGTTGAAGGTAGTGGACCTGGTCCTGGCGGAAGACACGCGGAACTCTTCACGGCTGTTGAACCACTACCAGATCGTGAAACCGATGTCGCCGTTTCATCAGCACAATGAACACAAGGTCCTGCATCACCTGACAGATCAATTGTTGCAGGGGAAGAAGATGGCCCTCCTGACGGATGCGGGCACACCGGGCGTGTCCGATCCGGCGTTCCTGCTTGTCCGGGAGTGCATCCGGGTGGGGGTGCCGGTGGAATGTTTGCCGGGTGCAACGGCCTTCGTGCCTGCGTTGGTGAACAGCGGTCTGCCCATGAACCGTTTTGCCTTCGAGGGCTTCCTGCCGCCGAAAAAAGGGAGACGGACCCTGTTGAGACAATTGGCGGAAGAGCCGCGGACGCTGGTGTTCTATGAGTCGCCCCTGCGCCTCGTCCGGACGCTGGAAGAAATGAGCGCGTATTTTGGCGCCGACAGACCCTGTTGCGTGAGCCGCGAGCTGACGAAAGTGTACGAGGAGAACAAACGGGGTTCGCTGGAGGAGGTGTGCAGCTATTTCCGCGAGAAAGGCGTCAAGGGCGAGATCGTCATTGTTGTCGGAGGTTGCACGCGCAGCAGCAGGGAACGGCGGCCTGACGAAGATGAAGAAGCGTGAATTCTAACTTAAATATATGTTTTTATGAAGAAGTCCCTTTATCTGCCTTTGTTCCTCGGTTTTTTTCTGGTGACGGGTCATGTCGACGCGCAATTCAGGTCCATTCCCGGAGTGGTCACCGATAGTTTCAAGACCAGGTATCCGACCGCTACGGATGTGAACTGGTCCGATAAACTGTCGAATTTCCAGGCCACCTTCCTGTTGGGCAAGGACAAATACACGGCCAAGTTCGACACCAAGGGCGTCTGGCTCGGCTCGTCGAAGCGCATTGCGAAGAACGATATTCCGGCCGCGGTGAAGGATGGTCTGTCGAAGAGCAAGTATGCCAGCGCGGAGTGGGTCATCAAGACGGTGACCATCTATTACAACCCGGGCAACGTCACGCAATATGGCATCCTGGTACAGAAAAGCGATATTCAGAAAAAGAACCTGCTCTTCAGCAGCGAGGGCCAGCTGTTGAAGGATAACAGTACTTTATAACCATGAAGAAGATCATTTTTGCCGGGGTGCTTGTCGTGTTGCATCACCTGGTATCCGCGCAGCCGGACCGCTGGCAGCAACGTGTGAAGTATACGATGGGTGTGAAGGTGGACGTGCAAACCAACCGGTTCACCGGCACACAGACCCTCGTCTACAGCAACAATTCCCCGGACACCTTGTTCGAGGTCTTTTATCATCTTTACTGGAATGCGTTCCAGCCGGGAAGCATGATGGACACCCGCAGCCGGGTGCTCGGGGACATCGTATATTCTTCAGGGCGTCGCGGCGGCGCGCAGCAACGCGACTGGGATCCGAGGGTCCGGGACCGTATCTTCAACCTGAAGCCGGACCAGATCGGGTATCAGAAAGTGTTATCGTTAAAAATGAACGGTGTACCGCAGACTTACGAGACGGACGAGACCATCCTCAAGGTCAAGCTGTCCAAGCCGATCCTTCCGAGGACATCGGTGACCTTCCAGATGCAGTTCGAAGCGCAGGTGCCGTTGCAGATACGCCGCAGCGGAAGGGACAACCCGCAGACCGGCGTCCGTTATTCGATGAGCCAGTGGTATCCCAAGATGTGCGAATACGATTACGAAGGATGGCACCCGACGCCCTATGTGGCGCGCGAGTTCTATGGCGTCTGGGGCGATTATGACGTGACGATTTCTATCGACCGGCATTACATCCTCGGCGGCACGGGATACCTCGAAAATGCGGCGCAGGTGGGTTATGGCTATGAGGCGCCGGGAGCGAGGGTCGTGCGTCCCGCGGGCGAGCGGCTGACCTGGCATTTCATCGCCCCGAACGTGCATGATTTCATGTGGGCGGCCGACCCGGACTACCACCACCTGGTGAGACGGTTGCACGACGGGCGCGTCATCAACGTATTGTACAAGAACCAGCACAACGACCCGCACCAGGACACGCTTTGGAACAACCTGGCGGATGCGGCCGTCGTGGTCCTGCCGTATATCGAAAAAACGTTCGGGCCCTACCCGTACAAACAATATTCGTTCGTGCATGGCGGTGACGGAGGCATGGAGTACCCCATGAGCACGCTGATCAACGGGCCGAGCCTGGGAACGGCCTTTCACGAATGGATGCACAGTTGGTACCAGGGAATGATGGGTACGAACGAATCGATGTATGCCTGGATGGACGAAGGGTTCACTACGTATGCGGAGCAGCGCGTGAGCGCCTGGTACTACCGGGAGGAGGCGCGGTTGCATCCCGACGACCAGGGATTGCAGGACAAGGTCAAGCAGGACAGCGCCAGGCTGCCACTGGATCATTCCGCTTCTTACCGTTCCTATTTCAACCTGGTGAAGAGCGGATTACAGGAGCCGCTGACCACGCATTCCGACCATTTCAATACCAACTATGCCTATGAGATCGCGTCTTATTCGATGGGCGATATGTTCCTCGAGCAGCTGGGTTACATCGTCAGCGACTCGGTCAGGGACAGGATCCTGCTCGAATACTACCGGGAATGGCGTTTCAAGCATCCGAATGCGAACGATTTCATGCGGGTCGCCGAGAAGGTCAGCGGATTGAAGCTGGACTGGTATAAAGAATACTGGATCAACACGACAAAGACCATCGATTATGGTATCGACAGTTTGTGGGAGCAGGACGGGAAAACAAATATCCGGTTGCGGATGGTCGGGTACATGCCGATGCCGCTGGATGTGACGTTGCAATTCCGGGACGGGTCGAAGGAGATGGCGTATATCCCTCAATACCTGCAATTCGGTGCAAAGCCGAGAGAAGACCGGTCCATGCCGTGGACGGTGTACGATCCCTGGAAATGGACCAGTCCGACGTATACGTTCGAGGTGAACCACCGGCTGACCGACTTCAAGGCCATCGAGATCGATGCGAGCCAGCGGATGGCGGATGTCGACCGGAAGAATAACAGACTGGAGCTGAACTGGTGAGCGTTGGACGGCCGGGGAAAAAAGCGTCCGGTCGATCGACCGGACGGCAGACAAGGTAAAATGACTAATGGATAAACTTATTTGGCGGCAAAGCCTGGAACAAAGGTAGATGCCCCCGGGAGATAAAAAATACCACTTTGTGGTAGTTTTGCAGGGACGCACGAGCGGGTCATCGTTACGGGTCAGCGGCCGTAAAATTTGTTGATGGCCTCGACCCGGTTATTGACATGCAGTTTTTCATAGATGTGGTAGACGTGTTTGCGGACCGTTTCCTGGCTGATGAAAAGACGCGCGGCGATCTCCTTATAGAGCATACCCTGCGCGAGGAGTTCGAGTATCTCGTTCTCCCGGTTGGACAGTATGCTGATCGCTTTTGCCGGAGCGGCGGTCCCGCCGGCTTCCGTATTCTCGCCCTCGGGTGCCGTCTCGGCGGCGCGGTGAAAGGCATTGACCACCTTCCGCGCGATCTGGCTGCTCATGGGAGCGCCTCCTTCGTAGAGTTCGCGGAGCGCATCGAGCAGCTTGCCGGGGGCGGTCTTCTTCAGGATGTATCCGTTGGCGCCCGCCTTCAATGCTTCGAATATCTTTTCATCCTCTTCGTAGACGGTGCACATCATGAACAGGATGTCGGGATGCTGCGGTTTGAGTTGGCGGACGCAGTCTATACCGTTTTCTCCATCACCCAGATTGATATCCATGAGGACGATGTTCGGCCTCACCAGCGGAATCTTCTGCAAGGCCTCTTCGGCATCCGAGAAAGACCCTGCCAGGGTATAGCCGTCAGCCATGAGGATGATCTGTTCGAGGGCGGAACGGATGTCCTTGTTGTCATCGACGATACAAACGGATATAGTCATAAGACAAAGGTCGGCGGATGCGGCGATATG
This sequence comes from Puia sp., assembly GCA_035545215.1. Taxonomy (GTDB): domain Bacteria; phylum Bacteroidota; class Bacteroidia; order Chitinophagales; family Chitinophagaceae; genus Puia. The sequence continues at coordinate 4,226 of DASZYU010000229.1, forward strand.
TCAATACCACGTTGTGGTAATTCTTGATGTATGCGCACGGGCGGGCACCGGCTGGGAGCCGGTTTTCAAGCGTACGGGGGTATGGAAATTGCAAAACGGCGGGGTCGTTACAACGGTACCTGCAACAGGTATTTTTCGCGGAAATAATCGAGCGGGAAGATCTCGGCGATCTCCAGGATGCGGGGACGACAGCCGCTGGCGGCGATCTCGGCGGAGAGGTCGCCGCCTTTCAAACAAATGAGCCCGGTGATCCGTGGTTCGGCATGGCCCGGCTTCCGCAATAAGGGGCGTGCCCAGGACCACAGTTCTTTGAGCGGCGCTACCGCTCTCGACACCGCCACGTCGAATTTGCGGTCCCTGATCTCTTCGGCGCGTCCATGCTGCGTGGAGACATTGGCGAGGCCGATGGCATGGCTCACCGCTTCGACGACCCT
>DASZYU010000230.1:0-9427 GCA_035545215.1 Puia sp.
AGTCTGATCTCCCACTTTGACGGTCCTGTCGAATACCTCCAGACCCGTCAGCACGATCGGCGGCGTTTTGCGGTCGGGCGCGATATCGTCGGGCCGGAAGATGTTGAAACCGTTGGGGCCCCCGAACAGCATTGCCCCGTCGCTGAGTTCCAAACCGGAACGCTCGTTGAACTCCCTGCCCTGCAGGCCATCCTGTTCGTGGAAATTCCGGCAGCGGATACGCAAGCCCGTGTGGTCGCCCGAAGAGACGACCGTGATCCTCGAGAGCCCGTTGGCAGTGCTCACCCACAGCCGGTGCGAACTGTCTTCTTCGATATCCCGGATCGTATTGTCGGGAAGACCGTCTTCGGTCGTGAAGACCTGGAAGACCTTTTCGTCGGGACAAAGCACGTCGAGCCCCTCGCGAGTCGCCGCCCACAGCCGTTGTTTGCTATCCATATATAACCACGTGATATCGTTCGAGCTGAGCTGGTTGTAATCGACGCTGTAATGCCGGATATCGCCGGTATTCTTTTCGATCACGTCGATACCGTAGCCGGTCGCGACCCACAGGTTATCCTGTGGGTCGGTGATGATCGAAGAAACGTAATCGTTGTGGATCGAATGCGGCAGATTGGCGCGGTAATGATAGAAGACCTTCCTGCGCTGGTCGAGCCGGTCCATCCCTGCGGCCAGCGTTCCGACCCAGAGCTGTCCTTCGCCGTCCTCGCAAAGACACATGACCCTGTCGTCGGCGAGACTATAGGGGTCGTTGTCGTCATGCCGGTAATGGACGAAATGCTGTCCGTCGAAGCAATCGAGTCCCCCGAAGTAGGTGCCGATCCACAGCCGCCCTTCTTTATCCAGTAAAAGGCTGACGATAATGTTGCTGCAAAGACTGTTCGGGTTTTTCGGATCGTGCAGCCACTGTTTGAAACTGTTCTTCTTGCGGTCGAAGTAGAGCAGCCCCCCTCCGTTCCCGCCGATCCATACATTTCCGGCCGCGTCGCCGGCAAAACTGTTCACGTCCTCGAATGGCAAGGTTCCCGGGCGGTTGGGTTCGTGCCGGTATTGCGGGAACTGGAAATTGTCCTGGTGGTAAAAGCTGACGCCGTTCTTATACGTCCCAAGCCAGACTGTGCCGGCATTGTCGCGGTACAAAGAGGTGATGCTGTTCTCCGCAATGCTTTTGTTGTCATCTTCGATATGCGCTACGAATTTGACCGAAAAATCGCGTTTGTCGACGATGTCGACGCCGCCATGGTCGGTCGCCAGCCAGATGAGCCCCTTCTTGTCCTGGAGCGCGGCCAGCACGATGTTGCTGTTCAACCGCCGTTCGCCCGCGTCGAGCGCAAAATGGCGAAGCTGGTGGGTCGGCGGATGATAATAATAGGCGCCTTTGAAGACGCCGTTCGAGAAAAGCCAAAGGTCGTTCTGCCCGTCGATGAACAACCGGCAGGGTGTCATGGCCACGTTGCCAAAATCCTTTTCCATCGCTTCGAGTCTGAAAACGACCTTGTTCTGACGACCGTCGATCTCTTCGAGCAACCCGTTCTCGTGGACCACCCAGCAGTTTCCGTTGCCGTCTTCCTGCGCGGCGACTACGGACGTTCCCGACAGGTCGCGGGGACGGAAGGCCACGATCTTACCGTCGGACAGGTAATGATAAAGCCCGCTGTCGCGGTAGATGAACCAGTAACCGTTTTTCGAGGGCGCGATGGTCAGCAGTTCGAAGGCCGGCAAACCCAGGCCCTTCAGATAGGCGGCGTAGTCCACATCCCAGCGGTCCAGGCACGCATCATATATATTGTACCTGCCTTTCCTCGATTCGACCCACATCTTTCCGCCCGGTCCTTCGAAGATCTGTTCTATATAATTATCCGCGATGGAATGGGGGTCCCGCGGGTCGTGTTTGAACACGCGGGTCTGGTATCCGTCGTACCGGTTAAGGCCGGACACCGTGCCGAACCACATGAATCCCCTGGCGTCTTTGTAGATGCTGGTGATGTGGTTATTGGATAGCCCGTAAGTGACATCCACATGCGAAAACAGGTATTGCTCCGGCTGCGCCGATAGATGGTTGAAGGTCAGGCAGTGAATAGAAAAAAGCAGGATTTCTCGCAGTCGCATAAGGATTCGTATGGCGGTTGGAACGCGGACCGTCGTCCTATATCAAATATAGACAATGTGTTGCGGGTTTTTGCTGCCAATCTCAGTTTCAGGACACGAAAAAGTTTCCGGCCCGAACAAAATGACCCCCTTTTTGATCAAAAATATACCCCATGAGATGCCCCAATCTATCTACATTTATATAGAAAAATAAACCGATTGCACTAATTGCTTAAGTATGAAAAAAATGAGAATTCTGGCGACTGTGGCCTTCATTGCCCCGCTCGCCGCCCTCCTGCTTTTCGCCGTTCCACTCTCCGCCCAGGCCCCCGCAGCCCATCGTGTTACCGGTAAGGTGACCGCCCAGTCCAATGGGACGCCCGTCGGGGGGGCCACCATCTCGGTAAAAGGCACCAAAAATGCCGTGCAGGCGGATGACAATGGAGACTTCTCCATCATGGCCGCCCCGGGCGAGCATCTCGTCATCTCTTACGTCGGTTTCACCACCAAGGACATCAAACTGGGCAGCGGGACGGTAGTCAATGTCTCGCTGACGCAGGATGTCAGCAACCTCAGCGATGTGGTGGTCGTAGGATATGGAAAGATGAAGAAATCCGATCTCAGCGCCGCCGTCGGGACCATTTCGAACGCCGATCTGGAGAAGACGATCAACGTTACGCTGGATGACGCCATCCAGGGCAAGGCGGCGAACGTGTATGTCTCGCAAACGAGCGGCGAACCCGGCGCAGGCGCATCGGTCATCATCCGCGGCGTCAGTACGGTCACCGGCAACTATCAGCCGTTGTACGTCATCGACGGGGTCCAGATCCGGCCGCAGCTGCCTACCGGCGGCGCATATAACGTCACCCCGAATCTTTCCAATGAGTTGCAGGGTCTGAACCCGGATGACATCGAGAACATCAGCGTCCTCGAAGGGCCCGCCGCCACCTCTATTTATGGCGCCGCGGGCGCCAATGGGGTGATCATGATCACGACCAAACAGGGCAAGGCCGGTCAGACGCGGGTGAATTTCAGCGAGTTGCAAAACCTGCAAACGAGACCGAAGGACCTCCCTGTGATGAATCTGCAGCAATACGCCGTTTATGTGAACAAGCTGGAGCAGCTGGGCCTCGTACCCACCGAACCCAGCGAGCTCAGCGACCCGTCGATCCTCGGAGCGGGTACCGACTGGCAGCATGCGCTTTTCCAGGACGTATGGATGCAAAAGCATTCTTTGGGCGTCAGCGGCGGCAACGACAAAACGACGTTTTACGTTTCCGGCGACTATCTCAATCAAAACGGCGTGGCGATCGGTTCCGGTTTCAAGCGTGGATCGGTCCGGCTCAACCTCACCAACCAGGCGAACAAATGGCTGCGTCTCGGCATCAACCTCTCGGGTTTCGGGACGAAAGAGACCTCCAATATTTTCCAGGGCAACCTGATCAATGTGGCCATCGGTCAGAACCCGACCATCCCGGTCAAGAACCCCGACGGCAGTTTTGGCGGTCCGGCCCCGGCCCAGGCGGTATATTCCAATACCAACCCGGTGGCGGTGGCCTCGTTGAACAACAACTACAATACTTCTTACGGCGGCATCGGCGGCGTATCCGTCGATATTATGCCGGTGAAAGGGCTCACCTGGCATACGGAGGCCAACGGGAATATTGCGTTCAACCAAAACTTCTCGTTCAACCCCTCTTATACCATCGGCGCTTATGTCAACGGAACGACCACGGGCAGCAGGGGTACGGCTAACAACTGGTGGGGTTCGCTCAATACCCGTCTCCAATACGACTATACCAACGGCAAGCACCAGGCTTCGCTGATGGTCGGTCACGAGTCCTCCGAATACGCCTATCAGAATCTGTTCGCCAATGCGCAGGACTGGTCGACGAACAGCATCCAGGAACTCAGCGCCGCCAGCAACATCGTCTCGAATCCGACCAGCGGACGCGGCGACGGGGCGCAGGAGTCCTACATCGCGCGCGCCAACTATACGTACGATAACAAGTATATCGCACAATTGGTCTTCCGCCGCGACGGTAGCTCGAATTTCGGCCCGGAGAACCAGTGGGGTAATTTCCCCGCCGCTTCGCTGGCCTGGAAGATCTCCGATGAGAAATTCATGCAGGGCATCACCTGGCTCAACGATCTGAAATTCCGGTTCGAATACGGTATTTCGGGCAACGCCGGGCCGGGTGGCGCGATCTACTCGAATTTGTACTCTACCTCCACGGTCTGGGGCACGGGTTTCGCTCCCGCCAATTTCGCCAATCCGGCGTTGCAATGGGAACAGGACAAATCGGGCAATATCGGTCTGGACGCCCACCTGTTCAACAACCGCGTCGAGATCATCGCCGATGCGTATAAGAAGATGATCTCCAATCTGATCCTGCCTGCTTCGGGTCAGGAGTTCCTGGGCGGCGTCCTCAACGGCGGTTACGGCGGCATGATCACCTGGCCCATCAAGAACTATGGCGGTATGCAGAACGAGGGTATCGGGATCACGGTCAATACGGTTAACATTTCGACCAGGGATTTCCAATGGAAGACGGGTGTCAACTTTTCGATCGACCGCAACAAGGTGACCAAACTGTATGCGCCGATCTATACCCAGTACTACTCCACCACGAACAGCCGCCAGGCCGAGTTCCTCACCGAGGTAGGACAGCCGCTGAGCATGATCACGGGTTATATCGCCGACGGGCTGTTCACCAGTTATAAGGATATCACCGGTCACGCGATACAGACTTCCAATGGAGTGATGACCGTCAGCCCGACGCAGGGATCCTGGGCAGGGGACGTCAAATTCAGGGATATCAATAAGGACGGCATGGTCGACAACAACGACCGCACGATCATCGGGAACCCGTGGCCGAAGTTTACGGCGAACTTCAATACGAATTTCACCTACAAGGGCTTTGAACTCAACCTGTTCTTCACCGGGGTCTATGGCAACCAGATACTCAACCTGACCAGGTACCAAAATGAGTACATCCCGCTCGGCGTCGGACCCTACTCCAACCACTTCCGCGAGGATGTCAATTTCGCGGTGCCGAGCAGCACGAATATAGCCGATGCGCTGACGGTCACGCTGACCAATCCCGGTCACCAAATCCCGCGACCCTCGGCCTCCGATGCCAATGGCAACGCGCGGCTCACGCAGTGGGACGTGGAGGATGGCAGCTATATCAAGCTGAAAAATGCGCGGCTGAGCTATACGGTTCCCTCCAAATGGGTATCGAACACGCATGTGTTGCGTGGTGTCGTAGCGTCTTTCCAGGTGCAAAACGCTTTTACGATCACGAAATATAAAGGCTATGACCCCGAGGTCGGCATGTACCAGTACGGCGGCTTCAACATCGTCGGCATGGACGAAGGGCGTTATCCGCAGACAAGGTCTTATGCCTTCAGTCTTTCACTCAACTTTTGATCCTCTCATTTAATGCAAAATTTGCAGCAATGAAACAATCACTAACCATCCTTTTTATAACGCTTCTCGGTGCGGCTATCCTCCCGGGATGCAAGAAAAGTTTTTTGAATCGTCCCCCGCTTTCGTCTCCGACATCGGGCACTTTTTACCAGAATGACGCCGACATCCTTGCCGGCACGGGGGTCCAGTATAACGCATCTTGGTCGGGCTATAACGGGACTTCGCTGAACTACATCGGCGACGTGCTGGGCGGCAATATGACCATCGACAACTACAACGGACGGGGCGCCTACCTCAACTTCTCGGTGAGCGCCACCGACCCAAGCGGGGCGCTGCAGAGCGCCTACCAGGCGTTCTGGTATGTCGTTGCCAATGCCAATGTGATCGCCGGCAATATCAAAGCCGCCGGCGCCGGGGCTTCGCAGGCCGCGAAGAACGAAGGTCTTGCCGAATGTTATTTCATGCGCGCGGCCGCCTATTATTACCTGGCGCTCAACTGGGGCGCAGTGCCGATCATCTATGACAACAGCGCGCAGATCGGGGACTCCACCATCAAGAGGAATTTACTGACCGATGACTGGAAGTTCATGATCAACGACCTGCAGTTTGCGATGAAGAATCTTCCGGCCACACCGGTGCAGCCCGGACGCGTCACCAAATGGAGCGCCGAAGGCATGCTCGCCCGTGCCTATCTCGTCCGGTCGGGTTTGACCGGATCGGGTGGTTCGCGCAACCAGAGCGATCTCGACAGTGCCAAATTCTATGCCGGCGACGTCTGCAACAACAGCGGTCTCGCGCTGATGCCCAACTATTACGACCTTTTCACCTACCAGCATTTCAGCGGCACGACGGTTCCTTCGGAGAGCCTGTTCTCGCTGCTCTGGGTGCCGACCGGTCAGTGGTTCGTTCAAAACCACATGCAGGCCAACCTCGCGTACGATTCGAAGATCACCCAGACCGGCGACGGATGGGGCGGTTCTTTCGGGGGTTCGGCCAGCCTGATGGCGTATTACATGGACCCGGCCAATGCGGCTGACACGATGCGCCGGCGCGCCACGGTCTTCATGCCAGGCAATTACTATCCGGATATCAACAAACCGGCCGGCTGGTACGTCGATACTACCTTGTTCAACAATGCGAAGATCTACTCTCCCGGTCAGCAAGGCAATGGCTATGGCAGCGACCGCGCATATGTGAAGAAATATGTCATCGGCTCTCCTTCGGACAATGGCGGACAGGGCGCGCAGCAGGACGAGAACCTGAATACCTATATGTTCCGGCTTGCAGACGTTTACCTCATCTATGCCGACGCGATCCTGGGCAACAACCCTTCCACCTCGGATGCCGAGGCGCTGAAGTTCTTCAACGCGGTTCGCTCGCGCGCGGGGGCAACGACGAAGAGTTCCATCACCTATGCCGACATCTTCCAGGAACGGAAGATCGAATTCGCGTTCGAAGGACATGCCTGGTACGACTGGAAGACCTGGTACTATTTCGATCCGACGGACGCGCTGAACTATTTCAGCAACCAGAACCGGGGTAACTACAACATCAGCTTTAACAGCGGGCATCCGTTCATCACGTTTTTCAATTCGAACGGGCTTCCCAATGCGGATGGTTCGCCGGGTTCGGTCAATTACCAGATCACGGCGACCACTGCCGACCTGCCGTTCCCCGAAGCCGAATCCCTGGTGGCGCCTGCGCTTGGCGCGGCTCCTGTGCCTTTCGACTTTAGTAAAGTGAAATATTGATTGCGAAGGCGGACCCCCGCCCAAACTAAAAATGGAAAATATGAAACGATTGTTGCTATTTCTTGTCTCCCTGGCGGCCCTGGCGCAATTCGCTTGTAAGAAAAGCGAGAGCGGCACTCCCGTCGTGACGCACGTACGGCTCGTAGACCCCACGAAAGCGGATAGTTTCTTCACCCAGGCCAAACCCGGGACCCTCATCGACATCCAGGGCAGCGGTTTCAGCGGATTGCAGGCTGTTTATTTCAACGATACATCCGCCTATTTCAACCCGGTGTACGCGACCAATAACAATATCATCATTTCCATACCGGGTTATGCCCAGACCTCGGCTACCAAGTCGAACGCCACCAACACGATCAGGATTGTAACGGCCCACGGGTCGGTCACCTATTCGTTCCGGCTGGTGCTGGACGCGCCGGTGATCACCTCGATCACGCTCGACAATACGGGCAAGCTATTGTACATCAACGGCACGAACCTGCTCGGCGTGCAGAAGATCACCTTTCCCGTGCCCAACCCGGACACCGCGCTTTCGTATAAGGTCGATACCAGCGGCAGGCTCGTCACGGCGGTCATTCCGCCGGGCAATGCGACCCATGATTCTATCCGGGTCTATTGCACGTTCGGCGTCGCTTCCTTCCCGTATCCGCCGCCCATGACGATCGCGTCCGTATCGAACGAGAATGCGATCGCCGGCGATACTATCCTGATCAGCGGTACGAATTTCAGCGGGATCACGAGTGTCACTTTCCCCGGTAACATTGTCGTGAACAATCCGACGGTGCTCAACATCGGCCAGATGACGGTCGTCGTTCCGGCGGGAATTACGGCCCCCGATTCGTTGCGGATAGCGGGCGCCCTGGGAATGGCCACTGCGCCCCAGTTGTTCGATTCGTATATCACACATCCTTCACCCGGCTATTTGTCCACGTTCGATGTGCAGTATACTTCGAGCAGTACCGACAACAACGGCTTTGTTGGCTGGACGGGAGGCTATGCGGGAGCGCCTGCATCCGCGTATCCGAATGCTACCGGCGGCGTCGCTTTCCTTGCCAATGGAAGTCCCATCGCGGGTAATACCGGTGGGGGGTCGCAGGGCAATGCCGGCTTTATTCAACTGTACGATGTGCCCTGGGTAGCCAACACGGGCGATAACGTCAGCGGCTATTCGCTAAAGTTTGAGGTGTATGTCAAATCGGGCTGGAAAGCCGGCGCCATCTATGTGATGATGGGCGACTGGTATGGCTGGAAGGGTTACCTGGCCAGGTACGCGCCGTGGTCGACTGACCCCAATGGCAATTTCCAACCCAGCGGCTGGGTAACGGCGACGATACCGCTGAGTCAAATGGTGAGCACGACGGGCCCGGGAACCAGCGTCATGGCGAACGGCAAGGTTGCATCGCCAAACAACGACGCGAACGAATGGGATTACCAGACCTTTCCGACGGGCGGAATGCCGGCAACCACGTTCGCGAACTACAATGCCACCTCGCTATGTTTTTCGCTGGTGAACGACCAGGCTTCGCCTTCGATCCCCGCCAACGCGTTGAACATCGCCATCGATAACGTCCGCATCGTGAAGGGACAATAGTGAAATAAATCTTGTATCGCTATGAAAGTTCAGATCGTAGTCTTATGCATCTTGTTGTTGGGAGCGGCGGCCTGTAAAAAGACCGGGTCGTCCCCCAATAACAACAACAACAATAACAACAACGGGAACCCGGTAGACTCCACGTACAACCCCGTGGATCCGCAGCTGCCGCCAACCGTCGGGTTCTTTGGCAACGCCTGGAAGGCGAGGACCTTCGCGCCGCCGTCCGACAACATGGTGGCCGCCGGGTCAGGAGCGGTCTCCGATACGCTGACCATCGACGTCAATAAGGTGCTGGCCAAGACGCCGCCGTATATCTTCGGCAACAATTCGAACCTGTGGATGACCCAGATCGTCAGCTATCCGAACCTGGTGCAATACATCAGGGACCTTTCGCCGAACATTATCCGCGCCCCCGCGGGCAGCGTCAGCGATGTTTATTTCTGGAACGGTACGGATGCGAACCAACGGCCCGCCGACGCCCCGGACAGCGTGATCACGAGCGGCGCGCCTGGGCCGATCGGCAGTTGGTACGGTGGGGACAATGCCAGCTGGACGCTGTCG
>DASZYU010000231.1:0-15143 GCA_035545215.1 Puia sp.
TCATATTTCTTCCAGGGATCGTTGTCCGGATAAATCACGGGCTTGTTCAAACGTTGGAAATGGTATCCGTCGCTGCTTGCGGCCAGTCCGATACGCGAGGTGCCGGCCGGCCGGCCGATCGCATCCTGTGCGCGGTACAGCAAATAAATCTTGCCGTCGCGCACGACGGTGGCGGGGTTAAAAACGTCTTTCGATTCCCAGGCTACGGCGTGGTGCAGGATCGGGTCTCCGAAAATGCCGCGGCCTGGCGTGAGCACGGGGTTTGTGCTGTCCGATTTCGTAAAGCCTAAAAGAGCCCAGCCGGAGTCGTCGTGCCGGGGAACAGGCGCAATGAGGAAGCCGGCAACCAGGGCCGGAATGACGATTTTCATGCTTCCATAAAGATAGCATGCTACTCATTCATACCAATCATAAATCTGGTTGCCGATGACGTCCACGAGGATCGCGCATTTTGGGGAATCCGTTTCCCATTCGGAACCTCTCCTTTTGATAAGGCCGCAATAGGCGTTATTGAGGATGACCTGGAAGGTCGTCGGAATGCGGTGTTGAAGACCAGTCTGGAGGGGCCAAATCTCTCCTTTGTACGATTTCCCATCGTAATTGAAATGGATCGGAAACTTGTTGAACATATACCACGGTTTCCTTAGCAAGTAAAAAGATTGTGCCAAAAATAACCGACCCGTCGGGGCGTGGCATGTGGAAACCCATACCGCAAAACCGTGTCAACGGGTGGCAGTGTTGCCGAAAAGCCGCATGGCCGCATCGCGGTGTTGCCGAATGGGCGCATGGCCGTATAGCCCGTCACCCGATACGCGGGAATTCCATCCCCGTGATCTTGCGATAGATGTCAACGGCATACGGATCGGTCATGCCGGCGATGAAGTCGACCACCGAAAGCAGGTCCTGGTATAGATGGCCCGGGGCCCCCGAGATCACGAATTGCGCGGAGATCAGCTGCAGCAGTTTGTGCGACTTGGCCGATTTTGGATGCAGGACCGCGGCGACGAACGCTGCCAGCAATCCGCCGATGACATGATAGCCGGCGATCTCGATCTCCACGACGGAGCGGTGGTTGTAAATATGTTCCACGGAAAACGTGTCGATCGCCCGGATCAGCGTCACCTCGCGGTCCGGGAGATAGTCGATCAGGGGTTGCGGAAGCGTCCCTTGCAACAGCAGCGATTCTTTCTCCATGAAGACGTTGCGTACGCGGTGTATCAGCAGATTGATCAGTTTGGCGCGCAGGAACTGCACTTTCTGGTTGTCGTCCCGGATGCCGCGGAATACCGCCTCTACCCTGTCGCGCGCATCGTAACCTTTTTCACCGTCGAAAAAAGCAAGAAACAGCTGGGCAATCGTATCGATCGAGATGATGTTCAGCCGGTGGGCGTCCTCGAAATCGATGATTCGGTAACAGATGTCGTCGGCCGCCTCGACAAGGTAGACAAACGGATGACGGGAAAAAACGTTCTTTTCCGGGTCCGGCTGCGGGATACCGAGCACCCGCGCCACCGAACGCCAGGTCGCGATCTCGGAATCGAAGAACCCGGATTTTTTCGTCGCCAGGCACCGCTTGTCGAAGCCATTCAGCGAATCGCAGGGGTATTTGACGATCGAGGCGAGCGTGGCATACGTGAGCCGGAATCCGCCCGGCGCCGGTTCGTTAAACGCATGGGTCAGCGTCCGGAATGCATTGGCGTTGCCTTCGAAAAACAAGAAATCGCGTTGCTGATTGGGGCTCAGTTCGGTTTGAAATCTGCCCGAGGCCTCCTCCCGCAAGTCCTCGCGGAAAAAGTTCCGGATCGCCTCCTCGCCCGAATGCCCGAATGGCGGGTTGCCGATATCGTGCGCCAGACAAGCGGCCGCGATGACCGACGACATTTCGTACCGGTAAAATTCGCGGAAATCCTCGCCGCAGTCCGGATACTTTTCCGCCAGCGCGTCGCCCACCGCCTTCCCCAACGATCGGCCCACCGATGCGACCTCGAGACTGTGCGTAAGCCGGTTATGGACGAACACGGGCCCGGGCAGCGGAAACACCTGGGTCTTGTTCTGCAAACGCCGGAAGGCCGAAGAAAAAATGATGCGGTCGTAGTCGCGAAGAAAAGAAGTGCGGGCCGTGCCGTCGCCGCGGCGACCCCCGGGTGCAGCCGGGAAAGCCCCCGCCGGAAGCGGGTCATCCGGCGACAGTCGCGGTTCGGATCCGGTACGCAGCGGACTATAAAGTTGTTGCCAGTTCATGCTGTCATTGCGATGGCGGGATGATGCGCTCCAGGTCCGTCACCAGTTGTTTTGTTAAGGTATCCGACCCGGCGGCAGTCAGGTGCACGGGGTCGGCAAACAGGTTATTTTTAAACAGCGTCGTATCGTAATAGTTCAGGTAGACGCCGCCGTGACGCCCGACGATCGACCGGCAGCTGTCGAAATGTGCTTGCAGCCATCGTCTCCCGTTCTGACCGACGAATGCCTCCACCGGCGCCTGTACGAAGACCAGCCGGACGTGGTGCTCCAGCAACCAGCCGGACAGCGAGTCCAGCTGCCGGTATTCGTGTTCGAACCGGGAGATGCGTTCATCGAACCAGGCATTGGCATCGGGCCGCTGGCTACCGGCTCCCGAAGATGGCTTCCCCTGAAGCTCGAAGAGCGCCGTGCCTCTTCCCCACTCGTCCATACCCAGGTGCGACGACCGGTATTTCCGGAGGAACAGCTGGTGGATCGAATGGTAATCATTGAAATAGAAATACCAGGGAAAATGTTGCCGGATGAAACGCCAGGTACCGGTATAGTTCCGGTACATGGGATTATCGTCCGCGGTGAACTCCGCGGGCGAGCTGCAGAGGACGAGGTAGTCCGGATGATACGCGCGGACCAGGTCCATGGCGACGACCCGCGTGTCGCCGATCTGCATGCTCCAGGAAGCGAAGTTATAATACGGGAGGCGCAACCGGTGAACGATCATCTGCGAGTTCAGCGCATACACGCTCATCGAAGAGCCGACGGCCATCAGCCGTACCTCCTTTGGCGGATGCTGTTGCAGCCATTGCATTTTGTGATCGAAGAAGGCCGAGCTGGTCATGATCGGCGCGAAACCCAGACGCGAAAGGATGCCAAAGCCGGCGAAGACCGGCAACACAAAAAGAAACGTCTTGAAGAGGAATCTTGGCATCCCGTGCTGGATTTTGAACTAGAACCGAAAGTAAATGAAATCGGCATTTTTTGTCGCGGCGAAGGTAAGGATGATCCCCATCAATCCAAAATAGATGAGCGCCCGGACCGGGAACGCCCGGATGCCGTCGATCTGCAACGCGTGCCGCTTGTCGCGTTGCGTCCATTCGGCGATGAACATCGCCACGATGCAGGCCAGTGTTGCAACGGTGTTCACTTTTTCAAAGATGAAGAACCGGGAGAACAGCGAGCCCGAAAAAATTCGCCGGTAATACCCCAGCGCCTGCGACAGGCTCGCCGACCGGAAAAGGACCATCGAGAACGCCACCAGCAGGAAGGTGGCGATCCTTGCGGCGGCGCCGCCCGTCTTTTTGGCTCTGCCCCGGAACACCATCGGCAGGAAATAACAACCGTTCAGGAAACCGAAACCAACGTATGTCCAGCTGGGCCCGTGCCAAAGACCGATGAGCGTAAAATTAAGGAGGATGGCGAGCGCCAGACCCGTCTTGCCGAGATCACGCAACAGGATATTCAGCGGGGTAAAGACATAATCCGTCATCCAGCTGGTGAGCGTGATGTGCCACCGTCGCCAAAACCCGGCAATGTTCGTCGCAAAAAACGGGTAGTTGAAGTTCGGCGTCACCTCGAATCCGAGCAGCCGCGAAAAGCCGATCGCCATATCCGAATAACCCGAGAAGTCTGCGTAGACCCAGATCGTAGCCATCAGCGCGCCGTAGACCAACGCGCTCGCCGGGAGCGTGGCATAATGCGCGAAAATATCTGCCGAAAAGGCCGCGCAGTTGTCGGCGATGACGATTTTTTTGAACAGTCCCCAGAGGATCTGCCGCATCCCGTCCGCACCGGCCTCATACCGGAATGCCCGTTTGCTCTCCAACTGCGGGATCAGCCAGGCTGGCCGGTCGATCGGTCCCGCGAGCAGACAGGGAAAAAAGGCGATGTACAAACAGCAGACGACGAGGTCACGCGCCGGTTGCGTCTTTGCTTTGCGGATATCCACGAGATAGCTGATCATCCGGAAGGTGTAAAAGCTGAGGCCGAGCGGTAACAGCGAATGGAAATACTTGAAATACAAAAGACTTCCCAGGGTGAGGGACAGACCGGCGCCCACGAGCAGCGATTTGTGACCTTCGCGCGCGGTCCGGTGCAGCCAGCCGCCCAGAAAATAAACGGCAAGCGAATTGCCGGCCAGCAGGAAAACGAAACGCCAGTCCCACCAGCAATAGAAGCAATAGCTGCCCACCAGGAGCAGGACGTTTTGGCGCCGTACCCCGCCCGCGGGCCCGCCCGCGAAAATGAACCAGTACAGCAGAAAAAAGGCGGCGAAGAAAACAAGGAAGGGAAGCGTGGTAAAAAGCATGTCAATCCTTATTTGCGCTCAATAATTCGACGATGCCGTAGGAGGCATGCAAAAAGGCCACTTTCCGGCCGTCAAAGAGCACGGCGGGTTGCGGCGGCGACAGGAGTACGGCGTCCTGTCCGAGCAGCCGTTCGATCTCCGAATCGATATCGTCCACTTCGAAACAGAGATGGTAGTAACCGACGCCTTTCCTGAGCAGCGTTTTCACGGGTGTACCGGCGATGAGTTCGATACGCGTTCCGTCGGCCAGCGTCAGCATCGCCAGCGTGGCGTCCTGGCAGGGGTCGTATACGACGTGAGTTCGATGAACGACCGTATGGATGCGGGAAATATTCCCGATCTCTGTTTCGATGTCCCGGCATGCGACGCCGATATGGTGCAATTGCATAATATCTATCCTAACCTGGCCGAGAGCGTATCCACCAGCTGCCCGACATTCTTCCAGCCCTGTATCTCGCGCGAGGTAAACCGGACGCCGAACTTCTTTTCGATGGCCACGACCAGCTGCACGTGCGTCAGCGAGTCCCATTCCGCCACATCGCCGGCCGTGGTCTCGGGGGCCAGTACGATCGATTCGTTCCCGAGTACCTCGATAAAGATCGCGTTGACGGTTTCCAGGACCATCCGGCTATCCATGTCTTTCCGGTTGTTTGGTTAAGAAAGCGCCGAAAAGGACGGCCACTTTAAGCCGTTCGGCCTTGTCCCACGATACGTCTTCGGCCGGCAACGCCTTTTCCGACAAGATCCGGAAACCCGCGGCGCGTGCCAGCGCGCGGATCTCTTCCACGTTGTGAAAAAGATAGAGATGGTCGATCGCGGGCGCATTGGCAGGCGTGGTAAAGAAGAGGACTCCGTTATCGGCAAGCAGCCCCCCGAGACGCTCCAGCAACGCTTGCGGCCGCTCCACATGCTCGAGCACTTCCCCGAGGACGATCAGGTCGAATTTCCGCGGGGATTCGAAGGTAAAGATATCCTGCAGCCGGTAGTCGATCCGGTCTTCCCCGGCAAACCGGCGCGAGAGCGCGAGCGAAGTTTCGCTAACGTCTACGGCGGTGAGGGTGGCTTCAGGGGAGAGCGCACCGAGCACGTGCGAAAGATAGAACCCGTGACCCACACCTACTTCCAGGTAATGACGGACACCACCGGCGCTGGCCGGTAGTGCAGCGGAAAAATAATCAAACATGTCGTAATGATGCCGCCAAAGGAACTGCGACAGGATGAGGCCGTGCATATAATATTGCATCGTTTCGGGTCTGCCGTAGACGCGTGCGTTCACCTCTTCCCAGCTGCTGCTGCTGTACCTGCCCGTGTGCAGGAATTCGACGGTTTCGGCGTTCACGTCTTCCACCATGCGCAGGTAGCAGTCGATCGCATAGTCGATGTCCTTCCCCTCCTGCCGCAGGATCGCTTCGTATTTCTGAAAAAAAGCTTCCGCCAATGCGAAGTACCGGTCGTCGCACCGCGCGAGGTGCTTCTTCAGCCGTTTGCCATGCAGCGGGTCCTGACCCGCTATCCTGGAGACGATGGTATCGATGGTGCGCGTAATCATTATGGTGGGTGTCATCATTTTGGTGCGTGTGATCATTGGCGTCAGGCTGCGGACCGGCGTGCTCGGGGGCCGGACGGGTGTTCGCAGGGGCCGGGTCGGGTCTGCTCGCTTAGGATAAAGGCCGGACGGGTGTTCGCAGGGGCCGGAACTCCGTCGTATCCAGGATCCAGTACCCGTCTACGGGTTGAAAGCCGAGCGCCCGGTAGTGATCCCTGACCAGCTGGTTCTTCGGCGTGGGGAGATATTCTCCCTTCAGGAACCGGAAATTCCGCTGCCGGGCGAATTCGACGATCGTATTCAGCGTGAAGGGTTCCATTCCCCGTTGCAATACGCGACAGCTCATCAGCCAGGTATCGATGAACAGCGTATCCGCCGTTGCGGTTTCAAGGATGACCAGACAGATGATGCCATAGGCGCCCAAACGGTCTTCCAGCGTAAAGGCGAACGTGAACCGGTCGGGTTCGGCCGCCATACGGAGGATCTCCATTTCCGTATAACGAACGGTCCGCAAGTTGAACTGGTTGCTCCGCTGGCACAATTGCGCCACGCGCGGGCTGTTAAAGGTACTGAACAGCTCGGCGGCCGACACCATTTGCAATCCGGAAAGAAAGGCCTCCTCGTCCCCAGCCGCCGGCTTTTCAGCGGTGCGGAGCGTCTCTGCGCGGTAGCGTTTTGTCCGTTCGGCGTCGTCCGCCGAGAGCGAGGCGGTTTCAAAGAGATGGAGGCCGGACAGGAATTCCAGCCAGTCGGCGGGGTCCTCCGGTAATTCAGGTACGGTGATAGCCGGTATCGCCGCGCGCACCAGCTCACGTTCGAAGGGGTTGTCGTCGAGGAAGACCATCGCGTCGAAACCGATGTTCAGCGCGGATTGGATCTCGCGCAGACTGTCCGCCTTATTGTTCCAGTTCACGCGCCAGACCGCGATATCTTCCAGACCGAGTACCATATCCGGGTGTGTCTCAAAGGGTTGTCGCGCGATCTGTTCCGAATTCTTGCTGCATATCGCCAGGATGATGCCTCGTCGGGCGAGTTTTTTGGCCCAGTATTGCAACCCGGAAAAGGCCTTCCCGATCCCCAGCGGACCGAGTTCGATGTGTTCGATCCCATCGTCACCGATGACGCCTCCCCAAAGCGTATTGTCGAGGTCGAGCACCAGGCATTTTTTCGCGCGACCGAAAAGCGCGCCGATCGTCGCGCAGGCGAGATCCGCCACCGCGGGCAGCGCTTCCGAAACCGCCATAGAGGCGTGGAGATAGAGCATGGGCCGGTATAGCGCAGGCCTGCCTACCCGGTTCTGCAGCGCGGCCAGGTCGAGGAGATAGAAACCGGGCTGGGCGGCCGCATAGGTCATCAACCCGAAATTCAGTTTGCGCAATTGAAAAAGAAAAGCGTGCTCGGTCTTGTTGGCATAGCTGCCGAATACGGCGTCGTCGGTTTCGGGGTAATTATAATAGAGCAGACTGGCCTTGCACCGGGCATGGACAGCCGCCGTCAGTTCGCGCACCAGTTGGAGGCGTTCGTCGGCGAGGCGCAGTTGTTCTTCCCTGCTCAGCCGGTCGTATCGTTCGAGCAGCCGTTGCGTCGAATGAAAAAGGATGATCACTCCGGGTTCATGCGTGTACAGGTCCGAGCCGGCGGCAAATACCGCGCTTTCGATCTGGTCGAAACCGGCCTCCCACACCGACAGCGTCAGTCCCCGCTGCGATGCGTTCCGGGTCAGCGCCCTGGCGAGCAACTGCGTGGAGGTATCTCCCAGCAGCGCAACCCGGATGGTCGCGCCCGCGCCGATGTCAGTGCTTCCCGTCATTTTCGTGTTTCGGCCGGAGACCGACCGTATTTACCAGCGTGCCGATGCCGTCGATGCTGATCTCCACGCTGTCCCCCTCCCTGAGCGTGAATTCGTGCGAAGGCACGAGACAGGTGCCCGTCATCAGGAAACAGCCCTGCCCGAAATCCATTTCGCGGTACAGCCACTGCGCGAGCTCCGGCAGCCGGCGTTTGATCTGCGAGATCGCCACTTCGCCCGAATACGCCTGTTTACCGTCGCGGAAGATGCCCATCCGGATCTGGGTCGACGGAGGTAGGGGTTCCGCCGGCACATACAGACAGGGGCCCAGGGCGGCGCTGCGATCGTAAACCTTCGCTTGCGGAAGATACAACGGGTTCTCTCCTTCGATGCTCCGCGAGCTCATGTCGTTACCTACCGTGTAGCCCTGGATCTCGGCGTTCGAGTTGATGAAAAGCGTCAGCTCAGGTTCGGGGACGTCCCAGGTCGAATCGCGACGGATATTCACCCGCTCGCCATGCGCCGCGACGCGGTGGCCGAGCGATTTGAAAAACAATTCGGGCCGCTCAGCTACGTACACCTTGTCGTAAAAGGTCGCCCCGCCAGACTCCGCCGATTCTTCCATGCGTGCATCGCGGCTTCGCAGGTAAGTGACGCCGGCTGCCCATATTTCCTGCTGCGGCCCGATAGGGGCCATCAACCCGCTGTTCAACAGAGCGCCCGCTTCCGCCGCCGGTACAGTGGCGGCTCCGGTCATCAGCGAACGCAGGTAAGCATGCAGACCACTTCGGTTGATGAGGCGCTCCCAGGGTTGATCGAGCAGCCAATATCCTTCGCCGTCATGAAGAAATGGGCCTCCGCTGGTTCTATAGATTTTCATGGTTCCAAAAATAGGCATTCCCGCCGCCTGCGGGCAAAAATTTAAGCCCATTTTAATGGCTATTACTTCCTGGTTTCCGTTTAAATTTGTATAATTAACTGTCCGACCCGGAGACAACCTGCCTGAAACCTGAAAGCCACATGCAAGATCGAGCGTCCAACAATGTTGAACCGCATCCCTTTTTGTTGCGGAACCTATCCATTCGGCAGCAGCTACCGATGCTGATTTGTCTCCTCCTGCTCATCCTCATTTTCTTGTTCGGAACGATCTCTTACCTGGGTATCCGCCGCGCGACGATGGCGATCGGAGAGACCCGTCTGCGCAGGCTCACCGGGCAACTGTCATCCATGCTCGAACAACAGGCGCACACGATGGCTTCTGCCACCCAGACCATTGCGGGCAAAGCGGAGATCCGCCGTTTCCTGGCCCCCGATGCCCGAAACGCTCCCCGTCCGGGCGAGGCGCTCGAAGCGCTCAACCACCTGCTCGCCGACTCGCAAACCGTCGCGGTCGATCTGCGCGACCTGCAGGGATCCGTGGTACTCCACGCCGGCCGGCGTCTGCGCACGGCCGCGGCCGCCGAATCCGGGAACCTGCACTTCATCCCGGCCGCTGCGGCGGAGGTCAGGGGTAAATCCGACAGCAATTTTATAGGAAAATTCTATTTCGCCGGCGACAGCATGTACTATCCAGCGATCGCGACGGTCATCCAGGAAGGAAAGCCCGTCGGTTACCTGTACCGGTGGCGGACGGTCCGGACGACGCCCAAAGCGCTGGCCCAGCTGACCCAACTGATGGGTTCGGAAGCCGCGCTGTTTGTCGGCAATACCGACGGCACGTTATGGACCGACATGTTGAAACCGGTGGCGGCGCCCCCCGCGGTGTCGAAGAACCCGGCTAACCCCGTCAGCTATACGCGCCCGCGAGGCAGGGTTATTGCAGACGCGATGAACATACCGGGGACGAAATGGCGCGTCGTCGTCGAACTGTCGACCGACCAGGTCCTGGAGGCGGCCAACCGGTTCCTGTTCTGGATGATCGTCATCGGCCTCCTGCTCGTCCTGACGGGCAGCTTCATCGCCTGGCGGATCAGCCGGAGCTTCACCCGGCCGCTGGACCGCCTGATGCAGGCAACGGCAGCGATCGAAGCCGGAGACTATTCCCCCGCAGTCGTCACCGACCGGCGCGACGAGATCGGAAGGTTGGCGAGATCCTTCAATTCCATGGCTGCGCAAGTCCGGCACGCACACGAAGAACTGGAAAACAAGGTCAGCCTCCGGACGAGGGAGCTGGAGACGGTCAATAAAGAACTCGAAGCATTCTCCTATTCCGTGTCACACGATCTGCGGGCCCCGCTGCGGGCCGTCAGCGGATACGCGATGATGCTCAAGGAAGACTACGAAGCCACCTTCGACGACGAGGCCAAACGCATCACCGGCAATATCCTCAGCAATGTAAAGATGATGGGCAGGCTGATCGACGACCTGATCGCCTTCTCGCGGCTGGGTAAACGCGAGGTGCGACGGCAGACGACCGATATGCAGGCGTTGACCGACACCTGCGTGAGAGAACTGAAAGAGGTCTGGCCCGAGGACAGGTTCCTGGTTTGCGTGGACCCGCTGCCGCCCTGCCGGGGGGACGAAGACCTGCTCAAACAGGTGTGGCTGAACCTGATCGGCAACGCGATGAAATATTCCTCGAAAACGCCTCATCCCCGTATCACGGTCGGGGCCACGGAGAACGGCAAGGGAACCGTGTATTTCGTCCGCGACAACGGGGCGGGTTTCGACATGCGGTATGCCGACAAGCTGTTCAAGGTGTTCCAGCGTCTGCATAGCCAGGAAGAATTCGAGGGGACGGGCGTCGGTCTGGCGCTGGTGAAACGTATCCTGGACAAACATGGAGGCGAGATCTGGGCCGAATCCACACCGGGTGCAGGCGCAGTATTTTATTTCCGGTTGCCGGCCTGAAAGCCCGGCGATGATCTATAAATTATCGATGCTATGCTAAACCAAGTTGAAGTATTGTTGGTCGAAGACAATGTACACGATGCAGAAATGACCATCCGCGCCCTGAAGAAGGTCAACCTGGCCAACCACCTGGTGCACGTCAAGGACGGAGAAGAAGCGCTTGATTTCATCTTCGCCCGCGGACAATTCTCGGGCCGGGAGACGGCCGGTTTTCCGAAGGTGATCCTGCTGGATATCAAAATGCCGAAGGTCGACGGCATCGAGGTGCTCCGGCAGCTGAAATCCCGCGACGACAGTCGCGCCATTCCCATTGTGATCATGACCTCCTCGAAGGAGGAGCAGGATATCATCAGCAGCTACCGGCTCGGGGTCAACAGCTACGTAGTGAAGCCCGTCGATTTCGAAGGGTTCGCCAGGGCGGTCAGCCAGTTGGGTCTCTACTGGCTACTCACCAATCAGCCCCCGATGCCGGAAATTAAACCTTAAATCCAAAACGATGGAACAGCCGTTAAAAATTCTGCACCTCGAGGACCTGCCTGCCGATGCCGAAATGGTCGACCGCGTGCTTCGGAAAGCCAATTTCCGGTTCGAAAAGAAAGTGGTGGTCGACCGGCCGGACTTTGTGCGGGCGCTGCACGATTTTCACCCGGATATCATCCTGTCCGACCACTCGCTGCCGGCCTTCAATTCGCTCGAGGCGCTGCGGATCACGCGCGAAGAGGGGATCAATGCGCCGCTGATCCTGGTCACGGCCACTGTTTCGGAAGAGTACGCCGTCAACGTCATCAAGGAAGGCGCCAGCGACTATATCCTCAAAGACCGGCTCGAACGGCTTCCCAATGCCGTTCAGAATGCGCTCGACAAGTGCACGATGGAGCGGCAACGAGTGACGGCCGACGAGGCGCTGCGCGCCTCCGAGAGGAAGTACAAACTGCTTTTCGAAGGCAATCCCATGCCGATGTGGATGTTCTCGCTGAAGAACCTGCGGATCATCGACGTGAACGCGGCCGCCACCGCACACTACGGCTATACCAGGGAGGAATTCCTTTCCATAGCCACGGGCCAGCTCTGGTATGACAGCAACCCCGGCGTGTACCGATCCGGCATCTGGAAACACAAGAAAAAGGACGGCAGCCTCATCGACGTCGAGGTGATTGCGCACGACCTGCTCCACGGACGCGAGCCCGTCCTGCTGATCCTGGCGATCGATATCACCGAGAAACTGCGCGCCGAAGCGGAATTGGCCCGGCAACGCGATATGCAGCAAAAGCTGATCACGCAGACCAGCATCCAGGTACAGGAAAGGGAAAGGGAGGAGATCGGCAAGGAGCTGCACGACAACATCAACCAGATACTGGCCGCCACCAAACTCTATCTCGACATCGCGATGAAGGAAAGCGCCGAGGAGGCGGTGACCGAAATCCTGCTCAAAAGCCATCAGAACCTCCAGTCGGCGATGGAAGAGATCCGCCAGTTGTCGCAGTCGCTGGTGGCCCCCTCGCTCGACGGTATGACGCTCGATCACGCGCTGGCGAAGCTGATCGAAAACCTGCCGCTGGCCGCCACGCTGTCGCTGCATCTCGATACGTCGGGCTATACATCCGATGTCGCCGACGAGGACATCAAGCTTACCTGCTACCGCATCGTACAGGTGCAGCTGAACAACATCATCAAACACGCGCACGCCAAAGACGCGGTGATCGTTCTGAAAAGGGGGGACAATCTCGAACTGAGCATCCGCGACAACGGTATCGGTTTCAACCCCGCCAAGAAGGTCGCGGGTATCGGTCTGCGCAATATCCGCAACCGGGTCGGTTTCTACAATGGAGAGGTCGACATAAGCTCCGAGCCGGGCAAAGGTTGCACGCTGACCGTGCGGATACCGCTCACCGGATGATCAGCATCCAGCCTTTCCCTTTTTCGACCGGGATCGCCTCGTCCGCGGCAAACCGCCGCGCGGGTTGGAAATTCGGGATGGCGGGCGCTTCGATGACTGCGTGGGCCGGGTCGATGCCCAGTTGCTGCCAGTCGATGTGAAGTCTTACCGTCGTATCCTGCGGCGCCCACGACGCGAGCGCCACGAGGGCGGCGCCTTTCTTTTTGTATACCGTCGCGGGCACGTCTTCGCTGCCCGTCCTGACCGGGCAGGACGGGCTCCAATAACCGAGCATTTGCGTGCCCTTCATTCCAAAATCGTCCCAGGCCTTCCAGATCGGACGCGGATCGGCATTGTCGGACCACGGCATCCGGTTGGTCATTCCATAGACCATGCCGCGCCACGGGTTGCCTCCGCCCTGCAACATCTCCCCCATCAACCCGAAAGGAATGCCGCTGACCTCGGTCAGGAAGAAATCGGGGCCGTTGTGCTCGTAATCGAAATATTCGCCGAACCACAGCCGGTTGAGATAGGGAAAATGCTCCATGTACAGGTTGGCGCTGTTGTTGAATCCGTCGCGGGGATTGTACTGGTTGGCCGAATGCAGATCGATGATGCCGGGATGACCGTCCTGTGTCAGGACCCGTTTGATCCTCTTCATCGTAACCCGGTCAAAAGCGACATCGTCGAGATAGATGCCGTCGATGCCTACATTTTGCACGAGCCAGTTCATGCCTTCGACATAGTAGTTGTGCCAGCGACTGACGCCCGAATTGATGATCGCTGCATCCTTCACCCCAGGGACGAACCAGGCGGGGATGTAATCGTCGCCCACGTGTTCCTGCAGCCATGAAAAGCCCTTGCCGGGTCCCGCAGTATAGATCTCGTGCCCGAGGCTCCGCAACGCGAACAGCTCATAGGCATGATCCGACAGCTCGCGGACGGTGTTGTAGATCTTTACTTTCAGCCCGAGCCGGTGTGCGGTGTCGATATACCCTTTCATCCTTTGCCATTCGATGAACGGGTAGTTGATCCAGGGATTGATCGGCGTGCCGTGATGGATGTTGACGACGGTCGCCCCTGTCGCCGCTATCGTACGCGGGTCCTCATAATGATGATAATAACGCGTGGCCCACTGGTCGTCGGTGTTCAGGGCGTGAAAAGGGGTGATCAGCAGATTGAAATTGTAAAAAAGCGAATCCCCCTTCCTGAGGTGACGCGGACCGCTGTAATTATTGGCGAGCATCGATCTGCCCTTGATGCCGACATCGATACCGCCCTGGCCGCCGTTGTCCCAGGAGACAGGATCGACCAGCGGCTTTTGCAGGTAGAAATTCGTATTCAGCGGACGGACATACCGTTCGTCGCGGAGCGAGTACTGCAAACCCGCGTTCACGGTTCCGATCCAGGCGCCGTCCTGGTTCTTGTGCGCGACATCCCATTTCCAGTGCAACATGCTGTCGGGCCGGTAGCCGCCCTTCCGGCCCAGGCCCATCAGGTAGGTGGCCGCGGCCTTTTCGAACGGGATATGCATGGTGATGTCTTTCAGGTCAAGGTCCTCGAGCGCGGTTACCTTTACCGTATAAGCGAGGAACCCGTCGAACTCGAGCGATGCGCGGACGTCCATCCGCAACTGGTCCGCCGAGCTGGCGGCCTCCCACCGGACCGTGCCCGGGGTTTTTTCGACGAACCGGACGCCTTCGTTTTTCAGCCGGATGTCCTTTCCGTCCGCGGCGCGCGTAAAGTGGAAATGGATATTTTCGGCGAGGATGGGATGCGGGACCGTGCCGATCGAGGTCATGCCGGGTGTGAAATAGGTGCGTATCTGTTCGGGGAAACCCTGCGGACTGAGCCGGATGTCGCGGCCC
Source organism: Puia sp. (assembly GCA_035545215.1). GTDB lineage: Bacteria > Bacteroidota > Bacteroidia > Chitinophagales > Chitinophagaceae > Puia. The sequence goes on from DASZYU010000231.1 coordinate 14,473, forward strand.
AGCAGCCCGATCAGCGTGTCGCCCTGTACGGTCAGCGGTGTGTACGGCGCGATCACGGTATTGTCCTGCGCGAGTGTCGAGTTCAGCCATTTCAGCCGCGTCATGTGTTCGGGATGGCTCGCACCGCCGTCGGCCGCCTGCTGCTCGCCAACCCGGATCGCCACCCGACCCGTCCACCGCTCACCGCCCGCCCCGACGGTCACGGTGCCTTTGTAAATACCCGGCGCGATACCGCGCGGAACGTCGATGCCGCACCAGAGCGCCTGCACCTCGCCCGCGTTCACGCGGACATCCTTCTTGAACGGTTTGCCGTCATAGCTGACGCCCGCCGTGTTGATACAGCTGCATTTCCCTGCCGGGATCGGCGCACCCGAACCGGGGGCCAGCGGGCTGAAGGTCACCCGCACCTCGTCCAGGTCTTTCAATGCGTAGACGCCCAATTGATAGGCGAACCATTCGCCGCGCTGCGCCGTTCCCGCGATCGGGCGGCGCGGGTCTTTACCGATCCAGCGCCGGGGCAGATCGTGACGCATGCGTATCGGGTGGTCGCGGTCTTCGGGAAACACCAGGAACGAGCGTGCAGCGTTTTTTGCCCGGAGCGCGGCCGTTTCTTTTGCGGTCGCGATCACTTCCATCGGGTAGAAAGTATTGAACGAGTCGATGCTCTCGAA